>NZ_NEGD01000009.1:0-180780 GCF_002135245.1 Acinetobacter sp. ANC 4218 | reverse complement strand
CGAATGCGGATATTAACGCATCTCGTAACATCTTAGCGGTAGGACATACCGTTTTGTCTGTGGAGGGAAGACGCAGTAAAGGTCGCCCTGCGAAGCAGAAAGCAAGCGAAATCCGTGAGGAAGTCGCCTAAGAGCCTTTGCTTTTAGAATCCCTGAGAAACGAGTTTCGCAAGGAGCTAGTCGAAAGTGGTGGGAGTATGTCAAATTGTCGCTGCCATTCCTTTAACGCCCAATTATACGACAAACGAGCAACGCCACACGCTTGAGCGAAATGACTTGCTTGCTTGTTGGTGGGCATCAACTCAATGACATGCCCTCGTATAAATCGACTCATAGTACTTCTTTAACCGCCTGTATTAACTTTTGATTCTTTTTACTTCGACTGCCATACAATCTTGCAGAGAATACAGTGATAATTTCCAGTATATCTTGGGCAAGTTCTTCTTCAAAACTCAGATTTTCGCCTTGATTAATAATCACAATTTCAACATTTCTTGCTTCACATAAAGCAAAAACCAACTCAGCACCAAAGCGTAGTAAGCGATCTTTATGTGTTAAAACCAAACGACCAATTTGATTATCAATAATCCCATCTAAAAGAGCCTTTAAACCCTTTTTATGGTAATTCATGCCTGAACCGAGATCGCTGATGAGTTCAAATGTCCAGCCTTGTTTAGCACAGTACATTTCTAAAACTTGTTTTTGTCGCTCAAGATCAGCCTTTTGGTCATGACTTGATACTCTTGCATAAGCAATCGTTTTTCGATTATTTTGAATAGCAAGATCATGGATAAGTTCAGGCGTTATTTTACTTAGATCATAACGTCTGTGATTTTTAGGGGTTCTATCTGCAACTAAAGTGCCTTCCTCATCCCATCTTCTTAGGGTTTGAATGGAAACGCCCAATGTTTTAGCTGCAACACCAATACTAACATATCTACTCATTTGTATATAATAATATAGAAATAAGTAGATTTAAATTAACATTTAACAACTCTTGTAGCACACAAGGTTTTTTTTCGAGGCTGATCTCATGTCACTGTTACGCCGTTGGTTTGATCCACTTCGATCGAGTTGGTTTTATCAAAAGCCAACTCGTCAGGTGGAATTATCTACGGAGCAGGGTTTAACCATCCACTTGCGTCTGGATGATGTCTATAGCTATCTGGCTGCACAGCAGTTACCTGAACTTGAAGAAATCTTGAGTGATGAGATCAAACCCTTAAAGGTGATCATTTCCAGTGAAACGGCAGAACCTCCCAATAACATGTCAGAAATGGAGTGGCAAAATTACTGCCTCAACGATGCCAAAATTTTGTCCAAACAGCATCGTTTTAGTTTTCATGAAACCCCCGAACAGCCACCACTTGAAGCCATTGCTCAAGCAGAAACCATCCTTCGCAATACTCCTTTACGCGGCCAGGATTTCCTGTATTTACTCGAAGATGTGTTCCACATGCTGTGGCAAAAACAGTATGGCAAATTGCGTACCTTGCATGCCATGGCTAGTCGCCATCATCCAGCGCAAAATTTTCCGGAACGGATTTTTAACGATAACGAAGTGCTTGTCAGCTATTTTGAATTCGGGGAGCGCAAGTATCATGCGGTGGATGATCTGCTGCGTTTGACCCGCCGTTTAAAACAGCAAAAATTACTCACTGGCAATCCGATTTTCCTGATCAACCATATTGAATGGCGTGAACACCTGATTAGTGATGCTGAGGAACTGAATGAAATTCAGGCGCTGGATCCGGAACTGGATTTATATATTGCCCTGGAAGACCCGATTTCCTGGCTATTGTTGGCCTATATTAAAGAAGAGCTGGCCAATTTTTATAATATTCACCTCAATGTTTACCCGCTGTCTTATCATGGACGGGACCTGTTTGACTGGGGGCTGGCGACACGCTTGTCCAAACGTACCGAAGTGAAATTTACCCCGTTTTGCCGTCCTACCCAGCAAGCAACTTATGAGATAGCGAAACTGTTTTATAGCGTGCCTGAAGAGCAGCGTGTGGAAGCCATGTACAGCATTTTGCAGGCAGTCTGGACCAAAGGCAAAGACTTGTCATTTAGGGCACATTTTGACCAGATCAAGCGTGATTTAGAGATCAATGAACTGAGCACTGAAGATATTGCTGCCAAATTAAAAGAAAATGACATACTCTGTGAAATGAAGTCTCAGCCCGATTTTCCTGTGCTCGAACTGCGCATTGATGGTCAAAGTTATGTGTTTAATAGTTTGTACCGGGTCTGGATGATCGAAAGTATTTTTAGTAATGTTTTAGAAGACCAATATAAAAGTGAAAATGATGATAGCAAAGATGAAGAAAGAGAAATGTGAGTCTTTAGAACAGGCCCGTGCACAGATTGATGCAATTGATACCGCACTCATTGAGATGATAGCTACCCGTCAGTTTTATGTCGATCAGGCTACGCGTTTTAAGCGTACTGTACAGGACGTACAATCTCCGGAACGGGTCGAGCAGGTCATTCAGAAAGTACGTGCACAAGCACTAGATTTGGGAACCGATCCTGATCTGGTGGAACATTTATATCGTCAAATGATCCAACGTTTTATTCAGCGCGAATTGCGAGAATTTCGTCCTTAATTTTATTTAAATTTCGCTAAGAACATACTTGCGCTTGGGCATAAGCGTCTAGCAGTAGGAATCCCCCACCTAGCGAAAGCGTAGGTGGTGGAAGAATGTCAAGATTTATCGCCCAGGCTAAAGAACCAGTTCAGAATTAAGGCTGCAAACGTAGCGGTACCAATACCACCCAAATTAAAGCTGCCGAATTGCAGGGCAAAGTCACCGGTGCCTAAAATAATGGTCACCGCAGCCACCATCAGGTTTTTGTTTTTAGAGAAATCAACCTTGTTTTCAATCCAGATTTTTGCCCCGGCAATGGTAATTAAACCGAAGACCACAATCGATGCACCAGTTAAGATAGCAGTCGGAATGGTATGGATAATGGCACCAAATTTTGGTGAAAGTCCCAAGAAAACCGCAAAGATACCGGCAAAAACAAAAATGATGGTGGAATAGACACGAGTCACCGCCATCACGCCAATATTTTCACCATAAGTCGTCATCCCCGGAGCACCGACACCACCTGATAAAGTGGTTGCAAGACCATCGGCAACAAAGGCTTTACCAATATGCGGATCAAGGTTTTCACCGGTCATGGCACCCACTGCTTTGATATGCCCCAGGTTTTCAGCCACTAAAATCAAGGCAATCGGCGCAATAATTAGCATGGCATTGGCATCGAATACCGGTGAGTGGAAGGTAGGAATACCAAACCAGTCTGCCTGTTGAATTGGAGCAAAATTAATGGGTGTGCCATGTCCCATCACATTGGAAACAATATAATAAATTAAGTAAGCCAGTAATAAACCGATCAATAACAGCAGACGTTGCAGCAGGCCTTTGGTAAATACTGCAATAGAACCCATGCACATCACGGTGACCAGTGACATCCACATATTGAAGTTATTCCCTGCTACGCCTTTAACAGTCACCGGTGCCAAATTCAGGCCGATGATCATGACCACAGCACCAGTCACTACAGGGGGCATGAGTTTTTCAATCCATTTGGTTCCGGTTGCCATCACAATAAAACCAAAAATGGCATACAGAATACCGCAGGCCATAATACCACCAGCGGCTAGGGCCAGATTGGTATTGGGTGCACCCGTACCCGAAGCGGCATAACCCGTTGCTGCAATGACCACCCCAATAAAGGCAAAGCTGGAACCCAGATAACTCGGCACACGTCCCCCGGTCATCAGGAAAAACAGGATGGTACAGATGCCTGACATTAAAATAGCCAGATTAGGATCAAAGCCCATCAGGAAGGGCGCAAGTACAGTCGCCCCAAACATGGCAAAAGCATGTTGTACACCCAAAACTACACTTTGTGCAGGTGGAAGGTATTCATTGGTACCGACAGGACGTGCATCGATACTGCCTTCGTACGGGCGCCATTTGGGAAACCAATTGGACATTTTTTGAGCACTCTAAAAACAAATTGTGCACATCATACGCTTCTTTTTTGGAAGATTTAATCATTGAAACAAAATTTTATTTATACTAATACCATGACTTTTCAAATATTTTTACCATGTGATAAAAAATTTAATAATTAAAAATAACGCTAAATCAATAGTTAATAGGTATGAAGATGGGTTGATAGATTCATAAATATTTTTTGTTTTATTTATAAAAAATATAGTCAAATCATTATAAAACTAATACAATGGTGCAATGAGTTATTCAGAACATTTTAGACGTAAAATTTTAGCTAAGCTTGAGGAAGGTTATTCTATTCGAGCGGTAGCTGCACAATTTGAAATTAATAAAAATACCATTGTTGAATGGAAGAAACGTATAGAGATTAAAAAAACTCGCGTACGTAAACCTTCTAAAATTAACGATGATGCTTTACGTGAAGATGTTGAAAAGTATCCTGATGCTTATCAATATGAACGTGCTGCACGTTTTAATTGTGGTGTTTCATCTATTGGTGCTGCATTAAAGCGCTTAAATATTACAGTTAAAAAAAGACGTTAAGCCATCCTAAAGCAGATACAAAGCTTAGGGATAAATTTATTCAGCAAGTGAATGAATTAGAAAAAACCCACCCGATTATTTATCTGGATGAAAGTGGTTTTAAGTCACATGATTACAGACCTCATGGCTACTCACGAAAAGGAGTACCCTGTTTAGGGCAATATAATTGGCAATTAAAGAATCAGACCAATGCCATTGGAGCAATCCATGAGGGTAAGTTATTTTCAGTCGGTTTATTTGACTGCAAAATCAATTCAGATGTTTTTCATTTTTGGATTGAGCAATTCCTCATACCAGCATTACCTGAAAATAGTGTAGTGGTTATGGATAATGCAGCATTTCATAAAAGAGCAGATATTCAGGAGTTATTGGAACAACAAGGGCATAAAATTCTTTGGCTTCCTGCATACAGCCCTGATTTAAATCCTATAGATGAGCGATATATCGTGCAAGGTGGGCATGGGTTAAACGTAAGCGTAAAGAATGGTTGATCGACTCAGTCGATGAATTATTTCGAGTTTTTTTCAAATCCTGTATGGATAATAAAGTAGTTTGACTATAATGGGAAACTTTTGACCATAAGGTTAAAAAAAGCACATTGCAGGAATGTGCTTTTTCTATGGGAAATCAGAATTTAACCGGTATTACGCAATCCGGCTGCAATCCCGGCAATACTCACCATTAAGGCATGATCGACTGGGGTATGTTCTGCCTGACGTTCTGCCAGATAGCGACGGCGGCGTTTCATCAGTTCGGCCTGCAATAAATGCAGCGGCAACAAATACGGTTTGCGTACCCGCATAGACTGATCCAGCAC
The DNA here is from genome assembly GCF_002135245.1 of Acinetobacter sp. ANC 4218. Classification (NCBI taxonomy): domain Bacteria; kingdom Pseudomonadati; phylum Pseudomonadota; class Gammaproteobacteria; order Moraxellales; family Moraxellaceae; genus Acinetobacter; species Acinetobacter sp. ANC 4218. The sequence continues at coordinate 175,386 of NZ_NEGD01000009.1, read as the reverse complement.
TTCATTGCTGCTGAGCAGTTTGGATTCGCCTTTCAGCGCCAGCAAGGTTTGTACCGCATCTTTTAAGCGCTGACGCAGTTCATTGCCCAGGACTTTTAAGTCTTCATCTTCGGTCAAATGTGATTCGTAATATAAGGCGACATTACTATCTGCTTTGGACAATACCATTTCCAGCATGTCAATCAGGGTCTGGAAATATGGCCATTGTTGCAGCATCTCATCCAGCAGTGGTTTTTGCCCTTGATGAATCACCTGGTTAATGGCTGCTCCAGTGCCCAGCCAGGCTGGAAGCATCAGACGGATTTGGGTCCATGCAAAGACCCAGGGAATGGCACGTAAGGATTCAATCCCACCACTGACCTTGCGTTTTGCCGGGCGTGAACCGAGTGGCAACATTTGCAATTCTAGTTCCGGTGTAACCGTACGCAGGTATTTTACAAAATGTGGATTTTCACGCACGGTTTGACGATACACCTGTACCGACAAATCGGTCATGCTATGCATCAGTTCACGCCATTCATCCTTAGGTACCGGTGGCGGCAATAGGGTTGCCTCTAAAGTGGCTGCGGTATAAATCTCCAGATTCTGTAAGGCAATACCTTCCAGACCAAACTTGAAGCGGATCATTTCCCCTTGTTCAGTCACGCGAATGGCACCGGAAATCGAGCCTGGCGGTTGTGAAAACAGTGCCTGCTGGGTTGGAGCACCACCCCGGCTGATGGAACCGCCGCGGCCATGGAACAGGGTGAGTTGTACTGCATGTTTTTTTGCCACCGCAGTCAGTTCTTCCTGCGCACGGTATTGCGCCCAGTTGGCAGACATAAATCCGGCATCTTTGGCTGAGTCGGAATAGCCAATCATCACCTCGTGCTTGCCCTGAATATGCTGTTTGTACCAATGCATATTGAACAGGGTATTCATGGTACTGGCTGCACCGTCCAGATCTTTCAGGGTTTCAAACAGCGGAACTACACGAAGTGGATGCTTGATGCCGGCTTCTTTTTGCAGCAATAACACGGCCAAGACATCACTTGGATATTCCGCCATGGAAATAATATACGCACCCAGACTTTCTTCCGGTTGTTCGGCCAGCGTGCGCATGGTGGCAAACACTTCCTGTACATCCGGATGTTCAATCAGGCTTTGTTTAGGTTCATTCAGATGTTTAGGCAACAACGGACGTTTGCTTTGTAATTCCTGCAACAGGAAGTTTTGGCGCGCCTGTTCGGTCCAGGTTTCAAAATTGCCCAGACCCAGATATTCAGTAATGGCAGAAATGGCCTGACGATGACGACCGGATTCCTGACGGATATCCAGTTTCAGCAGTTCAATGCCAAAGCAGTTGACGCGATGGATAAAGTCCAGCAGTTTGCCATTGGCAATTTCTGGCAGGTTGCAGGCAATCAGTGAACGGTAGCACAGCAATAAAGGCTGTAATAATTCATCTTTGCTTTTAATCACCAGATGATCATCGGCATCTTGCCCTTGCAGTTTTTGCGCCAGCCAGTGACGGGTGGCTTTGAGGCGTTCGCGGGTATCCCGCAGATATTCACGGTAGGGTTCAGGGTGGCTATGGCCCAGTGCCTGCATCAGTTCATCGCTGCAGTTTTGAATCGACAGTTCCCAGCGCAGGTCTTCCATATCACGCAGATATAAATCAGCCGCTTTCCAGCGCGACAGCCACAGCACCTCCTGGGTAATGTTATGCGTGACGTTCGGGTTGCCGTCACGGTCACCGCCCATCCAGGAGGCAAAACGCACCGGTGCAACGGTTAAAGGTAAACGCTGGCTACAGTGATCTTCAACCATTTCATCCAGTTCGCGGATGAATTTGGGAATGGCATTCCATAGGGTTTGTTCAATAGTGGTAAAGCCCCATTTCGCTTCATCGACTGGGGTTGGCCGGTGCTGGCGGATTTCATCGGTCTGCCAAGCGGAACAAATCAGTTGTTTGAGTTCTTGCAGTACGGCTTTGCGTTCACGTGGGGTCAGTTTTTGTTGATCAGACTTAAACAGGCAGTCATTAATATCATCATATTTTTGAATTAAGGTACGACGGCTGACTTCAGTCGGATGTGCAGTCAACACCAGTTCAATTTTCAGTTCACAGATTTGCTTGAATAGGGTGTCGGCTGAAATTTCGTGATCTTTAAATTTCTGGAACAGATGATCGAGCGGATTGGGAGAGGGTGCATGTTCATCGAATTCGCTTTGACGGCGACTTCGAACTACATTGTACTGTTCGGCAATATTGGCAAAATTCAGAAAGTGGGTGAATGCACGGGTAAGTGGAAGAATCTCATCATCTTCCAGACTCAGGAATAGTTGTTCAAGCTGTTTTTCGGCTTCTACCTGGCCATCACGTGCACCTTTGGACAGGGCACGAATCTGCTCCACCTGATTAAACAAATCTTGTCCCGCATGTTCCTTGAGGGTTTCTCCCAGTAAGTTCCCAAGTAAGCGTACATCCTCACGCAGTGGAGCATCAATTTGTTGAATCATTTTTTTTCATTCTCCTAGGCTACTCCTTTGAATATACCCCGATTCAATGACATTCCAAGTAGGGGGCAGACAAAAGTCGGTAATTTTTTGCTGCTAAAACTAGCAATTGAGTTGCCGTTGGTGCAGTCAAGGAAAATGGAATTACAGATTTTAAGGTTTTTTCTGATATTTCAGCATAAAGATTTCAATACTGTTCAAGATAATCTGCTGTTTCTCTTCAGCAGTGGGTACTTCCCGCACCCCAAGCAGCACTTCATGATGGCGCAGACCCAACAGTAAAGAAAGGATCAGTAAGGTCAGGTTTTTTAATGCTTCTGGCTGAATAAAGCCCAATTCGATAGCCTGCTGAAAAAAATTTTCCCACAGTGCATTCATACGCAGATGGCATGCATTATAAAACGTCTGTGCCAGTGGATTTTGTTCCGCCGCCAGTTCCACCAATAAGCGTTCCAGCTTGATGGCCTCTGGCAAATTGGTGATATTGAGGGCCAGCTCACAGGCATGCACAAATTCTTGATAAAAATTACTGTCGGCTTGCAGGTTTAAGGGGCGAGCACTGAGTAATTCTTCGCATGTGGCAACAATGGCACAGACAAATAAATTGGCTTTATCCTGAAAGTGATTGTAGACGGTCAGTTTGGTGACACCCGCTTCCTGGGCAATCTGGTTCATGCTGGAACCATGGTAGCCACACCTTAAAAATAAGCTTTTTGCTGCAGTTAAAATGCGCTGACGTTTTTCTAAGTCTTTGGGGCGACCCACATTTATTTGCACAATTTTTTCCAAAAAAATGAAAAAGGTCATTGATTTGACCCTCGATTCCCAATTAATGTACCGATAAGTATATTAATTAAAAAACGATCAGTTTAAGATAATGCTTATTTTGCCTTAAAAAACATTTTGAGATAAGAGCCAACCTCATGAGCATAGTAAAAATTGCAGTAAAAACCGCCCTGGTCAGCATGATGATTATTTGCAGTGTGACTTTATTGGGCTGCAGCACGGAGGCAACCGAAACAGAACAGGTTCCGTTTGTGATGGTGACTCAGCCGAACAATACCCATAATGAGCAGAAAAGCTATGCCGGAGATGTGCAGGCACGCCAGCAAACGGCTTTGGCCTTCCGGGTGGGCGGACAGATTATCGAACGTTATGTCGATGTGGGCGATCAGGTCAAAGTGGGGCAGGTACTGGCAAAACTCGATGTGAAAGATGCCCAGCTGCAGCTCAATGCAGCAAAAGCTCAACTGGAAAGTGCCCAATCGGCCGCAAAAATTGCCGCAGATGAACGGCAGCGCTTTAAGCAATTGCTGCCGATGAATGCGGTCAGCCATTCGCAATATGATGCGGTGGATAATCAGTATAAGTCAGCGATGTCCGCGCTGAAACAGGCGCAGTCCAATTATCAGGTTACGAGTAACCAAACCGGTTATAACCAGCTGATTGCCAATAAAAATGGCGTGATTACTGCGCGTAACATTGAAGTGGGGCAGGTGGTCGCTGCGGGACAGGCTGCTTATCAGGTGGCGATTGCCGGTGATCGTGAGGTGGTGATCGGGGTACCGGAACAGGCCATTTCAGAGATTAAAGTCGGTCAGACAGCATGGGTTACTTTATGGTCCGAACCTGAAGATAAATTTGCCGGCTATGTGCGTGAAATTTCTCCGGCAGCCGATCAGTCCCGAACCTTTAGTGTCAAAGTCGCTTTGCGTGGAAGTAATGCTGCCATTCAGCTGGGCCAGAGTGCACGGGTATTTTTTAACAATATCCAAAACAATGTACTTAGCGTGCCTTTGTCCAGTGTCTCGGCCAATGGTCAGCAGGCCTATGTCTGGGTGGTGAAACCGGACCAGACCATTCATAAGGTGGCTGTGAACCTGGGAGCCTATGGTCGTGACAGTGTGCCGGTATTGTCCGGTCTGAATCCGCAAGATTATGTGGTGATTGGCGGGGTGCATTTATTGCGTGAAAAACAGAAAATCCAGCCGATTGACCGAGAAAATCGTGCCGTGAAAATTCAGCCAGGAGCTGTATCATGAATTTAGGCTCGAACTTTAACCTGTCGGAATGGGCCCTGAAAAATAAAGGCTTGATTCTTTATTTCATGCTGCTGCTCGGCATTGTCGGCATTGTTTCCTATTCCAAACTGGCCCAAAGTGAAGATCCCCCATTTACCTTTAAGGTGATGGTCATCCAGACCTACTGGCCGGGTGCAACCGCACAGGAAGTGTCGTTGCAGGTCACTGACCGCATCGAAAAGGAGTTGATGAGTACCGGTAATTACGAACGCATCATGGCCTATTCGCGTCCCGGTGAATCACTGGTGACGTTTGTCGCCAAAGATTCGCTGCGCTCAAACCAGATTCCCGATGTCTGGTATCAGGTGCGCAAAAAAGTGGGCGATATCCAGCATCAATTGCCGAGTGGGGTGCAGGGGCCGTTTTTTAATGATGAATTTGGCGATACCTTTGGAAATATCTATGTCCTGACCGGCAAAGATTATGACTATGCCATATTGAAGGAATATGCCGACCGTCTGCAACTGCAACTGCAACGGGTCAAGGATGTCGGCAAGGTCAATCTGGTAGGCCTGCAAGACCAGAAAATCTGGATTGAACTGTCCAATACCAAAGCGGTACAGCTCGGCATTCCGGTCACAACTATTCAGCAAGCCCTGCAACAACAAAATACCGTGGCCAGTGCCGGCTTTTTTGAAACTGGCACCGACCGCATTCAGATGCGGGTCAGCGGTCAATTAAAAAGTATTGATGAACTTAAACAAATGCCCCTGTTGGTGGCAGGAAAAACCATTCAGCTGGGTGATGTTGCGGACATTTATCGTGGCTTTAGCGAGCCGGCCCAGCCACGCATGCGTTTTATGGGCGAAAATGGCATTGGGATTGCCGTATCCATGCGCAAAGGTGGCGACATTCTGGCTTTGGGTAAAAATTTAGAGGCTGAATTTGCCCATTTGCAAAAATCTTTGCCCTTGGGCATGCAGCTAAAAAAAGTTTCCGACCAACCGGTTGCGGTGAAACGCAGCGTGAATGAATTCATGAAAGTGCTGGCAGAAGCGGTGATTATTGTCCTGTTGGTCAGTTTCTTTTCCCTGGGTTTTCGTACCGGTCTGGTGGTGGCATTTTCCATTCCACTGGTGCTGGCCATGACCTTTGCCGGCATGAATCTATTCGATGTCGGACTGCATAAAATTTCACTGGGCGCTTTAATTCTGGCGCTCGGTTTATTGGTGGATGACGCCATTATTGCCATTGAAATGATGGCCGTAAAAATGGAGCAGGGCTATAGCCGGCTGGAGGCGGCAGGTTTTGCCTGGAAAACCACGGCTTTTCCCATGCTGACTGGCACTCTGATTACCGCAGCCGGCTTTTTACCGATTGCTACTGCTGCATCCAGTACCGGTGAATATACCCGTTCCATTTTCCAGGTGGTGACCATTGCCTTGGTGGTGTCATGGTTTGCGGCAGTCCTTTTTGTACCGTATCTGGGCGATAAGCTGCTGCCCGATTTTAATCAAGACCTGCTGCAAAAAGCGCCATGGTATCAGCGCTTATGGGCGCGCTTACGCAGGCAACCCGAACCGCAAGCTGTGCTACATCATGCCGGTGAGCATCATTATCCATACCAAACCCGGTTTTATCAAAAATTTAGAGGTTGGGTGAGTCAGTGTATTAGCTACCGTAAAACCGTGATTGCCACCACGGTCGGCATTTTTGTGCTGTCGGTGCTGATGTTTAAACTGGTGCCACAGCAGTTCTTCCCGCCGTCTAACCGGGCTGAAATTCTGGTCGATTTAAAACTGGAAGAAGGGGCATCGCTCACGGCCACAGAAAATGCGGTAAAAAAAGTGGAAAAATTCCTGTCGACCAAACAAGGTATCGACAATTATGTGGCCTATGTCGGCACGGGTTCCACCCGTTTCTACTTGCCACTGGACCAGCAATTGCCACAGGCCAGTTTTGCCCAGTTTGTGGTTTTGGCTTCGTCCTTAGATGACCGCGATGAAATCCGCAAATCTTTAGATCATGAAATCCGTAAATTGCTGCCGGATGTGCGTACCCGGGTCTCGCTGTTGGAAAATGGTCCGCCTGTCGGTTATCCATTGCAGTATCGCGTTTCCGGTGAAGACCTGAATCTGGTGCGTCAATGGGCACATAAGGTTTCCGCCGTCATTGCAGAGAATCCGAACACCACTAATGTTCATCTGGACTGGGGCGAACCGAGTAAGGTCATTCAGCTGAATATTGATCAGGATCGCGCCCGTCAAATGGGAGTATCAACTTTAGATTTGTCACAATTCCTGAACAGTTCCATCAGTGGTGCTGTGATTAACCAGTATCGTGAAAAACGTGAACTGATTGAAATCCGTTTGCGTGGAGACCAGAACGAACGCATCAATGTGGAATCTTTGTCCAGTCTGGCTGTACCGACTGTCAATGGTGGTTCAGTACCTTTGGCACAAATTGCCAAAATTGAATATAAGTTTGAAGATGGCCTGATCTGGCATCGTAACCGTTTGCCGACCATTACCGTACGTGCCGATATTCGGACCAAGTTGCAGCCTGCAACCGTGGTCGGGCAACTTGCTGATAAAATGGATCAGCTGCGGGCCGAATTGCCAAGCGGTTATCTGGTTGAAGTGGGCGGTACGGTCGAAGAGTCGGCTCGTGGACAAAACTCGGTCAATGCTGGTATGCCGTTTTTTCTGGCGGTGGTGATGACCTTGCTGATGATTCAGCTCAAGAGTATGTCTCGTGCATTTATCGTCTTTTTGACGGCACCTTTAGGCCTGATTGGAGTAGTATTGTTTCTGTTATTGCTGAATAAACCCTTTGGTTTTGTGGCAATGCTGGGAACCATTGCCCTGTCAGGCATGATCATGCGCAATTCTCTCATCCTGATTGACCAGATTGAACAGGACATTCAGGCTGGACATGATCCCTGGAATGCCATTATCGATGCAACCGTACGTCGTTGCCGCCCGATTGTGCTGACTGCTCTGGCCGCAGTATTGGCGATGATTCCACTCTCCCGCAGTATTTTCTTTGGTCCGATGGCGGTGGCGATTATGGGAGGCTTGATTGTGGCGACCCTATTGACGCTGTTCTTTTTACCGGCATTGTATGCACAATGGTTTAAAGTGAAAAAAAATAGCCAAACGGAGTAATTTTTTGACAATAATCAGGTGCGAAACGTTGAAAACTTCAATATAGTAGCACCTAATATTTGTATACATTTTTATCAAGCAATTTACTGCATATTAAAACTCTAAACATGCGGTAAATGGGGTTGAAACGCACATGAAGCAAGACAACTTAAGCCGACTTCGCCGTTCCGTTGCGATTTCCTATGTCTTGATGTTTTTCGCGTTATTTACTGTGATTAGTGGCATATTTGCTTATTGGTTTGCGCGTAAAGTTACACAAGTGGATGAAGTGGAGGTCTGGCTTGAAGCCCAAGCCCTCTGGATCATGCGTAATATTGTGATTTATATGATTTTGGTATGTTTTGCAGCACTCTGGTTTATTCCGCTGATTTTCTTTTATTGGGATAGTGCAGTTTGGGTAAAAGGTTGTACCGTTGCAGGCGTGGTTTTCGCCATGATTGCCTTCTTATTCTTGTTGAATGCCTGGCTGAAAGGAATCTCCCGGTTTTTCAAAAATAAAGCCGTTTTCTAATCCGAGTAAACTTTTTTCCCCTCTTTCCCTTGTAAAATTTGTTTCCGTCCCCAATTTCACACCACAGTTAAGTATTAAATAAAATTCCGTGAGGAGCATCGCCAGACATGGCTAAACGTGATTATTATGAGGTTTTGGGCGTCGCTAAAACCGCTAGTGATGATGAAATTAAAAAAGCCTACCGTAAGTTGGCGATGAAATATCATCCAGACCGTAACCCGGACAACCCTGAAGCTGAAGAAAAATTTAAAGAAGCTGCCGAAGCTTATGAAATTTTATCCGACAGTGAAAAACGCAGCATGTATGACCGTATGGGGCACAATGCCTTTGAAGGCGGCATGGGCGGTGGTGGCTTCAGTGGTGGTTTCAGCGCTGAAGACATCTTTAGTCAGTTTGGCGACATCTTTGGTGGCGCATTTGGTGGCGGTGGTGGCCGTGGCCAGCAACGTGCACGTCGCGGATCAGACCTGCGCTACGTGATGGAATTGACCCTTGAAGAAGCGGTCAAAGGCGTGAAAAAAACCATTACATTTACTGCGCCGGCACCGTGTGAAACCTGTGATGGTAAAGGCTCTAAAAATCCGAACGATGTTGAAACCTGTAAAACCTGTCATGGTGCAGGTCAAGTGCGTATGCAGCAAGGTTTCTTCTCTGTTCAGCAAACCTGTAGCACCTGTCGCGGTCAGGGTAAAATCATCAAGAACCCATGTAACACCTGTCATGGTTCTGGTGTAAAAGACCGTCAGCAAACCCTTGAAGTGACCATTCCTGCTGGTGTGGACAATGGCGACCGCGTACGTTTAAGCGGTAAGGGCGAAGCAATCCGTGATGGTCAATCCGGTGATCTATACGTAGAAGTGGTGGTGCGCGAGCATGACATCTTCCAGCGTGATGGTGCCGATCTGTATATGGATGTGCCGGTATCTATTGCCGATGCTGCATTGGGTAAAGAAATCCAGATTCCAACCCTAGATGGCCGTGTCAGCCTGAAAATTCCTGAGGGCACTCAAACTGGCAAACTGTTCCGCTTGCGTGGTAAAGGGGTTAAACCGGTACGTACCAGCATGCAGGGTGACTTGCTTTGCCGCGTAGTGGTCGAAACTCCGGTGAATTTGACTGCTCGTCAACGTGAGTTGTTGAAAGAATTGCAAGAAACGATGGATGGTGATGACAATAAATCATCGCCTAAGAAGAAATCGTTCTTCGGTCTGTTTGATTAATTTCAGACATAGTTTGAAAAAAAGGGGGGAATATTCAATATTCCCCCCTTTTTTATAAGCGCTTATTCGATGATTGGTTTGTCAATAGCTTCGACATCTACCCATTGCGTTGCTGCTTCGCCAGCCGGTTCTTGCTTGGTCGCTGCCGGATTAGTTTCAGCTTGAGCCGGTGTAGCGCTATGGGTACGAATATTTATTTTGACTTGCGATAAGCTTTCCAAAGTATCTCCCGCTTGGATTGCCGGTTCTGCCCACGCTGTGTTGACGATGGTTGCCATAAAAACAGTTAACGTGATTTTTTTCGAATGCATGTTGATTTCCTTATAATTCATCTTTTGATCACTCGTGTTGCGTAGTCTGCGCAGTGATGTTTACAGGGAGATGAAAATCAGCAGCAAAATCATTTATTTTTAATGCTGAACTTTCAATATAGCAACCGGTCGGGGTTGAGCCATTACATCGTCATCGTGCTTTGGCATAAACATTCGTCATGACCGGTTTCTTTTTAAATAAAAAATTTCAGGCTGAAACTTAGTCTCGGTACATAGTTTTGATATAGTAAGAACAATTTAAAATCAACATTGGGAATATGTTATGTCAGCAGCTCCACGCATTGGTGTATTGGGTGCAGGCGGTCGTATGGGACGCATCCTTATTCAGGCCGTTAAAGAAGCAGGTTACCAGCTTGCAGCAGCAGTTGAACGCCCTGAAAGCAGCCTGATTGGTGCAGATGCAGGTGAGCTTGCCGGTATTGGTGCTGTGGGTGTAAAAGTGGTAGGTAGTCTGCAAGAAGTTTTGCAAGACTGTGACGTGGTGATTGATTTTACTGCACCAGTTGCAACTGCTCAGCATTTAAAATTGTGCCGTGAAGCAGGTGTAGCGATTGTGATTGGTACCACAGGCATGAATGATGAACAAAAAGCGTATCTGGATGACAGCGCAACGCAAACCCCTGTGGTTTATGCTGCCAACTATTCGGTTGGCGTGAACGTTTCGATCAAACTGTTAGAGCTGGCGTCTAAAGTGTTTGGTGATACCGTCGATATTGAAGTGATTGAAGCGCATCACCGTCATAAGGTCGATGCACCGTCAGGTACAGCACTGATGATGGGTGAGGCGATTGCCGACACTTTGGGGCGTAACTTGAAAGAAGTGGCTGTTTACGGTCGTGAAGGTCATACTGGCCCACGTGATCGTCAAACCATTGGTTTTGAAACGATTCGTGGTGGCGACATCGTCGGTGAACACACAGTGATGTTTATTGGTGAAGGCGAACGTGTGGAAATTACCCATAAAGCCACCAACCGTATGAACTTTGCCGCAGGGGCCGTTCGTGCCGCAGCATGGGTCGTGGGTCGCGAAGCATGCAAATATGATATGAAAGACGTACTGGGTTTTAACGATATTCAGGTATAAAAAATCGTCAAAATCATTTATAACAATACAACAAAATTAAAATAAGAAGCTCAACGGAATGAAAAAAGTGATCTTGATGGCTTGTGCCGTAGCCTGTTTGGCTGCTGCACAGGCTAAACCTGTCGATAATGCCAAGCTCAGTATTCACAAAAATAATATTAAGGTCTGGACCTATCAAAACAGTCAAAACCCGGTATTTTTATATAAAGCTGAAACCACCTACGATACGCCTTTTGAAAAGGCCGTTGGTCTGATTCTGGATGTCGACCATGCGGTGAAATGGGTACCGTATATGGGGAGTATCAAAGTCCTTTCGCGCGATGATAAAAAAGGCGAATTTTTATTGTATATGGTGCTGGATTTTCCTTTTCCGCTAAAAGACCGTGATTTGGTGGTGCAAGGCAAAATGATAAAAGATGCTCAAGGCATCATCACGATCAAGAATAAAGCGGTTGATAAAGCTTATGCCAAAAATCCGGATTATATCCGTTTAACCCATTATGAAGGCGATTGGACCTTTCAGAAATTAGCCAATAATAAAGTCAAGGTTTCAACTTATGGTTATGCCAATCCTGAAGGTTCCATTCCTTTAACTTTTGTGAATATGTTTGTACAGCAGCAACCTTATCAGATGCTGCAAAAGATGAAGACAGAACTTGCCAAACCCTCAAGTATTCCGCTGTTGCCTGAAGCCTTACGCTAATTAACAAAACAAAAAAAATTCCGCATTATGCGGAATTTTTCCTCATCGTATCTGATGAAATTTGAATTCAGCAGAATCAAAGAAAAATTAGAAATCAGCTTTTAACACAATCCGGTAACGGGCCTGACCCGAATGTAGACGTTCGATCGCTTGATTGAGCTGTGACATTGGAAAAACTTCAATTTGTGGCGCAATATTTTTCCGCGCAGCAAATTTCAGTAACTGACGCAGTGCAGCAGGCGAGCCGGTAGGTGAACCGGTAATCGATTTTGCACCGCCAATCAGCATGCCGGCAGAGATCTGCATCGGTTCAAGTACCAGACCCAGCATATGTACCGTACCGTTTGGAGCCAGAGTGGTTAAATAGGCAGCCCAGTCCAGAGTGACATTGACGGTGCTTAGCAATAAATCAAACTTGCCGCGTTGAGCTTTTAATGCGACTGTATCACGGCTATTCACCACATGGTCTGCACCCATGGCTTTCAGTTCTTCGGTCTTATCTAAGTTAGACGTGAATGCGGTAATTTCACAGCCCCAGGCTTTCAGCAGTTTGATTGCCATATGACCCAGGCCACCAATACCAATCACACCCACATGATGAATGGCCTGAATCTGGTGTTTTAAAATCGGATCAAACACGGTAATCCCACCACAAAGTAACGGACCGGCACTTTCCGGATCCAGATCTTCGGGCAGGGGAATCACCCATTGCCAGCCGGCACGGACTTTATCGGCAAATCCACCAGCATGACCCACAATGGTCGCTTTTTTCTCACCGCTACATAGGACTTGCTGACCTGATACACAAGGATCACAATGCTGGCAGCTTTCAGCAGTCCAGCCGATGCCTACGCGTTGTCCCACTTTCAGACCTTTGGCTTCTGAACCCAGCTGGGTAATAGTGCCAATAATTTCATGCCCGGCCACCACAGGATAAACCGAAGATTTCCAGTCATTATTAATCACTGAAATATCGGAATGGCATAAACCGCAGTATTCAACTTTAACTTCAACTTGATGGGGCTGTAGTTCTCCTGCATCAAACTGATAGGGTTCAAGTGCTGCACCTGCCTGCATCGCTGCATAGGCATGGATGATATTGTCACTCATGGCAGAATCCTTTTATGGTTATAGTCACGTGTTAAGTTGATTTAAAAGTGCAATGGTTTTCATGGTCTTCGACCATACCCACAGCCTGCATAAAAGCATAGCAGGTAGTGGGTCCAACAAATTTAAAGCCTTTCTTTTTTAAGGCTTTGGATAGTGCAAGGCTGATGTCGGTTTGGGCCGGTGCCTGACGATAATCCGGCACATCATTGTGTAGGATCTGATGTTCAACAAAGCTCCATAACCAGTCGCTGACATTCATTTGTTGTGGTTTTAATTCTTGTGTTAACTGCTGCCAGGCCATGGCATTGTCACGGATGGCCTTGAGCTTGCCGATGTGCCGGATCAAGCCGGCATCTTGGAGTTTATTTTCCAGTTCTGCATCACTGAACTGGGCGATCTTGGCAATTGGGTATTGAAAGAAATGTTGCCGATAGCAGTCACGTTTTTTCAGTACGGTAATCCAGGACAGACCGGCCTGCTGTCCTTCCAGGCACAGCATTTCAAATAAATGCGCCTCATCATGACTGGCTTTGCCCCACTCATGATCATGGTAAGTCATATACAGTGGATCATTCGAGCACCAAGCACAGCGTTGAATCGACATTTTTGATGCTCCTGACCAGGTTTAAAGCTTGAATTCAGTCCATTGATCTTGCTGGTTATCCCAGTAATACAGTTCGGCTTGCGGTAAATCGGTGAATTGAATCCACATATCTTTACCCGTTTTTTCTGCAAAACCGGTGCTGATCAAAAGCGCTTCTTCGGTAATTTCCATCACCCAGCCCTGGTGGGTTTGTCCCGCCAACACAATTTTCTGTTGATTGCCTGATTCAGCAAATTCGACCAAACGATTGATCAACGCTTCTGACATGAATAGTTCCTAAAAATTAACGTAAATAAGGATAGGGATTCACCACGCCACGACCCTTACCTTCGAGGTAAATACCGTAGTGTAAATGCGGTGCCGTATGACGGGCATTGCCGGTATTGCCGACATAACCAATCAGATCACCTTTTTTGACATAATCACCGACATTTAAGCCGCGTTTATGATCATCAAGATGGGCATAGTAATGCCAGCTTCCACCAGGACCCAGAATCCAAACCACTTTACCACCCAAATTGTTATTGCGTAAGTCGGCAATGAGTCCTTCTGTGGCACTCAACACTTTTGTTCCACGTGGAGCCATGATATCAATGCCTTCATGAGTACGACCATGACTACGCGAAGCTCCCCAAGTATCTTTTAATTGTCTGGCTTGGATATTTTTGACTGGTATAGGCAATGATGATTTCAGCTGCATACTTTTCAGCTTTTGCATCTGAGCCGGGGGAAGCGGGGTAGAGGACGGTTTTTGCGGTGTCGAGGTACATGCCGCAATCCACAAAATGCTAAAACCCAAGAATAAGGCTGAAATAAAACGTAGCACTGTTCATCCTTTTTTCATTCTAATGTATATGAAATTATTTGAACTACAGTACCTGACTATCTCATAAATTTACTGCAGAGATCAATTTTTTCATTGCAGTAGGCAGACCCATGGCGGTTGCCTTTTGTGGTGTTAACCAGGTGCCATTCAGTTCAATGGCCAGATGTTCTTGCTGGTCAGTATCGACGTCAAAACACAAGGCTTCCAGTTGCCAGGTAAAATGAGTAAAACTATGCGTGATTTGCCCACGTTGAATCACTTTTTTTAAACCTAAAGATTGGCACAGTCGTTTAAATTCGGCAGCATCTTCGAGAATCGGCAAGCACCATAAACCGCCCCATAGCCCGCTATTCGGGCGTTGTTGCCATAACCATTGCTGTTGAGACTGAATCAGCAAAACTTGCGCTGATTTTACCGGAACAGGCTTTTTGGCTTTTTTAAACGGCAGCTCAGTTTCCAGTCCCTGTTGATGGGCTTTACAATGCTGCTGCATCGGGCAATATAAACACAAGGGTTTTTTCGGCGTACAGATGGTTGCCCCGAGATCCATAATCGCCTGAGTATAGTCATGATTGCGTTCAATAGGACACAACTGTTCTGCCAGTTGCCACATGGCACGTTCATGCACAGGTTTGGACAGGTCATCTTCAATGGCAAAGAAACGTGCCAATACCCGTTTGACATTGCCATCCATAATCACACCGTACTGACGCAAACCGAGGGACATCAGTGCCCCGGCAGTGGATGGGCCAATTCCGGGAAGCTCAATCCATTGTTCTAATGTAGTTGGAAAATGACCTTGACGAGCTACCATTCCCGCAGCTTTATGCAAATTTCGAGCGCGGGCATAATAACCCAGACCCGCCCAATAAGGGGCTACATCATCCCAACTGGCCTGTCCCAAATCTGCTACCGTCGGAAAGCGTTCGATGAAACGTTCAAAATATTGCAGCACAGTTTTAACTTGGGTTTGCTGCAACATGATTTCTGAGACCCAGACCTTGTAGGGATCGTCCGCGACTTGCCAAGGCAAATCATGGCGGCCATGAACGTCAAACCATGAAAGCAGGGCATCGGCAAAAGAAAACTGTGACATGTGAACCGTAGCGTGAGAATAGATGAATAGTTTGACATACTCCCACCACTTTCGCATAGCTCAAGTGGAGGATTCTAAAAGCATAAGCTCCTAGGCGACTTCCTTACGGATTTCGCTTGTTTTCTGTATCGCAGGGCGACCTTTACCACATCCTCCCTCCACAGACAAAACGGTGTGTCCCACCGCTAAAATGTTACATGCAGCATTAAAGTCTGCATTCGCAACAAAACCGCATTCGACACACTCAAATTTCTCTTGGGTCTGTCGGTTTTCTTTCGCTACATGACCACACTGAGAACAGGTTTGACTGGTGTACTGTGCGTTTACCTTAACAAGCAATCCACCGCTCCATTGTTGTTTATACTCAAGCATATTAACAAGCATCGACCATCCTTGATCTAGAATGGCCTTGTTCAAGCCTGACTTGGCTTTCACGTTTTTGCCTTTCTGCTCTTGTGTGCCACTTGCTGACCTCGACATATTGGCTACTTCCAAGTCCTCAACTACAATCATTGCGTGGTTTTTGCTGAACGTTGTGGTGACTTTGTGCAAGTAGTCATGCCGAATATTGGCAATATGGTGATGTAACTTTTGAATCTTGTGATTCAACTTTTTCCAGTTCTCACTGAATTTCACTTTCTTGGCCAGTTTTCTTTGTAGCTTGGCAATTTTAATCTGATTTTGTTTAAAGCTGTTTTTAGGTGAAATCACTTCACCCTCAGAGGTTGTTATCAGCTTCTTGATACCTAAATCCACGCCGATTGCGGTTTTGGATGGGTGAACTGGCTTTTCAACCGTGCGGTTGGTACAGAATGAAATATACCAGTGACCACATAGCTTCTTGATGGTAATGCTTGTGATTGTCCCTAGAATTTCTTGAGATTTTTTAAACTTAATCCATCCGATTTTCTTAGGTAGTGAAACTCTGTTGTTGTCGATCTTACAACCCTGAAAGGGGATTCTGAATGATTGATCACCACTCGATTTTTTCTTAAATCGTGGCATCAATGGGCGTAATTGGATTTCAGAACCATCAGCCAGTTTAAAGAATTTAGGTTTTTTAGGTTTACGCTTTTTTTGTTTTAGTTGAGTATGTTCTTTGGGATCAAAGAATTTAGCCCATGCCTTAGCAAGATCACGGATTTTTTGTTGAAGTGAAGCTGAGAAAGTATCACCGAGAAAAGCAAAATCAGGGTTTTTCTTTAATGGTAGTAAGTGTTTTTCTAACACTTCGTAACGTATGTATTCTTCTTTAGAAAACAACTCAAATGATTCAGCTAGAATTTTATTCCACACAAAACGAGCAGAACCTATTGCTTGATTAAGCAATATTTCCTGTTCTTCATTCGGCAATAGCCTGAATTTATATTGTTGTAAAATCTTCATTTAAACCATTGTTTAAAAAGAATTAATATGGTCGAATTATACCCAAAATTGTTAAAAAACCAACTGAAATTAATTTTAAATTGGCTTTCGCCACTCGCTTATATCCCCCACCTGACTGTCGGTGGGGGGCTTACGCTCGATTCAGATAAAGTTTGATCCATTTTATTTGCTGGTCATGCCCCAGCGCTCGTCAAGTTTCAAGGTTTGGCCTTCATAGCGTGGAATAACATGAATATGCAAATGTTCATCAACCTGGCCAAATACCGCACCATCATTAAAGCCAATATGAAAACCTGTAGGATGGTAACGTAGCTTTAATTCATTACGGGCAAGCTCAAGCAGAGACATCAGGCTTTTGCGTTCTTTGTCCGTGATATCAAAAAAAGAACTGACATGACGTAAAGGAACAATCACGGAATGACCTTTGGATAAAGCATTTGGTTCGGGTAAAATGACCCCGAAATCATTTTTATCAATGATGTCATATTCATCAAAATTGCAATATGCACAATTATTTGTAGTCATTGTTATATCCTCTCTAAATTATCCATGTCAGTGGATCGGTAAAAATAGCCAAACGATCTTTACCTTCATTGTTATTCACCAAGTCGTGTTTTAAATAATTCATACATGGCAGATAAACCTTGTTGTTCGGCTGCTGCGTTATAGCCCAGATCAATACCATTGGCTTTGGCACGTTCGTCTGCCAGCGGGTTGCTAAAACCATGTTTAGCATCTTCGAAGACAATCACTTCATGCTCGACTTGAGCAGCATGCATCTCTTCTTTAAAGCGTGCGACATCGTCCAGGCTGACCATACTATCCAGTTCTCCGTGGAGTACTAAAATTTCAGCTTTTACCTGTCCGGGCTGTGCAGGGGTTTTCGGAGTTAAGTTACCATGGAAAGTCACCACAGCTTTTAAATCCGCACCAGAACGAGCTAGATCAAGTACCACTTTGCCGCCATAACAAAAGCCTATAGCTGCCAGTTTATCTGCATTTACTTCTTCTTGTGCAGCTAATGTGGCTAAACCTGAAGACGCACGGGTCACAATTGTTTCAGGATCTTCAAAGGTTTGCATCATCCATTCGCTGGCTTGAGGAACAGCTGTGGTGACTTTTTTATCTCCGTACATATCAATGGCAAGAGCGGCGTAGCCGTGTTCGGCAAGTTCACGTGCACGTTGTTCGGTGTAATCATTTCGTCCCCACCATTCTGGTGCCACAATAATGCCAGGGAGCGGTTTTTCCGATTCAGGTGCGGCAAAGTATCCGATCAAATGTGTTCCATCTGGGGCAGTGTACTGAATTTCGCGAGTTTTAATGCCGAGAGCCATGGATTCAATCCTTGTAATAAATAAAAAATGTCTGAATTAAAAAGTATAGAAAAGAATTTCTTTAATGATTGTACAAGATTGTTCAACTTTGACGACATACTAAGATGCATAAATTGAAACATGCTTTTAATTCAGTAGAATATGTATCTAAATATTTAATAAATAAGGAGTTAATATTATTTTTAGGTGTTGGGAAAAGAGAAAATAGATCGGCAGGATTTCAGAATAATGACCTCTTCCAGAACGGAGCGCAACATGTGCCAGAGTATCTCATCCATGCTAAAAATGGCGAGCAGTCATAACTGTTGGGGGAGTTTCAGATTGACCCACTCGCTATTTTGAAATGAGATAGTGACTGACCGATTACTTGCTGGATTTGGGCAATACTTCAAGCAGTTCGACATCAAAAATCAAGGTGCTATTCGGTTCAATCACATCGCCGGAGCCAATTTGACCGTAGCCAAGTTGTGCCGGAATGAAAAAGCGATATTTGGCCCCTTCGTTCATCAGCTGTAAGCCTTCCACCCAGCCTTGAATCACTTGGCTGACCTGAAATTCCGCTGGCTGGTTTCGGGCAATCGAGCTATCAAACACGGTTCCATCAATGAGCCGGCCTTCATAATTGACTTTAACCACGGAATAGGGCTTTGGCGATTTTCCGTTGCCCTGTTTTAAAATCTGATACTGCAAACCTGATTTGGTGCTTTGAATACCTTCTTTTTTGGCATTGGCTGCTAAAAATTCCGCCCCAATTTTGGCGTTGGTTTCGGCCTTTTGTTTTAATTCAATCAGCTGTTTTGCTTCACTTAGCTTTTTATGCTGATTCAAAACACGAGCCATTTCTTCATCTGTCAGGGCAGATTTAACGCCTTGAGTGGCTGTCTTTAAACCCAGGATGAAAGCCTCCAAGTCTAAATCTTTAAATGATTCAGTATTGCTGCGTCCCATTAAGTAACCGAAGCTGTAACCAACTTGTTCTTTTAAACTACTGCTATTGGTCACCGTTTTTGCAAAACTTGCCGTTGTGCACATGCATAAACAAAGTAGTGTTATAGATGTTTTCATTTTCTTATCTCAAGATAAAGAAAGGAGAGCAACAGCTCTCCTTAAAATTTTTATTTTACTTTAATCAGTTCAACATCAAAAATCAGGGTGCTATTGGCAGGAATTGTGCCCGGAACACCTTGTTCGCCGTAGCCTAATTGTGAAGGAATATAAAGGGTGGCTTTACCGCCTTCTTTCATCAGTTGCAAGCCTTCAGTCCAACCGGGAATGACCTGATTCAGCGGGAATTCAATCGGTTGGCCACGTTCAATCGAGCTGTCAAATACCTTGCCATCGACCAGTTGGCCTTTGTAATGAACGGTAACCACAGAAGTAGCAGTCGGCTGTTTACCTGTACCTTCTTTGGTGATTTTGTACTGCAAGCCTGAAGCCGTGGTTTTCACACCTGGTTTTTTCGCATTTTCAGCCAAGAAATTGTCACTTGATGATTGAGCTGTTTTGGCTTGGTCCAGCTGTTTCTGTTGCATCTCTTTTTGGAACTGCTGATAGGCTTGTTGAAGTTCTTGTTCTGTATAAGCCGGTTTATTACGAGCATGCCCTTCACGTACACCTGTAACAAAACTGTTAATGTCTAATTCAGGCGGGGTTTGATGTGCGACTTCATAACCGAGCGCATAACTGATTTTTTCAACAGCAGAGGCATTTTTTGATGCTTTTGATGTCACGGTAGCCGGGTTTTGAGTTGCATAATAAACAGGTACAAGTGCAGCACCGCCTAAAAGAACAGCGACAGCGATGGGTAAGGCTTTACTCATAGGTTTTCCCAAAATCATTTTATATTAAAAAAGTTGCATTAATTTTAGCAGACTTTTCTATGCAGCACGTTTCGAGCGAATCGTGGTGTACAGAAATCCAATATATTCTTATCAACCCAACTATTCTATAACAGGCTGAATATAGAAAACATTTCTCATACAATAAAATATCTGTTTTTTATTTCCATAAAAAATAAGCCTCAAAAGCAAAAGCCAGTGATTTCCCACTGGCTTTCAGCCTACAGCGCTTTAAACGATATCGATGAAAAAGATTTAATCATTGTCTTTTGAGGCTTTATAACCATAAGTATAGTTATAGCCATAGCCATAGCCATAGCCATAAGCGCCCGAGCCACGTTGAATATCATTCAAAATAAAGCCATTGACCTTAACATTGACTTGTTCAAAACGATTGACAGTTAATTCCAGTTCTTTCATCTGTGATTTTGCATATCGTGCGATGACTAAATTCACACCCGCATATTGTGAAATGATAATACCGTCTGTTACTGCCAGTACAGGTGGGGTATCGATAATAACGTGATCATAACGGGGTGAAATTTGTTCTAGAAGTTCCGAGAATTTTGCCGAACTTAAAAGCTCTGAAGGATTCACCGGACTTTTACCACGGGTAATTACATCCAGGTGGGGAACGTCAGTGGATTTAACAATACTTTCAAGTGTTTGTTGACTATTTAAATATTCAGCCAAACCGGATTGGTTGTCATGGTTGAAATACTTATGTAAATAACCACGACGCATATCACCATCAATAATTAATACCCGCTTATTACTTTGCGCCAAAATTGTCGCTAAGTTTGCTGAAATAAAAGATTTACCCACTTCAGGGGAAGGACCAGCAATCATGATGATATTGTTTTTGGCGTTGCTTAAAGCAAAGTGAATGGCAGTACGCATGCTACGTAAGCTTTCGATGGCAATATCATCGCTATTTTTAATGGCTAAAATAGGAATATGCTTTTTCTTTTTCAGAAGCTTAATCCGACTTTCTTGAATCGGTGAACGTGGAACAGTGGCATAGACCGGTAAATCCAGTTCATTTTCAATTTGATCCGCATCTTTAATCCCTGAGCGCATCATATTGCGTAATAAAGCCAGTAAGGTTCCCAGGAAACCA
Organism: Acinetobacter sp. ANC 4218; assembly: GCF_002135245.1. Lineage (NCBI taxonomy): Bacteria > Pseudomonadati > Pseudomonadota > Gammaproteobacteria > Moraxellales > Moraxellaceae > Acinetobacter > Acinetobacter sp. ANC 4218. The sequence goes on along the minus strand of NZ_NEGD01000009.1, from coordinate 154,532 downwards.
CCCAGGAATATGGCCAAAATTAAAATTTGCAGTTTCTTTGGTTTAATTGGTTCAATTGGCAATACAGCTGTATCAACCACACGGACATTGCCAATTTCACCTGCTTTGGCAATGCGCAATTGCTGGTATGAGTTAAGCAGGGCGGTATAAAGCTGCTGTTTGACTTCAACCTCACGGTAAAGTTGCAAATAGCGGCGTTGCAAGTCTGGCAACTGTTTTAAGGTGCCATTCAGCTCGGCAATTTTCTTATTAATTGCGCCCAGTTGAGCATTCATTTGCTCCATCACCGGATGTTCATTGGTGTATTTTGCAGAAGCTTCTGCCAGTTTCTGCTCCAGTTCAGCTTTGGAGGTTTCAAGCTGAATGCTCTGGGTTAAATACAGTTCAGATTCTTTGGTCACATCAACAGTATTATACTGTTGGCGGAATTTGTTGAATTCGCGTTCAGCCACATCAAGCTGCTGTTTTAATTCTGGTAACTGCTCTTCAAGAAATTTAAGCGTTTGTGCGGTTTCAGCGGAGCGACGTTCAATATTTTGGTGGCTATAGGCAACCAGAATTGAGTTAAGGACTTTGGTAATATGCTCTTTGTCTTGACCTTGATAATTTAGGCCCAAAATGCCGGTCAGTTTGCCTTTTTCGGCCACAGAATAGTTATTTGTGATTGAACCCATTGCTGCGGGTAAAGACATTTTTTGAATATTATAGCTGTCTTTTAACGGGTCTTGAGTGTAAATGGCAACTTTCCAGGTTCCGGATGCTGAGCTGTGTTGGCTCTCCTGGTTGATCGGACCACTAATAACCACTTGCTGGGTTGCTGCATCTGTTAGAGTGAATTTATTGTCATTAAAATTAAGCAGCAAATTTTTGTCTAAATAGTCAGGTGGAACTTCAAACTTGCGAACCTCAAAGGACTGGGCATCATCCTTAAATAAAACAGATTTGTTTTGATATTGGGTTTGATAATCATGGGGGTGTAATAAACGATCAAAAAAACTGTTTTCTGTGCCTGAAATTTTTAAATCGAGATTTAAGTTTTTAATAACAGAACCCAGTACCAAACGGGACTTGAGAAGTTCTATTTCAGCTTGAGCTGGTTGCTTCTGCTCAATCATATTGGATAAATCACCCAATAAAGCAGCAGAGGTTCCCTTACTTTCCTCTACTTGTACCAGGGCATCCACTGAATAGGTATCCGGCGTTGTTTTTAAATACAGCAGTGCAGAAACCAGACTTAAAATGATGCAGAGTGCTATCAGTTTCCATTGCGCAATCAGTGAAAAGAAGAGTTCTTTTAAATCAATAGTATCTTCAGTATTGGTATTTTGGCTCATAATTTTGCTATCAAAAAGTTAAATATGTTGTGTCCAGTCGCTAATACAATCCCGTATTAACTGACAGGTTTCATCAAAGACCAATTGCTCATGCTGGTAAGGGTCAGGAACGTTTCTGCCTTGCCAATGCCCTAAGCGGAAAGTTTTTCCTTTCGCAAAAGGCCAGGTCTGCTCTATATGCTTTTGCTGATTTTGACTCATCACTAAAACCAAGTCTGCTTGCTTGATTCGCTTTGCATCCAGTTTTTTTGCAATATGAGCACTTATATCAATACCTAGATGCTGCATACAAAGTGTCGCTTTGGGGTCTGCGTTATGGCCGACTAAAGCGGCAATACCTGCAGACTCAATATGCAGTTGCGGATACTGCTGTTTTAAGAAATATTCAGCCATCGGGCTACGACAGATATTGCCTACACAAACTACAAGAATGTTCTGAATTTGCATTATTGCCCCAGGCGATCCAAATTATAAAGTGCATTCGAGAATGGAATAATTTGGTTCACGACACGTTGCCAACGCGCCAGGCCGGAAGCATCGACATAGACAATATCATTGCTGCGCATTTTGAACTTGTTGGCTAAACCAAAATCGGCAATACTGGTTAAATCCAGTTGATATACTTCAGTCAATGGATTCATAGCATCGCTACGGACGACATAAATTTTACTTCGGCTCGCAGACAGCGGATTTAAACCTAAACTTTCACCTAAAACATCACTTAAACTCATGCCCTGATCACGCATTGGCAGGGATTGGTTTTTACCCGATTCACCCATCACATAAATTTTTTGGTTTTCACGTGAATTGACATATAAAGTGTCATTGGGTTGGATCAGCAGGTTATGTAAGGACAGTCCAGCTTTTTCCAGTTCAATACTATTGAGCTGATAGGTGCGACCTTGTCTGACCAGGGTAATAGATGTGTTATCGCCTTGCTGGGAATTCACTCCACCTGCCATGCCCAAAGCGGTATATACACTGATAGGTTGATCACTGAGCGCAAATTGTCCACCTTTCATCACATTGCCTTGTACAGAAAAGCGCTGGCCTTGATAGGACAAGATGCGAGCAATCACATCCGGTGTTTTTAAATAACGAGACAGCTGGTTGCGTAATTCCTGATTAACCTGTGTTAATGATTTTCCTGCTGCTTTATAACGACCAATCATGGGAAATTGAATATAACCACTTTGGTCAATTTGATAACCATTAGCCTGAGCAGACTGTTCACTACTTATTGAACTTGTAGGCGGGGTAATTTCAGGATAGGCCCAAAGATAAATAGAAAGAATATCTCCAGGACTCAATTTATAATTTTTATGGGAAGTATTAAATAAATGGGCATAATCCTGACGAATATTGATTTCAGCAGGCTGCACGGCAAACAACGATTCTTGGGTGAGTTTGATTACATTGACTTGAGTGCCCAAATCCGTTTGATAAACTCCTTCGCTTGGTAAGTCATAAGTTTGAAGACCTGATGTAATAGCACAACCAGTCATTCCTAAACTCAGTGCAAACATAACGCTATAACGGTAATAACTCACTCGAAATCCTGTTTATAAAAATAATTTTAAATTAAATATATAGGTCTAATTCGTCCAAAAATAAATTTGAACCCTATTATTTTATACCATTAATGTTTTGTTACCTAGTCTAAGATGTTGTTGAATCGTAAGATGTTAGGTATAGGAGAGGAAATACTACTTGGTTATCATTAAATAAGGAATTGTGGGAAAATGAAATTTATTTATTGCATGATATTTTTCGCGTTTATAAGTCCTCATTTTAAGGTTGACTTAAATTGCCCGTTTGAATGATCTCTCCTCTAAAGACAATATTTTACAATTAAAATTACTGCAATTTCTGTTATATTATAATGCTATTTACAACGTCACGATGATCAAGAATTCATCGATCGCATAGGCTTCTATATGTTACAACTCTCTGAACTGAAAATAGCAATTATTGGGCTAGGTTATGTCGGTTTACCCTTAGCTGTAGAGTTTGGAAAACAAGTCCCTGTTGTTGGTTTTGATATTCATCAAAAGCGTATTGATGAATTAAAACACGGTCAAGACCATACCTTAGAGGTCTCGCCTGAAGAATTAAAACAATCTACTCATTTAACCTATACTGCAAATTTAGAAGATCTAAACGACTGCAACTTCTTTATTGTGACGGTGCCGACCCCGATTGATGAATATAAACAGCCGGATCTGACGCCACTGGTCAAAGCCTCACAAAGTATTGGTAAAGTGCTGAAAAAAGGCGATATTGTTGTTTATGAGTCAACGGTTTATCCGGGAGCCACTGAAGAGGTGTGCATTCCTGAACTGGAAAAAGTTTCAGGCTTGAAATTTAATCAGGATTTCTTTGCTGGTTATAGTCCAGAGCGTATTAATCCGGGTGACAAATTGCACCGCGTGACCAATATTCTCAAAATCACTTCAGGTTCTACGCCTGAAGTCGCTGATTTTGTTGATCAGGTCTATAACCTGATTATTGAAGCCGGCACGCATAAAGCTACCAGCATTAAAGTGGCCGAAGCGGCAAAGGTGATTGAAAATACCCAGCGGGATGTCAATATTGCGCTGATTAACGAGCTGGCCTTGATTTTCAATAAAATGGGGATTGATACTGAAGCGGTGCTTGAGGCTGCGGGAACGAAATGGAATTTCCTGCCGTTCCGTCCGGGTCTGGTCGGTGGGCATTGTATCGGGGTGGATCCGTATTATCTCACCCATAAAGCACAAGCGATTGGTTATCACCCTGAAATTATTTTGGCCGGCCGCCGTCTGAATGATGCCATGGGTGCCTATGTGGTGACTCAGCTGGTGAAAGGCATGCTGAAAAAACGCATTCAGGTGGAAGATGCCAAGGTGCTGATTCTGGGTTTAAGTTTTAAAGAAAACTGTCCCGATATCCGTAACACCCGCATCATCGACATTGTCAATGAACTGAAAGAATATCACGTGAATGTGGATGTTTATGATCCATGGGTAGATTGTGCCGAAGCCGAGCATGAATATGGGATTCATCCAGTTCCGACATTAACAGACCACAGCTATGACGCCATTATTCTGGCGGTGGCACATCATCAGTTTAAAGAGATGGGCGTAGAGAAAATTCGTGCCTTGGGCAAAGCAGAACATGTTTTATATGATTTGAAATATGTACTTGCACAGTCTGAATCTGATCTTCGTTTGTAATTTTAAAAGTGTTAGGAAGTATCGTCATGAGTCAATATCAGCTGGTTTGTGAACAGTTAAAGCAAGCACCGAAAACGTGGCTGGTCACGGGGGTTGCCGGTTTTATTGGCTCCAATCTGTTAGAAACACTGTTGAAACTCGATCAAACGGTTGTCGGTCTGGATAACTTCGCTACCGGTCATCAACATAACTTAGATGAAGTACAGTCATTGGTCACTGCGGCGCAATGGGCGAAATTCACCTTCTATGAAGGCGATATCCGCAATCTGGAAGACTGTCAAAAAGCCTGTGCCGGTGTGGATTATGTCTTGCATGAAGCAGCTTTAGGCTCAGTACCACGTTCGATTGCCGACCCGATCACCACCAATGCAGCCAATATTACCGGCTTTTTAAATATGCTGACGGCTGCACGTGATGCCAAAGTCTCCAGCTTTACCTATGCCGCCAGTAGTTCAACTTATGGTGACCATCCGGCACTGCCTAAAGTTGAAGAAAATATCGGCAAGCCACTTTCGCCTTATGCGGTCACCAAATATGTAAATGAGCTGTATGCTGAAGTCTTTGCCCGAACTTATGGCTTTAAAACGATTGGTTTGCGTTACTTTAATGTCTTTGGCAAGCGTCAGGATCCAAACGGTGCCTATGCAGCCGTGATTCCAAAATGGACAGCGGCCATGATTGCCGGTGATGATGTGTTTATCAATGGCGATGGTGAAACCAGCCGGGATTTCTGCTTTATCGATAACACGGTGCAAGCCAATATTCTGGCAGCGACCACAGCCGATGATGCCGCAAAAAATCAGGTCTATAACGTCGCAGTGGGTGACCGTACCACCTTGAATGATTTGTATCGTGCGATTCAGGCTGCACTGGCTGAAAATGGCGTGAACTATACGAAAGATGCGGTGTACCGTGACTTCCGTGCCGGAGATGTGCGTCATTCCCAAGCCAGCATTGCCAAAATTGAACAAGCCCTGCGTTATGCACCTGAGTTTCGAATTGATGCCGGTATTCAGCTGGCCATGCGCTGGTACGTTAAAAATCTGACATGATTGCGCGTATTTTCGCCAAATATCAGTCGATTGGCTTAATCACGTCGAGTTTATTGGTAGGTGCGATAATTACATTTATCGCACTTCCTTTTTTAACGCGCCTTTATTCGGTTCAGGATTTTGGTGAATATGGCATTGCATTGGCTGTGGTCAGCGTTTTATCGACCATTGCCAATTTGCGTCTCGATCAAGCCTTACTGGTCGCGGAAGAGCAGGACAAAAAAAGCCTGATCTTTGAAGGAGCGATGTTCTCCACAGCTATTGTAGCGGTCAGTGCCATCATCTTAAGTTTTATTTTTAATGCGGCTGTGGTGGTTGCCATTTGTAGCGGTGTGTTGGCCAATACCCTGATTCAAAGTATCTATAACTATAAATTTGCCGCGTATGCCGAATATTTCTGTGCCGGACTGAATATTTTGCGTAGCCTGATTGTGGTGCTGGTACAGCTGGGCTTGCCCTTGTTGATGAGCATCAGTCTGGTCAACAGTTACAGTGTCAGTTCAGTGCTGATGCTGCTGTTTGTACTAATTTATATTGTAAAAAATCAGCTTTATCAGGTCAGTTGGCAGGCATTTAAGCACTATCAGGATTTTATTTATTCCAATACCCCGCATGCCTTGCTGAACAGCTTTTCGCATAACTTGCCTTATTATGTGGTCTCGCATTTTGTCGGTGTGCAGGCGATGGGCTTCTATGCCATTGTGGAGCGGACTTTGCGGGTGCCGATTAATTTAATGTCGCAAACCATTCGCCAGTTTTTTATCCGCAAATTTAAACATCTGGAAAATAGTCAGGAAGCCCTGAAAAGCAGTGTACTGCTGAGTCTGCTGTCTTTGCCGCTATTTGCCGTGTTTTTTGTGCTGCCAGAATCCCTGTATTTATGGGTATTTGGAAAAGACTGGGTCGGCATCTCTACCTATTTCCAGATTTTGGCCTTGGGCTATTGGGCCATTTTTTGTAATCCGCCCAGTTCGGCCTTCTTGATTGCACAGCGTAGTAGCCATGTGCTGTTTAGATTGCAGATTATTGAGTTATTGATTAAATTCGTTTTATTTTTCGGCCTCTATACACTGCTGGAAGATAAAATTTATATGCTGCTTTCCGTACCGGTGGCCCTGATTTTTTATAACTTTGCCATTTTATTTTCTGTGTGGAGTAGCAAAAAGTGATGTTTTTTAAAGCTTTAAAACTCATGAACTGGTTCGCTGCACAATGCCGCAAGGTTGTTTATAATCAGGCTTTTGGTACCCAGTTTAAATATTTTGGTAAAGGCACCACGCTTGAAATTGCCGGGCGGGTGCATATTGGAAAAAACGTCTATATTGGGGATCACGTCAGCCTGATTGTGGAACAGGGCGCAACGCTTAGCATTGCCGACAACAGTTTTATTGGTGAAAGTTGCTATATCAAATGTTTTGGCGGTGACATTGCCATTGGTCGTGAGGTCAGCATCAATTCCAAGTCATTCATTAATGGTTGTGGTGGGGTCAACATTGGCGATAATACCCGTATTGGTACGCAAAGCATTATTATTGCCAGTAACCATAAATTTGGCGAACCTGATCTCTTAGTGAAAGATGCGATTACCAAGCTGGGTGTCAGCCTGGGTGAAAATATCTGGCTGGGTGCCCGGGTCACGGTTCTGGATGGTGTCGTGATCCCAAATGATAGCGTCATTGGTGCCTGTAGTTTGGTCTCTAAACCTTTGCCTGAGTCCGGTGTCTATGTCGGGATTCCGGCTAAAAAAATCAAATCGGTGTGATGGCTCATCCATATCGTTTACATTATTTTCAGCGTAAAATATTGCACTGATTTTTCTTCTTTCCGATTTAGATCCTTCTACTCAGGTCATGCTTATGGCATTTATGGTTTCTGCTTTTCGACAGCTGTTTGATCTCGCTTATTTTTTTGCGAAAGGCAGTGTGGCTTATGCACGCCGTAAAGGAGTAAGTGTCGGGGAAAATTGCCGAATTTATATTAAAAGCTGGGGTTCAGAGCCGTTTCTGATTTCTATTGGCGATCATGTCACGGTGACTTCCGGGGTGAAATTCATCACTCATGATGGTAGTACCTGTCTGGTCAAAAATCAGCACGGCAAACGCTATCAACGCTTTGCTCCGATTCAGGTCGGTTCGCATGTGTTTATTGGGGTCAACACTATTGTTATGCCAGGGGTGAAAATTGGTTCCAATGTGGTCATTGGTGCCGGTTCGGTGGTGACCAAAGATATTCCGGATAACAGTGTGGCGATTGGTGTACCGGCCAAGGTGGTCTCAAGTTTTGCTGATTATGCTGCCAAGATTCAAGCCAGCTGTGCCAGCGATTCTGAACTGGCTGGCATCCAGGATTATCAGCAACGTGTACAACGTGCGATGGATCTGCAAGCCTCCAAAAATACTCATTAATTTCTCCCAGTTTAGGTACTGTTATGCTCAATAAAATCATATTTTTTTTGCCGACCTTAGGTGGTGGTGGGGCAGAACGTACCGTGATTCAATTGGCCAATAATCTGGTGCAGCAGGGACGCAAAGTGGATGTGGTGGTCTGTGACATCAGCGGGGTAAAAGGCACATTACTGCCTGAAGTGGATCCGCAGATTCAATTGATTGATTTAAGCTGTGGCCGTGTTGCCAATGCCATTTTCCCACTCAAAAAACGCTTGCAAGCGGTGGACTATGATGTGCTGGTCGCGACCCAGACCCATACGAATATTATTGCTGCCCTGGCCAGACGTTTAGCCAAAAGTCAGGTCCGGTTGATTTTACGCGAGGTTTCCACCCCTTCAAAAAATTTGAAATTGCAGGGCTTGGCAAAGTGGCTGCTGAAAACCCTGGTCAAAATGACCTATCCAGCTGCCAGTCAGGTGGTCTGTGTGTCCAATGGCGTGCTGGATGATTTTCGTGAATATTATGCCTATTCCAAGAATAATTTAGTCACCATTTATAATCCGGTGATTGACGAGACCTATGCTGAAAAATTGCAGGTCGCGGTTGAGCATCGTTTCTTTCAGCCAGAACATAAAGTCATTCTGGCAGTCGGGCGTTTAACCGAAGCCAAAAATTTCGGTTTTTTGATTCGTTCTTTCCATGCCTTGTATCAACAGCACCCGGAAACCCGCTTGATTATTCTGGGAGAAGGGGAATTACGCGGTGAACTAGAGCAATTGGTTCATGACTTAAGCTTAAGCGATGTGGTTGATCTGCCCGGCTTTGATCCCAATCCCTATGCCTATTTTAAATATGCCGAGCTGTTTGTCTTGAGTTCCAACTGGGAAGGCTTGCCCGGGGTGCTGATTCAGGCTTTGGCCTCGAAAGTTAAAGTGGTGAGCACCAATTGCCCGAGCGGTCCAAAGGAAATTTTGGCGGATGCTAAATTTGGCTTACTGGTGGAATGTAATGATCAGGCGGGTATGACTGCGGCGATGCAGCAGGCGATTTTCGGTGAATATATCACGTATGATGACACTGAACTGGCTGCACATTGTCTGCAATTCCATAAACATACCGTGCAAAAGCGTTATTTGCAGCTGATGGAGCGCTCCGCATGAAGCAGCCGAAACCAACCATGGTGCATGTGATTACCAACTTTGCCGGAGTGGGTGGGGCAGAGATGATGCTGGCACGCCTGATTCAGCAGACCCGCGACCAGTATGCGCATGTGATTATCGCACTGATGAAAACATCGGAGGTGTATGCCGAAACCCTGGCGCAATGCCAGTCTTATTATGCATTGGGCTGGAACGGGCTGAATACACTGGGGACGATTGCTAAGCTGCGGCATTTGCTCAAGTCCATCGCGCCAAAAACGGTGCAATGCTGGATGTACCATGCCAATGTATTGACCAGCTTAAGTTGCATTGGTCTCAGTCCAAAACCCGAGATTTTTTGGGGCATTCATCATTCACTGGCCTCTCCCAAAGAAGAGTCGCTGAGTACCAAAGTCGCCCTGGTCATGAGTAAAGTTCTAGCTACGCAGCCCCAAGGCGTGATTTATTGCGCGCATTCATCCTTGCAACAGCATCAACGCTTTGGCCTGAAAAATAGCAATGCTCAGGTGATTGCCAATGGCGTGTTTCTGGACAAGTTCCAGCCCAATCCTGAACTGCATCAACCGATCAGCATTGGTTTTGCCGGACGTTATCATACGGCAAAAGGCTATCCGTATTTGTTTGCGACTCTGGCAAAACTGAAAGATCAGCCGATTATTTTTAAAATTGCCGGCAGTGGGGCAAGCTTAGAGAATCCCGAAGTCAAAGCCCTGTTTGAACAATTCGGGCTAGATAAAAACAAAGTGCATCTGCTCGATCAGGTTGCCGCCATGTCGGCATTTTATCAGTCGGTGGATGCCTTTTTGATGACCTCGATTACCGAAGGCTTTCCCAATGTGCTGGTCGAAGCGATGGCATCCGGTCTGCCCTGTATCAGTACCGATGTCGGCGATGCTAAATATATAGTTGATGAGCTGGGTGCCATTGTGCCGCCACGTGATCCGGAGGCGCTGGCCAAGGCCATTTTGGATTATGTCCATTCCAGCCAGGCGGAAAAATTACAGTTGAAACAAGCCAGCCGTGCACGGGTAGAACAACATTTTAGTATTGAAAGCGTGAGTCAGCAGTATCTGGACATGTGGAGACAAGGTGCATGAAGTTTTTGATGATTTGTAGCTATCTGCCTTCAGCATTGAACTTTAGAGGCAAACTGTTAGAAGCGATTCATGCTCAAGGTTATGAAATTCATGTGTTTGCACCGGACCTGACGGATTTTCCTGATGAATTAAAACAGTTGCAGCAGTTGGGTTATCAGGTTCATTGCATCCCCATGCAACGCGCAGGCACCAATCCACTGGCCGATCTCAAGCTGCTTCACACTCTGTATCAGATGATCCGGCAGGTTCAGCCGGATATGGTGCTGAGCTATACCATTAAACCGGTGATTTATGGCACCTTGGCGGCATGGTTGGCGCGGGTACCGAAACGCTTTGCCTTAATCACGGGCCTTGGCTATGCCTTTCAAAATATTGAATCGGGCAAACGCAGCTTTTTTCAAAAACTGGTGCATGGCTTATATGCCCAGGCACTGAAACATGCCGATAAAGTGTTTTTTCAGAATCCGGATGATTTAAAACTCTTTCAGGGCATGCAGCTATTGTCTGCAAACAAGCCAACTGTGGTAGTCAATGGTTCAGGGGTGAATGTACAGGATTTTGAGCTCATGCCTTTACCGCTCAATGAAGATGGACAAGTGAAAGCCTCATTCCTGTTGATTGCTCGATTACTCGGCGATAAAGGCGTGCGTGAATATGCCGAAGCGGCCCGCATTGTGAAAGCGCAATATCCTGAAACGGAATTTCATCTGGTCGGCTGGATCGATGACAATCCTTCTGCGATTTCACAAGCTGAGCTTGATACCTGGGTACAGGAAGAAACCGTGAAGTATTGGGGTAAACTGAGTGATGTACGTCCGGCTATCGCAGCAAGTTCGGTTTATGTATTGCCTTCTTACCGGGAAGGAACCCCACGTACCGTGCTGGAGGCCATGGCAATGGGTCGAGCCATTATTACCACCGATGCACCGGGCTGCCGTGAAACGGTGAGTAATGGCGTGAATGGGTATCTGGTCGGGGTTAAATCGGTCGATGATCTGGTGCAAAGCATGCAGTATTTTATTGAAGATCCCCAGCTGATTAGCTATATGGGACAGCGTTCCCGTGAAATGGCACTCAATAAATATGATGTGCATCAAGTGAACCGACATATGCTGACAGAAATGCAGATCATTGCTAAGCCATGACTGAGATGAATCAGCTGGACAGGATAAATAATTCAGAGATGGTCTTATGATCGTGAAATACATTAAAAGTGACTTGTATCGCTATACCGGAAAGATCAGCTTTAAACTCTTTTTAAAAAACTATTTGTTTAATCGTGGTTTTAACTTTTCAGTCTGGTTGCGACTCGCCAGTGCAAAATCCATTTGGGCAAAATTTGCCTATCCCATTTATTATTATAAGAAAAAGAAATATGGCATTGATATTCACATCACCACAAAGATTGGCTATGGCTTGTATATCGGTCATGGCGGTCCATTGGTGGTCAATCCCTCAACCGTCATTGGGAATAATGTAAATTTGTCGCAATTTAGCACCATTGGTGCGAATGGGGGCCGTCAGGCTGCCGAAATCGGCGATAATGTTTATATCGGTCCTCAGGTCTGTATTGTGAATCAGGTTAAAATTGGCTCCAATGCAACGATTGGTGCGGGCAGTGTCGTCACCAAGGATATTCCAGAAGGTGCCACCGCTGCGGGCAATTATGCAAAAGTGTTGCATATGAACAATCCGGGTGGATTGGTGAATAGGCGTTGGACTGATCTTTAATATATAAAATGAGTGAAATGAATGTTAAAGCGTGTTCTGGATGTCATGATTGCTTCGACGGCCTTGCTGCTGCTGTCCCCAGTCTATTTTTTTGTGGCCTATAAGGTACGTAAAAATTTAGGCTCACCGGTGCTGTTCCGTCAGCTACGTCCGGGACTGCATGGCAAACCCTTTGAAATGATCAAGTTTCGCAGCATGAAAGATGCGGTGGATGAAAATGGAAATCCATTACCTGACAGTGAGCGCCTCACCCCATTTGGTCAAATGCTGCGTGCTACCAGTCTGGATGAAATGCCGGAACTGTGGAATGTGATTAAAGGTGAGATGAGTATCGTTGGACCACGGCCACTGTTAATGGAATATCTGCCTTTATACAATAGCCAGCAGGCCAAGCGCCATAATGTGCGTCCCGGCATGACCGGACATGCACAGGTGAATGGCCGTAATACCATCAGCTGGGAAGAAAAATTCAAGCTTGATACCTGGTATGTCGAAAATCAGTCGCTGTGGCTGGACTTTAAAATTATGCTGAAAACCGTAAAAAAAGTACTTGCCAAGGATGACATCAGTGCCGAAGGCGAGGCAACCATGACAAAATTTACCGGCACACCGGAACAGAAAAATGACTAAACTCTATGCCATATATGGTGCTTCGGGCTGTGGGCGTAGCCTGATGCCAGTGGCACGGCAGCAACTGGCCCGTGAACAGGACCGTTCTGAAATTGTCTTTATTGATGATGCACAGACCGCCATCACCACGGTCAATGCTCATCGTGCCATGAATTATGCAAGCTTTCTGGCTGAACCCGCTGCGCAAAAACAGGTGCTGATTGCCATTGCCAATAGCCAAGTCCGTGAAAAAATCGCCAATCGCCTAGAAGCGGATGGTATTCAGCTCTGGTCAGTTATGGCAGATAATGTGGTGCTGATGGATGATGCCCAGATTGCAGCTGGTGCAGCCCTGAGTCCATTTGTGACTATTACCTCGAATATTAAAATTGGAAAATGCTTCCACGCCAATTTATACAGCTATGTCGAGCATGATTGCGTGATTGGGGATTTCGTTACCTTTGCGCCAGGGGTAAAATGCAACGGCAATATTCATATTCAAGACCACGCCTACATTGGTGCCGGTGCCATGATCAAGCAGGGCAGCCCCGGTCAACCTTTGGTTATCGGTCGTGGTGCGATTGTCGGTATGGGTGCCGTGGTGACCAAAAGTGTGCCGGCTGGCGTTACCGTGGTGGGCAATCCGGCGCGTATAGTTGAATCCAGATAGAATTTAAAGCTAGGAAAATTCCATGTTAAACAGTGCATTTGAGCCGTGGCCAAGTTTCACGCAATCAGAGGCAGATGCGGTTTCAAAAGTCCTTTTATCCAATAAAGTGAATTACTGGACCGGTCAGGAATGTCGTGAATTTGAAAAGGAATTTGCACAATTTGCCGGAACGGATTATGCCGTGGCTGTGGCGAATGGCACCGTAGCACTCGATCTGGCTTTAAAAGCACTGGGCATTGGTCAGGGTGATGATGTGATTGTCACCTCACGCACTTTTTTGGCTTCGGCAAGTTCAATTGTGACAGCCGGGGCCAATCCGGTTTTTGCCGATGTTGAACTGGATTCGCAAAACATTTCACGCCGTAGCATTGAAGCCGTACTCACACCAAATACCAAAGCGATTATCTGTGTGCATCTGGCCGGCTGGATGTGCGATATGGACCCGATCATGCAATTGGCCGAAGAACGTGGCCTTTATGTGATTGAAGACTGCGCCCAGGCGCATGGCGCGATGTATAAAGGCAAATCTGCCGGCTCGATTGGTCATATTGGCGCATGGTCCTTCTGTCAGGACAAGATCATGACCACGGGCGGTGAAGGCGGCATGGTCACCACCAACGATGAAGCACTTTGGAAAAAAATGTGGTCCTATAAAGATCACGGCAAGAACTTTGACAGCGTCTACAATACGCAGCATCCACCGGGATTCCGCTGGTTGCATGACTCCTTTGGCACCAACTGGCGCATGATGGAAATGCAGGCGGTGATTGGACGTTTGCAATTGCTGGAAATGCCGGCCTGGACAGAAAAACGTAATAAAAATATGGCACGTATTCAGGCAGCATTTGAAAATAGCCCATATTTTACCGTGGCAAAACCATCCAGTGATTATGTGCATGCAGCCTATAAATGTTATGTGCAAGTCAATGTCGATACCTTGCCAGAAGGCTGGTCACGCGACCGCATCATGGCAGAAATTAATGCGCTGAACGTACCATGTTTTAGCGGTTCATGTTCAGAGGTGTATCTGGAAAAAGCCTTTGAGGGAACCAGCTGGCGTCCGGCTGAAAGTTTGCCAAATGCGAAACGGTTGGGCGAGACCAGCCTCATGTTCTTGGTGCATCCAACTTTATCTGAGCAAAGCATGAATAAAACAGTGGATGCTATTCAGCAGGTCATTACTAAACTCTAAATGAGAAAAGGCGTATAATTTGCGCCTTGTTTAATTTTCTATTCCCTAAATTCGAGCGCCTTGTGAAAGACATTATTCGATCTATAGCATCTTTACCGCGTCGCCAAAAACAAGTCGTTTTGGTGCTGATGGATCTGTGTGTCTTGCCGCTCATGATGTGGCTGGCATATGCCATTCGTCTGGCACGCCCCAATGTTCAGGTGATGCAAGGCTTAGAAAGCTGGTATCTGTATATTGGCAGTCTAGGGGTGGCTATTTTTGCATTGCTGGGCATTTATAGTGCGATTGTCCGTTCGTTTAATGAAGATTACTTGTTACGGATATCCATAGGAACTTTTGTTCAGATTGTAGCGCTATATGCGATTAAAAAGCTGGATGTCGCCTTTATCCCGATGAGTATTCCGCTCATGTACGGTTTTATGCTGTTTTCTTACATGTGGTGGAGTCGTGCTGTCATTCGATATGCAACGATTAAAACCTTTGCCAAAAAACAGACCCGTAAACGTGTCGCAATATATGGTGCAGGACTTGCGGGTCAACAGATTGCAGCAGCCCTCAACCGTTCAGATGATTATCTGCCGGTTTGCTTTATTGATGATAAAAACTCCCTGCAAGGGCAATCTTTAAGTGGATTAAACATTTATTCCCCTAAACGTGCCCTGAATAAATTAGGTAAATTCGGTATTGAGGAAATCCTCCTGGCAATGCCTTCAGTGGGACGTGCGCGCAAAAAGGAGATCATTGAGTCGTTTGAATCTGCAGATGTCAAAATCATGGAATTGCCCGGTGTGACGCAACTGGTCGATGGTCAAGTACATGTCTCGGATATCCGTGAAGTCGATATTATCGATTTGCTGGGTCGTGATCCGGTGCCCCCCAAAGCTGAGTTACTTGAAAAAAACATTAAACATAAAGTGGTGATGGTGACCGGGGCAGGGGGCTCGATTGGCTCGGAACTGTGTCGCCAGATTGTCAAACATCAGCCGAAATGTCTCGTGTTGTTTGAAATGTCGGAGTTCGCGCTGTATTCGATTGACCGTGAGCTGCAAAATTCGGATATTCAGGTTGTCCCGGTTCTGGGTTCTGTCACCAATCAGGCCAAATTAGAACGTATTATTGCCGAATATCAGGTACAAACGGTTTATCATGCCGCAGCCTATAAGCATGTACCCTTAGTGGAAGCCAATCCGTTTGAAGGTATTTATAACACTTCGATTGGTACCGCACGCAGTGTTGATGCTGCGGTGAACCAAAAGGTGGAAACCTTTGTTTTAATTTCCACCGATAAAGCGGTGCGCCCGACCAATGTCATGGGTGCTTCGAAACGGATGGCGGAACTGTACTGTCAGGGTCTGGCTGCAACAAATCCGCAAACACAAATCAGTATAGTACGTTTTGGCAATGTCTTAGGTTCATCGGGTTCCGTGGTGCCGCTGTTTAAAAAGCAGATCGCCCAAGGCGGACCGGTCACGGTAACCCATCCTGAAGTGACGCGTTACTTTATGACCATTCCGGAGGCTGCACAGCTGGTGATTCAGGCAGGGGCCATGGGTACGGGCGGTGACGTATTTTTATTGGACATGGGAGAGCCGGTGAAAATTGTCGATTTGGCCAAACAGATGATTCGTTTAAGTGGTTTCCGCCCGATTGATGAAAATGGCATAGGGGATATCGAGATTCAGTTTACCGGACTGCGTCCCGGTGAGAAATTGTATGAAGAATTGTTAATTGATCAGGAAGATGTTGAAAATACACAGCATTCTCGAATATTAAAGTCATATGAAAAATATTATTCATGGCAAGAGATTTTAAGCGTTTTTGATCATTTAAATATGCTTAGCAGAGAAACTACTGAAATAAAATTGCTATATATGTTATTAAATAAATATGTTTCAGGTTTTAATCGGTAATGAGATTTTTAATACTTGATTTTTTTTTAAATTATTAAAATAGTTAATAATTTAATTCTAATCTCTCTAATTAAATTCTTAAAAAATCCAAGAGAACCTTTACAATTATTCCTTTTAAAATTTAATTCATATAAATATTTTTATAATTATTCATTTGAAAAATCTGCTATATTATGCGCTGATTTTAATAATCTCTTAATTACATAATATATTACATAGGCTTAAGTGGATGTTACAGCTTTCTGAACTAAAAATTGCGATTATTGGGCTAGGTTATGTAGGTTTACCCTTAGCTGTAGAGTTTGGAAAACAGGTTTCTGTTGTTGGTTTTGATATTCATCAAAAGCGTATTGATGAATTAAAAAGCGGTCAAGACCATACCTTAGAGGTCTCGCCTGAAGAATTAAAACAATCTACTCATTTAACCTATACTGCAAATTTAGAAGATTTAAAAGACTGCAACTTCTTTATTGTGACGGTGCCGACCCCGATTGATGAATATAAACAGCCGGATCTGACTCCACTGGTCAAAGCCTCGCAGAGTATTGGTAAAGTGCTGAAAAAAGACGATATTGTTGTTTATGAGTCAACGGTTTATCCGGGAGCTACTGAAGAGGTGTGCATTCCTGAACTGGAAAAAGTTTCGGGCTTGAAATTTAATCAGGATTTCTTTGCCGGTTATAGCCCAGAGCGCATTAATCCGGGTGACAAATTGCACCGCGTGACCAATATTCTCAAAATCACTTCAGGTTCTACGCCTGAAGTCGCTGATTTTGTCGATCAGGTTTATAACCTGATTATTGAAGCAGGTACACATAAAGCCACCAGCATTAAAGTAGCGGAAGCGGCTAAAGTGATTGAAAACACCCAACGTGATGTGAACATTGCACTAATCAATGAGCTGGCTGTGATCTTTAATAAAATGGGGATTGATACTGAAGCGGTACTGCAAGCCGCAGGCACGAAATGGAATTTTTTACCATTCCGTCCGGGTCTGGTCGGCGGGCATTGTATCGGGGTGGATCCGTACTATCTCACCCATAAAGCGCAAGCGATTGGTTATCACCCTGAAATTATTTTGGCCGGCCGCCGTCTGAATGATGGCATGGGTGCCTATGTGGTGACTCAGCTGGTGAAAGGCATGCTGAAAAAACGCATTCAGGTGGAAGATGCCAAGGTGCTGATTCTGGGCTTGAGTTTTAAAGAAAATTGCCCCGATATTCGTAATACTCGTATTATCGATATTGTTCAAGAACTTCAAGAATACAATATTAATGTTGATGTATATGACCCTTGGGTAGATGCTGAAGAAGCACAACATAAATATGGCATCAATCCAATTTCGACTCTCGAAAATTGTAAATATGATGCGGTCATTCTCGCGGTTGCCCATGAAGAATTTAAAGTGATGGGAAGTGATGCAATTCGAGCTTTAGGTAAAGAAAGTCATGTGCTTTATGACTTAAAATATGTCCTATCACAAGATGATTCAGATATACGTTTATAACGATTATGACTAATATATTAATTAAAAAAATAGCAATCCTATTGGGTGGTAATTTAGGTGCTCAAATAATTACTATATTATCTATGATGGTAATTACTAGAATATATCAACCTGAATCTTTTGGATTATATAGTATTTTTGTATCATTGATTTCTGTATTAATACCCATTAGTACGGTGTGTTTAACATTAGCATTTTTCTTGGAGTCTAAAGAGAGTAATTTAAAAAAAATATTTAATACTAATATTTTTTTAGCCTTATGTTTCTTTGTTTTTTTAAGTTGTTTAATATTTATTATAAAATTAACAAATTTCATCAGCGCGAAATTTATAAATGATTTAGGCTCTTTAATTTATTTAGTCCCTATTAGTGTGCTTTTAGGTTCATTATATGATAATTATTATCAATACTCTCTTAAATTAGAAAAATATAATAAAATTTCAAAATCAGTTTTATTTTCATCTTTTTTATCTAATATATATAAAATAATTTCAGGGTATGGAGTTGCTATTACGATAAATTTGGTTTTTGGTTATTTTTTAAACTACATTTTGCAAATAATAATTTTGTTAAAAAGTAACATATTACCAAAAATTAAAATTCATAAATATGATGTAAAATATACTATTTCAAAATATAAATTGCTAATTTTTTTTAGAACTCCTCAAGTTTTTTTAAGTACGATAAGCGAATTTATACCAATATTATTTTTGGCAAATTATTATGGAGCGAAAGAAGTTGGATATTACTCATTAGCAAGATCCATATTGTCAGCACCTACGGTTTTAGTTGGTAAAAGTATTACGGATGTTTTTTTATCTAAATTATCATTAGATTTAAATAATAATTTAAATATAAATAAAATTTTAGTGAAATCTGTAATTGTTTCATTTTTTATTTCGGTTCTTATATATCTACCATTTATTTTTTATGGAGATTGGTTATTTTCTTTGATATTTGGTAATAAATGGGAAGAATCTGGTAAATTAGCATCAGTAATGTGTTTTTGGTTAATAGGTGTATTGTCTACAAGAACAATAGTTGCAGCAATGACGGTAAAAAATTTACAAAAAAAATATTTAGCTTTTGAAATCGTTTTTTTATTTTTTAAAATTTTAATTTTATTTTTTGGGGTCGAAAGTTTTACCAGTTATATTGATGTAATCTTAGGTTTTAGTCTGATTAATTTTTTATTTTATTTCATGTTAATTTTTTTGTGTATTTTCTCTAAGGATTAAGAAGTGAAAAAAGTTCTTTTATTAAACTCATTGTATTATCCAAATATTGGTGGAGTTGAAAATAGTATTAAGGAAATTTCTAAAGTTCTAATAGAAGAAGGCTATAGTGTAGATTTAATTTGCAGTGATAGGAATTATGTTAATACAGACTCTTTGAAAAAAGAAGAATATTTTCAAAATATTAATATAATGAGATATAATTATCCATATGGTATTTTTGGATTGTTTTTTCAGTTTATAAACTTGTTAATAGTTCTTATAAAAAATAGAAAAAAATATGACTATATAATAAGTAGAGATCATAATTTAACATTTTTTGCCTCATTTATATATGGATTTAAAATCTCATATATTATACCTGCTGTTGTTTTTTATCAGAATGAGGGTGGAGTTAAAAAATATTTGAATTGCGTAATACAGTTGCTAAGCTTCATAATGGCTAAAGAAATTTTTGTATTTAGTGGAAAGGTAGGAGAACAGGTAAAAAAACAAATTTTATGCTTAAGAAAAACTTCATTATTGAGAGTTGGAGTTGATAAATTTAAATTTAAATTTAAAGCAGAGCAAAGAGAAAAAATTTATAAAGAGTTAGATGTTGATAAAGATAAAAAAATTATATTATGTTTAGGTCGTTTTTCAGAAGTTAAAAATTTTGATATGGCAATTGATGCTATGAATTATTTAAGTGATGAGTATTTGTTACTAATTGTGGGTGCAGGACCTGAATTGGGTAAATATAAAAAAAATATTGTAAAATATAAGCTTGAAAATAAAATAAAAATTTACGGAGCAACCAAAGAGCCAGAGAAATTCTATGCGATTTCAAATATTTTTTTGATGATTTCAAGATATGAAGCGTTTGGACAAGTATTACTAGAAGCAACAGCAGCAGGAAATAAAATAGTAGCATTTGACTGCTCTGAAAGTAAAACATCAGTTAAGGAAATTTTTGGTAATTCTTCATTTGTTGAATATTGTAAAAAATATGAAAGTAAATCTTTAGCAGAATCAATAATTTTTTGTAACGATAAAAAAGTTATTAATTCTGATTATGATAAAATTTTATCTTCATATTCATGGCAAAAAATGGTTAATCAAATTTTAAATTAAAAAATTAGTGTTAAATTTACTTTTAAAATAAATGGAATGAAGTTGGTTGTAAATGAAATTGAAAGATAAAAATTTTTTAAATTTAGCAATACTATTGATTGCTTTATCAGTTCCATTTTCATATATAGATTTATTTGGGATTAGGATTTTTCCATTTATATTATTGTGTGCTTTTTTGTTTTTATTTCGTTTTTTAGGAAATCCTGTCTCTGTACGTAATTTTTATTTTTTTTCTAGCTTGCTATTTATAGTTTTTTTTATGTCTGTTTACTCTGGAAATTACAATTCTGTATTTGGTGTTTTATTTTTTTATTTTTTGTCTTATTGGACTTTATTTTTAGAAAAAAAATATATTGAAGAAAGTGTTTATTTTAAATTGATAAAATTTTATATATTTAGTGCTCTTTTTTTAGGTATTGGTGTTTTTCTTCAAAATTATTTTTATAATAACTTTGGAATTTTATTTGGAAAAATTGACGAATATAGTGATCGAATTGGTTTTGGTTTTATATGGAGTGATTATAGTTTTTTATCTTTATTTATAGTTTCAGCTATTCCATTGATTTTTTATTTTAAAATTAATTTTTTATATAAATTTATTTTAGCTGTTATTTTAATTTATACTTCATACTTAACGACAGCTAGAACTGGTATATTTTCTTTATTTGTATTTGTATTTGTATTTGTATTTGTATTTGTGTTTAAAATTACTGCTTTTAAGCATAGATTTAATTTTTCAACCATATTTTTATTTTTATTTTTTATTTTAATTTTTTCGGGTTTTTTTGTTAATTTCTATTTGGGAAATAGTGAATCTAGGTTTTTAAGTCTGGATTCAAATGGTAGGATTGAAGACTATTATATTGCTCTAGAATTTTTTAAAGAAAACTGGTTGTTTGGGTCTTTTTATGATACAGCCTTATATAGAAAAGAAGCGGCTATAGTTCCTCATAATATTTTTATTTTTAATTTGGTTTTAGGCGGAATATTTATATTTTCATTTTTTATTTTATGGTATTTTGATTTATTGGTTTATTACTACAAATTAAGAAAAGAAAAAATTTTTTATTCTTTTTTAATTTGTCTGATTGGCTTTCAATTTATTCCTGCGGTTTTTACAGCATATTTCTTCTCTTTTTTGTTATCAATTATGTTTTTTAGGTTAAGATTTTTGAGGTTAAATAATTTAAAATGAATATTTTATATGTGATAACTGGTCTTGGCGGGGGCGGTGCTGAAAAAGTCGTCTGTGATCTTGCGGACAAAATGCATAATTTTGGACATCAAGTAAAGATTGTTTATTTAAAAGGTCGAAAAATAACAGTAAAACCTCAATCTAATGATATAGAGCTTATATATTTGGGTTTGGAAAACTTGATAAGTTTTTATAGTGCATCAGTCAAACTAAAAAAAATTATCAATGAGTTTAAACCTGATGTAATTCACTCTCATATGGTGCATGCAAATCTTTTTGTGAGATTAAACCGGTTATTTGTATTAATGCCAAAATTGATATGTACGGCGCATAATGCAAATGAAGGTGGTTATATCAGAATGAAGCTTTATTCGCTTACTAATAATTTTTCAGATTTAGATACCAATGTTAGTAAAGAAGCTCTAGAAAGATTTATTAACATAAAAGCTTTCGATGAAAAATCAGTTGCTATATATAATGGAATTGATTTGAAAAAATTTAAATTTTCCAAAAAAAATAGAGGGAATGTCATCAATATTTTGGCAGTAGGAAGATTAACTGAGCAAAAAGATTATCCAAATTTTTTAAAAGCATTATCATTACTGCCTAATAAATCAATAATTAGTGTAAAAATTGTTGGTGATGGTAGCGAGAGAAGCAATATTCAAAAATTAATTTCTGAATATAAATTAGAAAATACTGTTGAAATGTTAGGGCGACGAGAAGATATTCCTCAACTTTTTTCAAAAGCTGATATTTTTGTTTTATCTTCCTTATATGAGGGGTTTGGGTTAGTAGTGGCTGAAGCTATGGCTTCTAATACTTTTGTTGTTGCTACAGATTGTGGTGGTGTTAAGGAGGTCATGGGAGGTCATGGTATTCTTGTTCCTCCTAAAGATAGTGACGCTTTAGCCAAGGGAATCTTATCTGCGATAAATTTATCTGATGAGAAAATTTGTATAAACAATTCTGAAGCTAGGAATCATGTATCGAATAACTTTGATATAGATAAAATCGTTGAACAGTGGTTAGAAGTTTATGAAAAATAAAAATATTTTTTTTGTAGGTACAACAGCATCTAATTTATATCTTTTCCGCAAAGATTTTATCGTTTCTTGTATCAATAAAGGTTATCAAGTTTACGCTTTAGTCTCTGAATATGATGATACTTGGTTAGAAAAAATAAAAAGTTTGGGTGCAGTGGTTATTACGTATGAGTTAAGTCGTAGTGGACTTAATCCTTTTCATGATTTAAAAACACTTTTTCAATTAAAGAAAATTTTTTCAACCTATCAACCAGATATTGTATTTTCTTTCTTCACTAAGCCTGTGATTTATGGTTCATTCGCGGCTCGTTTATCTAATGTTCCCAATGTTGTTGGTATGATCGAAGGATTAGGTTCACCTTTTACTGAACATCCTCAGGGTCAATTATTCAAAATGAAACTGGTTCAATTTTTTCAAGTTTCACTTTATAGAGTTGTATTTCCATTTATAGATAAAATTATTTTTTTAAATGAGGATGATCCAAAGGATTTAGTTGTTTCAAAAAAAATATATCATCGTAAAAATGCAATTCAAGTCCTCGGTGGAATTGGATTAAATCTCGAAGATTATCCATATAGTCCTTGGGATATATCATCCAATATCTCATTTGTGATTGTCGCAAGATTATTGGTTGAAAAAGGTATTTATGAATATTTAGCAGCTGCTAAAATTGTAAAAGAAAAATATCCGAATGTTTATTTTAAAATTATTGGTAGTTTAGATACACAAAATCCGTCGGGACTTACACAAGATGAATTAGATAATGTGATTCAATCTGGTGTGATTGAATATAAAGGTTTTACTAACCAAATTGCTGAAGAATTAAAAAATTCTAGTGTCTTTGTTTTACCTTCGTATCGTGAGGGGGTTCCTCGTAGTACTCAGGAGGCTATGGCAATTGGACGGCCTGTAATTACTACTGATGTTCCAGGGTGCAGAGATACTGTCATTGATGGTGTAAATGGATTTCTGACTCCTAAATGGGATGTAAATGCATTAGCGAATAAAATGATGTATTTTATTGAACACCCAGAGCAAATTAATATTATGGGACAAGAAAGTTATAAAATGGCTCGAGATAAATTTGATGCTGAAAAGGTAAATATTAAGTTGTTGAGAATAATGGACATATGTAATTGATACGAAAAAGGTTATTTTATTATTCTGATTTTTTATATTTTACTTTATAAATAGAAAATTTTTGAAATAATTTTATCACCTAAATTATGTACCACAACATATTGTACAATGTGTGATACATTTATATTCCATTTTAGTAAATAATTGGAAATCTCAGTATATAATTGAAAGCTGTAAAGATATGTAAAAACTTTCATTGTGGAATAGTTTTTACTATTTTTTCCTCGTGAAATTCACAGTATACTTCACGTTAAGCTTAAAATATTTTAAAGCTCTAAATGCTACAGAAACTAACAGTTAGATAAAATTTCAGTGCTCATATTTTTTAATCTGATGAGTAAACTTGATTATTTAAGGGTAGGGTAGGGGTAATGAAACGACTCTTGGATATTATTATTGCCATTTTAGCATTAATTGTCTTATCTCCGATATTTCTATTGGTATCTCACAAAGTAAAAAGAAATCTAGGTTCACCAATTTTCTTCTTACAAGAACGTCCAGGTAAGAACGGTAAACATTTTAAAATGATCAAGTTTCGTTCTATGAAGGATGCAGTAGATAAAGAAGGGAATCCTTTACCAGATGAACATCGAATAACGCCATTTGGTCAAAAACTTAGATCTACCAGTTTGGATGAAATGCCTCAGCTCATTAATGTTTTAAAAGGTGATATGAGTATTGTAGGTCCTCGTCCTATGCTTAAAGAATTTGTTGAGCTTTATTCACCTGAACAAGCACGTCGTTTGGAAGTTCGTCCTGGTATGACTGGACTAGCTCAAATTAGTGGTCGAAATGAACTGGATTATGAAGAACGTTTTAAGTGTGATGTGTGGTATGTAGATAATCATTCTGTTTTAGTTGATTTTAAAATTATGTGGAAAACAGTGGGTGTCATGACTAAGCGAGAAGGGATTAATGCCCCTGGACATGTGGGTCCATCTTTATTTAAAGGTAATGCCCCTCAAGTTCAGTCTGAAAAAGTAGAATCTTAAACTTCACATCAAAAGTTACATTTTAAGTTATGATCAAAAAAGCCATTCTCCCGGTTGCAGGCCTCGGCACACGTTTTTTACCTGCAAGCAAATCCATCCCTAAAGAAATGGTCACCGTGGTTGACCGTCCTGCGATTGAATATGTAGTGAAAGAAGCTGTGGCAGCTGGGATTGAACAAATCATCTTGGTGACTCACTCTTCCAAAGCCTCCATTGAAAACTATTTTGACCGGAACTTTGAGCTGGAAACAACGCTTGAAAACAAAAAGAAATTCGATTTACTTAAAGAAATTACCGAGATTTTACCCCCGCATGTCAGTGTGATTAGCGTACGTCAGCCACAACCACTTGGTCTAGGTCATGCCGTGCTCTGTGCGAAAGCAGTGATTGGAGAAGATGACTTTGCAGTTTTACTGCCTGATGTATTGGTGAAAGATTCTGATCCAGTCAATGACCTCAGTTTGATGATTCAGCGTTTTAATTCATCTCAAGCTTCACAAATTATGGTGGAAGCTGTGCCAGATCATCAGGTCGATCAATACGGTATTGTCGATGTTGCAAGCTCACCTTTAGAAGGTGAAAGTAGCGTAATGCAAGGGATTGTGGAAAAACCGGCAGTCGGTACTGCACCCTCTAATCTTTCCGTCGTGGGGCGTTATGTCCTGCCTGCCAAAATTATGCAATTATTGGAAAATACCCCGAAAGGTGCAGGGAACGAAATTCAGTTAACCGATGCGATTGCGGAATTACAAAAGACGGAAACGGTTGAAGCCTATCGAATGAAAGGTCAAACCTTTGACTGCGGCAGCAAACTGGGTTATCTCAAAGCCGTGTTACATTATGGTGTAGATCATCCTAAATTGGGTGAGGACTTTAAAGCACTCATTCGGGAACTTGCATTATAAGGCGGTGAATAATGAAGGTTGCAGTATTTGGACAAACCCTGTATTCAGGTGTCCTGTCAGCATTGTTGGCCGAATGCGGTCATCAGGTGTATTGGTGTGATTTTCTAAAAAAAAGTGCTTTAGAACAAGCTTATGCCCAAGATGATGCAGTCAAACAGTTACTGGATAAACAGGAAAAAAATGGCTTTTTAAAATACTGTCACCTGAATGATATCGCCCTGGATATGGATGCCTATTTCTTTAGTTTTAATCCAACTGAAGAACATCTGGGGATTGAAATATTAAAAGAAATTGGTCAGCGTCAAATTATTCATCCTAAACTGATGATTAATGCGTCCACGCTAGGCTTGCATGGTACGGAAAAATTTCAAAAGTATTTACCTGAAGATGACTGGGTGTATTTACCTGACATCATTCAGGAAGGGAATGCCTTGGGCAGCATGACTCAAGCCGAACAGTTGATTGTGGGCTGTGAGCAAAGCAAGGTTCAACTCAAAATCCAGGAATTATTGCGTCCATTATTTCCCCGTCATCAGCAATATCTATTTATGCCCATTTTGGATGCCGAATTTACCAAACTCAGCATTTCAGGCATGTTGGCGACACGCATTAGCTATATCAATGATTTAGCCGTAGTTGCGGAAAAACTGGGCATTGATATCGAGCATGTACGTCAGGGCATGGCAGCGGATAGCCGGATCGGATCATCGTATCTGTATCCAGGTGCGGGTTTTGGTGGAGAGAACTTCTCACATGATATTCTCACTTTGGCCAATACCGTGTCCGGGACAGGGGCTAAAAGTCAGCTATTGGCGCAAGTTTGGGAAATCAATGAACAACAAAAAGAGCTGCTGTTTAGAAAGCTGTGGAATTATTACCATGGTGATTTAAAAGACAAAACGGTGGCAATTTGGGGTGCCTCTTTTAAAGAAAATACGGCACGTATCCAGCAATCCCCGATTCATATCATGCTGAAAGCCTTATGGGCGCAAGGCGTGACGGTCAAACTGCATGATCCGCAGGCATTGGCAGAAATTGAGAAAGTCTATGGCCATCGTGCGGACCTGATTTATTGTACAAACCAGTATGAAGCCGTAAACGGCGCACATGCCTTATGCCTGTTAACTGCCTGGAAACAATATTGGAGTCCGGATTACCCGACTTTATTAAAAATCATGCAGCATCCGCTGATTCTGGATGGTCGAAATATTTATGATCCCGACTATGTGAAAGCACAGGGATTTGCTTATATGGGGGTAGGGCGTTAATGACGAATCAAATACAACCTTATCCAGTAGAAGAGATTGATAGCGTTCTAAGCAAGCTGCTGAACTTGAAAAATGAATACGAGAACAGGCATTTAAGCGATTTTTTTGCAGAAGATCATGACCGTTTTCAAAAATTTTCTGTAAATTTAGACAATGTGATTTTTGATTTTAGCAAGCATCGGATCAATCAGGCTGTACTTGACCATTTGGTTGAGTGGGCTCATGCACAACAGCTCAAGCTCTGGATTAAACGGCTGTTTTCCAGTGAAGCCATTAACTATACCGAACAGCGTGCGGCGATGCACTGGGCATTGCGTTTGCCTCCGCATGATCTACAGCATGCTGAAGTTGCAGCGCAGGTTCATCAGCAACTTCAGCGCATGTATGCCCTGGTGGAAAAAATCCATGCCGGTCAGTTTCGCGGTGCGACCGGGGAGGTGATTCAGGATGTGGTCAATATTGGTGTTGGAGGGTCGGATCTTGGGCCAGCGATGGTTAGCCATGCGTTATCTGATTTTAAAAAAAAGACTACCCGGCCGTTAAATGTACACTTTGTCTCGACCATGGATGGCAGCCAGCTTTCAGCATTGCTGCATCAGCTGCGCCCCGAGACCACTTTATTTATTATCTCATCCAAGTCTTTTGGTACCATTGATACTTTATCCAATGCACAAACCGTGCGTTTGTGGCTGGAAAAAGCCTTAGGTCAGCATCCGCATATTCTCAAGCACCATTTTATCGGAGTATCCACCAAACCCGAGAAAATGACTGAATGGGGCATTGCGCCTGAAAATCAGTTGTTGCTTTGGGATTGGGTTGGCGGGCGATATTCGCTCTGGTCATGTATTGGCTTGCCGATTGCATT
This sequence comes from Acinetobacter sp. ANC 4218, assembly GCF_002135245.1. NCBI lineage: Bacteria > Pseudomonadati > Pseudomonadota > Gammaproteobacteria > Moraxellales > Moraxellaceae > Acinetobacter > Acinetobacter sp. ANC 4218. The sequence continues at coordinate 126,908 of NZ_NEGD01000009.1, read as the reverse complement.
AACCATTGGGGGGGAAGGCTTCAAGCAGCTGCTGGCCGGGGCTTATGCCATGGATCAGCATTTCCGGAATGCCCCTTTTGCACAAAATATTCCGGTATTGATGGGCTTGCTGGGTGCCTGGAATGCCAACTTTTTAGATATCCAGACCCATGCCATTTTGCCTTATGATGGCCGTTTAAAATATTTTGCTTCGTATTTACAACAACTGGAAATGGAATCGAATGGCAAATCGATTCAACGTACAGGTGAGCAGGTTGGAACCAATACTTGCCCGATTGTTTGGGGCGAGGTTGGACCGAATGCCCAGCATGCTTTCTATCAGTTATTGCATCAAGGCACACAAGCGGTCAGCTGTGATTTCATTGCTCCGGTAAAACGCTATAATGCCCAGCAATTTACTTATGTAGACAATGCTGAGGCCTTGATTGAGCAGCACCATTTGGCCCTGTCCAACTGTCTGGCACAGTCGCGCTTGCTGGCATTTGGCAATCAGGCATTAGATCAGGCTGAACTCAATGATTTACCTGCCTATAAACAATATGCAGGCAATCAACCCAGTAGCACCATTTTACTTAAAGAGCTGACACCCTATAGCCTGGGGATGCTGATTGCCATGTATGAACATAAAGTGTTTGTGCAGTCAGTGTTATGGAATATTAATCCCTTTGACCAGTGGGGCGTTGAAAAGGGCAAGGAAATTGCCAATCAGCTGCTGCCGATTTTAAGTGGCGAAAGTCAGAATATTTCAGAGCTGGATGCCTCGACTCAAGGTTTATTAAAGATACTATTAGGAAAAACCCATGGCTAAAATTTTGGTGACTGGCGGTGCAGGCTATATTGGTTCGCATACCTGCGTGGAGCTGTTAAATTCAGAGCATGAAGTGATTGTGCTGGATAATCTCTGCAATAGTTCGGAAGAATCTTTAAACCGTGTACAACAGATCTGCGGAAAAACGCTCACTTTTGTGCAGGGTGACATTCGCGATGCACAGGGTCTAGATCAGGTTTTTCAGCAGCACCACATTGATGCGGTGATTCATTTTGCCGGTTTAAAAGCGGTAGGAGAAAGCCAGCAAATTCCGTTGGCATATTTTGACAATAATATTTCTGGCTCCATTCAACTGGTACAGGCCATGCAGCGCGCAGGGGTATTTAATTTGGTCTTCAGTTCATCGGCCACCGTATATGATGAGGCCAATGTATCGCCTTTAAATGAAGACATGCCTACAGGTATGCCAAGTAATAACTATGGTTATACCAAACTGATGGTTGAACAGCTTTTACAGAAATTGTCCCAAGCAGATGAACGCTGGTCGATTGCTTTGTTACGTTATTTCAATCCGGTCGGTGCGCATAAAAGTGGCCGTATTGGAGAAGATCCGCAAGGCATTCCGAATAACCTGATGCCATTTGTCACTCAAGTTGCAGTAGGCCGTCGTGAAAAACTGGCGATCTTCGGCAATGATTACGATACCGTTGACGGAACTGGGGTGCGCGATTATATCCATGTGGTGGATTTGGCGAATGCACATTTGTGTGCCTTGAATAACCGTTTAAATGCTCAAGGTTGTCGTGCCTGGAATATTGGAACCGGTCAGGGTTCATCGGTTTTAGAAGTGGTGAAAACATTTGAACGGGTCAACCATGTGCCGGTCGCCTATAGCATTGAGCCGCGTCGTGAAGGCGATGTGGCGACTTCATTTGCAGACAATAGCCGTGCTGTGCAAGAGTTAGGCTGGAAACCGCAATATACTCTGGAAGATATGCTGGCGGACAGCTGGAACTGGCAAAAGCAAAATCCGAATGGTTATCGCAACCAGTAAATATGAAAAAGGAGCTTTCAATCAAGCTCCTTTTTTAATACCAGAAATTTTTAGCCTTGAATCAGTTGGGTTAATTCATCCACATAATTTTGTATCGGTTTAGGATTTTTATCTGCACGGCTTTCAATATTTAAGCGTAGTAATGGCTCGGTATTGGAAGCGCGTACGTTTAAACGCCATGCGTCAAAATCCAAGCTTACACCATCTGTTTGATCAATAGCTGGATTTTGATCGGCATAGTGATCAAAAATCTTTTGAATGGTCGTTTGAGTATCTGCCACTTTGAAGTTGATTTCACCTGAGCATGGGAATTTTGCAATCATTTCTTCTACCAAGGCAGACAACGGTTTTTGAGTTTCAGACAATACCGACACCGCTAACAGCCATGGAATCATGCCGCTATCGCAATAGGCAAAGTCACGGAAATAGTGGTGTGCAGACATTTCCCCGCCATACACGGCATTATACTCACGCATTTTTTCTTTAATGAAAGAGTGGCCGGATTTAGACTGGATCGCTTCCCCTTGGTATTGTTTAACAATATCAAAGGTATTCCAGACCAGGCGAGGGTCATGCACAATTTTCGCACCTGACTGCTTTAGCAAGAATGCTTGGGCCAATAGACCTACAATATAATAGCCTTCAATAAACTGGCCTTTTTCATCAAACATGAAGCAGCGGTCAAAGTCGCCATCCCAGGCAAGGCCCATGTCAGCCCCATGCTCAATAACGGCTTTACGTGTACTGTCACGGTTTTCAACGAGCAGCGGGTTAGGAATACCATTCGGAAAGGTGCCATCAGCTTCATGGTGAATTTTAATAAATTCTACTGGTACATTCAGGACTTTGAATTTTTCTTCAATTGCATCAATCACATGACCTGCTGCCCCATTACCTGCATTCACTACCAGTTTTAAAGGTTTAATTTTTGCAGGATCAATGTAGGTCATCAAATGATCTACAAATTCAGCCAGAATGTTATATTTTTCAGTCGTGCCTTTTTGCCCGACCTCTTTAAATATTCCCGATTCTACTAAAAGTTGGATGTCTTTTAGACCGGTATCTGCACTGATCGGACGGGCATTTTCACGCACCAGTTTCATGCCATTATAGTCCATCGGATTATGACTGGCAGTGACTTCGATACCGCCCTGTACATCAAGATGGAATGCACCGAAGTAAACTTCTTCTGTACCGGTCATGCCCAAATCCAAGACATTCACACCGGCATCATTTAAACCTCGAATGGTCGCCTGTTTCAGGTCTTCACTGCTCAAACGAATATCACAACCGATTACCACTGTTTTAGGTTGATAAATCTGGCCATAAGCCCGGCCAATTTTATAAGCGATGTCTTCGTTTAATTCTTCACCCAATTTTCCACGAATATCGTAGGCTTTAAAACAACTCAGTGTCATGTTTTTTACTCTTTACTTTGCAAGAAAAAGGCCGGTTACCCAGCCTTATATCAAAATTTATTATTCAACTGTGACCGATTTTGCCAGGTTACGTGGCTGATCGACATCCGTTCCACGCAAGACAGCCACATGGTACGACAGCAGCTGCACAGGAATACTGTAAACAATTGGCGCAAGGAGTGGACTGATATTTGGCACATGAACCACATGCTGACGCTCTTTGCCTTTAATACCGCTGTTCTCATCGGCAAAAACAAACAGTTCACCACCACGGGCCTGAACTTCTTCCATATTGGATTTAAGTTTGTCGAGCATGTCGTCTTGCGGAGCAAGAATCACCACCGGCATGTCATTGTCCACCAGTGCCAATGGACCATGTTTGAGTTCACCTGCTGCATAACCTTCGGCATGAATATATGAAATTTCTTTCAGTTTCAATGCACCTTCAAGGGCAATCGGGAACTCGGTACCACGACCTAAAAACAGGCAGTGCTGCTTTTCTACAAACAGTTCAGATAAACGTAAAATGTCTTTGTCTTGCTGCAGGGTATCCAAAATGACTTTCGGGGTATGCCATAAGTCAGCAATAATCGCTGTCATCTGTTCAGCAGAGATACTCTGCTTCACTTGACCAATCTTGAGTACCAACAGCATGAGTGCGGCAAGCTGGGTGGTAAATGCTTTGGTTGACGCCACACCAATCTCAGGTCCAGCCAAGGTTAACAGGCCATGATTGGTTTCACGTACCATAGAAGAGGTAGCTACATTACAAATGGTCATGGTGGTAATGTTTAAATTTTTTGCAGCAGCACGTTTTTGGGTATCACGCAGTGCAGCCAAAGTATCGGCGGTTTCACCGGATTGAGAAATACACACATATAGTGTGTTATTGACAATCACAGGCGTGCGGTAACGGAATTCGCTGGCGATTTCCACCTGACAAGGCAGGTCAATCAGTTGCTCAAACCAGTATTTTGCAATCATGCCGGCATGGTAACTGGTCCCGCAGGCAATAATTTGTACCTGTTGAATCTTTTCAAAATCAGCAACGGCCTTATTTAAGAAATCTTCGCGTAAATCGTTGCCATTCAAGGCTTGGGAAATGGTCTGCTGAATCGCTTCAGGTTGCTCATAAATTTCTTTGAGCATGTAGTGCTTATATTCACCTTTAGACGCATTGCTGACTGTTGCATCCAGTTCTTTTACTGGACGATTCACCAATTTCCCATCCACGAACACTTCAATACTGTTGCGTGTTAAACGTGCAATATCACCTTCTTCCAGGTAAATAAAACGGTTGGTAATTGGAAGCAGGGCCAATTGATCCGAACTGATAAAGTTCTCGCCAATGCCGACACCAATAACCAAAGGTGAACCCTCACGAACGGTAATCAGCTCATTCGGATGATCAGTATGCACGATACCCAGTGCATAAGCCCCTTTGAGCTGAGGAACAACCTGTTGAACCGCTTCTAGAAGACTGGAAGTTGATTTCAATGCATCATTCACCAGATGCGCAACAACTTCAGTATCTGTTTGTGAAGTAAACACATAGCCTAGAGCTTCAAGATCGTCTTTCAGTTCTTGATAGTTTTCAATAATGCCGTTATGCACCACAGCCACCGTACCAGAAACATGCGGGTGAGCATTATTTTCAGTCGGTTTGCCATGGGTTGCCCAGCGGGTATGGGCAATCCCCAGTGAACCTTCGATATTCGACTCATTCACTGCCTGTTCTAGGTTGATCACTTTACCCACACGGCGTTCGCGCAGGACATGACCGCCATTGATCAGTGCAACCCCAGCTGAATCGTAGCCACGGTATTCAAGGCGCTTCAGGCCTTCAATTAAAATATTGCTAATATTACGTTCTGCAACGCCACCGACAATTCCGCACATATTTATAATCCTCTTATTTTTTCAGTTTTTGGGGGCGTTGATAGTTTTCTTTAGCCACTTGTTTTGAGCGTTCAAAGGCCAAACTATTTTCTGCGACATCGCGTGTGATGACTGAGCCAGCACCCACAGTTGCTCCATTGCCGATACTGACCGGAGCAACCAGTGAACTGTTCGAGCCGATAAAAGCTGAATCACCAATAATGGTTTTAAATTTATTCGCGCCATCATAATTGCAGGTAATGGTGCCGGCACCAATATTTGAACCTGCGCCAACTTCGGCATCACCTAAATAAGTAAAGTGATTGGCTTTAGAACCGAGTCCAATACTTGAATTTTTAACTTCAACAAAGTTGCCGATATGGACTTCATTGGCCAGTTTGGCACCTGGACGTAAACGGGCAAATGGACCAATTTGCGTATCTTCACCGACCACGGCATTGTCAAAGATACTGTAGGGTTGTACCTTGGTGCCTGCTGCAATCTTGGTATTCTTAATGACACAACCCGCACCAATTTCTACATTATTGCCAAGTTCACAATCGCCTTCGATAATCACGTTGATGTCGATACGTACGTCTTGACCGACTGTAAGATTGCCACGTAAGTCGAAACGGTTTGGATCAATGATATGCACACCTTGCTGCATCAGAAGTTTGGCCTGATAGAGCTGGAATTCACGTTCTAAAGCTGCAAGCTGGACCCGGTCATTCACGCCTTCAACTTCAAAGGCACGTTCCGGTTCTACAGAAGCCACTTCAAGACCATCGGCAATCGCCATGGCCACGATATCCGTCAGGTAATATTCGCCTTGGGCATTGTTGTTGCTTAATTTTGGTAACCATTGATGCAGTTTGGCATTGCTGACACAGTAAATACCGGTATTAATTTCCTTAATTTGACGCTGTGCATCGCTGGCATCTTTATGCTCGACAATGGCCTGAATTTTATTGTTTTCACGCACGATACGGCCATAACCGGTCGCATCAGCCAAGGTTAAGGTCACCAGGCCAATTCCTGTTTCACGTGAAACAGCCAATAGTTTTTCTAAGGTTTCTTGGCTAATGCAAGGGACATCACCGGAAAGAATCAGGGATACGCCATCAGTAGGCAGCACCGGTAAAGTCACTTTTACCGCATGACCGGTACCGAGTTGCTCTGCCTGTTCAACCCACTGTACATTTTCCTGTGCAAAGGCTTGTTGAACTAGATTACCGCCGTGTCCAAAAATGGTAATAATATTTTTGGCATTTAATTTTTTAGCCGTTTCAATGACATGACCGAGTAGAGGGCGTCCTGCGAGCGGCTGCAATACTTTGGGTAAGCTCGAACGCATTCGAGTTCCTTTACCTGCAGCAAGAATAATCACAGAAGTTGACATAATACACCTTAAAAACTTGGCTTAAGCCATTGAAATGTTGAGGTACACGAGAATACAGATTGCGGCCCAAATGCCGGCAATAATATCGTCAAACATAATGCCAAAACCGCCTCCGACTTGACGGTCGATGACACGAATAGGCCAGGGTTTCCAGACATCAAATAAGCGGAACAGGACAAATCCGACGAACACCCAAAGCCAGCTCATTTGTGCGAAGTAAATCAGGGGCAGAAACGTAATCGATTGTCCTGCGAATTCATCCCAAACAATACGGCCATCGTCATGTACGCCCATTACTTTAGCGGTTTGCCCACAAATATAAATGCCAATAAGTGACATTAAAATCATGGCAATAATGGAGGCTGTAAAGCCAATTGCAAGCCAGGCAGGAATAAACAGCAATGCAAAGGCCGAACCAAAAGTGCCCGGCGCTTTGGGTAACAACCCGGAACCAAATCCGACACCGCAAAAAACGATAAAGCGGTTGTACCAGGACATGTCTTTAAAATGAATCGCAGGTTTATGCAAAGTGTTGATATCCATGAAAATGCAGCGAATGGTCTACGCCATTCTGCACAAAAGTTAACTCAGTTTTTTGGTCAATTTGTCCAATTTTGCTAATGTTGACATCTAATTGTTGTTGCAAAAGCTTTTCATAATTTTGCGGGCTTATTGTAAAGCATAACTCGTAGTCATCGCCACCCGCGAGGGCATATTGCCATTGCTGTTCTTGAGTTAAATTTTGTAAATCTGGACTGATCGGTAACTGGCTTAATTCCAGTATTGCACCCACTTTTGAGGCTTTTAAAATATGGCCTAAATCTTGCGCTAAACCATCAGACACATCAATCATACTGGATGCCAGGCCTTTGAGTTGTTGTCCAAGCTGGCAACGTGGCGTTGGATAATCCAGACGTTTTTGTAGCGGATGTCCTAAATTGTGCAAAGCAAATGCAGCATCACCGACTGTGCCAGAGACACAGACATAATCACCGACTTGTGCGCCTGAGCGTGTGATGGCTTTGCCGGTGTCTATCCAGCCAAGTGCAGTGACCGAAATGGTGAGATGAGGACTTTGCGTGGTATCACCGCCAATTAAACTCACCCCAAATTGATCGCAGCAATCATATAAACCCTGACTAAAGCCTTTGAGCCAGTCATGATCAATTTGGGGTAGGCTCAATGCCAGTAAAATGCTGTGCGGTTTGGCACCCATGGCGGCAATGTCAGATAAATTGACCGCAACAGATTTCCAGCCGATGGCATGGGGATTTGTATCTAAGGGGAAATGTCGTCCAGCAACTAAAGTATCGGCACAGATGACCAGTTGTTGCTGTGGAGGAGGGGTGAGCAAGGCTGAGTCGTCACCGACACCTAAATCGACCGACGCGGAAGTCTTCCGATTAAAATAAGTATCAATGATCGAGAACTCAGCCATACAACAAATCTACTTTATTTAGTTGGCTTGTTGCTTTTCTGCTGCACGTAAGGTTGTCGCTAAACGATCCAATACACCGTTGATGTATTTATGGCTGTCTGCACCGCCAAAATGTTTAGCCAGCTCGATTGCTTCATCTAAAACGACACGATATGGAATTTCAAGATGTTCTTTCAATTCATACGCACCCAGACGAAGAGTCGCGAGTTCAACGCCGTCAAGCGCACTAATTTCACGATCCAGCACAGGGATTAGGAGCGCATCCAATGCTTCATGATTGGCAACCACTTGAGTCAACAATTCATGATAATAGCCGAGATCCACTTTGTGCATGGCATTTTCCACACGTGTACGTGCTTCAATTTCATGTACCGGATTGTGGCTCATCTGCCATTCATAAATTCCTTGTACAGTAAAACGACGTGCTTTGCGTTTTGCTGCATAAGTTGCTTGAAGTGTTTGCGACATAGCGTTAAATAGCCTTTAACAAGTTAACCATTTCAATCGCAGTAAGAGCAGCTTCACTGCCTTTATTACCTGCTTTTGTACCCGAGCGTTCAATCGCCTGTTCAATACTATCCGTAGTCAATACACCATTAATGATCGGTAAGCCAGTGTCCAGGCCAACCACGCCTAAACCTTTGGCACATTCGCCAGCAACAAAGTCGAAGTGCGGCGTGCTACCACGAATCACTGCGCCCAGGGCAATAATGGCATCAAAACGATCAGCAGCAGCCAGTTTCTTAGCCACTACCGGAAGTTCCCAAGCGCCAGGTGCATGAACAACAGTGATATTATCCTCTGATACACCATGACGTTTCAATGTATCAATTGCGCCTTCTAATAGATGTTCGACAACAAAACTATTAAAACGACCCACTAAAATCGCGTAACGGCCTTCGCTCGCGAGATGTAACATACCTTCAATACGGCGAACTGCCATAGCAACCTCGATGATTTTTTAAGTTGTTTGATGTGCAGTGATGTATTCCACCACTTCCAAGTTAAAACCTGATAACGCATTAAAACGTAATGGAGAGCTGAGCAATTTCATTTTCTCAACCCCTAAATCACGTAAAATCTGGGCACCGACACCAATGGTTTGGTACTGCTGAGACAGTGCAGCATTGGATTTGGCTGGTTTGGGTATATTTAAACTTTCCAGCGCAGGGCCAAGGTCCGGTAGATGATGTTGGCCAATCCAGACCAAAACGCCACGCTCGCTAGAGGCAATTTCTTTCAGCGCCTTGTCGAGATTCCAGGCCGGTTCGCCATCTTGCTTGTTGATTTTCAGCAGGTCACGTACCGGGTTAAAGCCATGAACGCGAACGGTAGTAACCCCTTCTTTCGGTTCACCTTTAACCAAGGCTAAATGAATGTCCGGGTTACCAACTTCACGGTAACGGAATAGTTCGAAAGTTCCGTATTCCGTATTTAAAGTTTGTTGATCCAGACGTTCAACCGTTTGTTCATTGGTCATGCGGTAATGGATTAAATCCGCAATAGTCCCGATTTTCAAACCATGCTTTTCAGCAAAAATTTCAAGATCTGGACGGCGCGCCATGGTGCCGTCTTCTTTAATAATTTCACAAATCACTGATGCAGGTTCAAGTCCTGCAAGACGGGCCAAGTCACAGCCTGCTTCAGTATGCCCGGCACGGTGCAATACGCCACCTGGCTGAGCCATCAACGGGAAAATATGACCCGGTTGTACAATATCCGCAGGTTTGGCATGCGCGGCCACAGCAGTCTGAATGGTATGAGCACGTTCAGCTGCTGAAATACCCGTTGTAATACCGTTGGCGGCTTCAATTGAGAGCGTAAAGTTAGTCCCGTGCTGTGCGCCGTTGGCATCCACCATGAGGGGAAGATTGAGCTGCTGACAACGGTCGCGGCTCAAGGTGAGACAAACCAAACCACGTGCATGTGTGATCATGAAGTTGATGTCTTCAGGACGTACGTGAGTCGCAGCAATGACGAGATCACCTTCATTTTCACGGTCTTCATCATCCATCAGGATGACCATTTTTCCTGCACGGATATCTGCTACGAGCTCTTCAACGGTATTGAGCGGCATCAACCTTCACCTTCTTTTTGTCTCAAATGACATTTTGCTTGCATTGATTGTTGCATAGTCTACCGTTTTTTTACGATGTTTGCCTATGCTTATTGATTTCCATTCCTGGTTCATTGTTATACACAGAGCCTGAACGCTTGAAAAGAGGCCTTTATTTTAAAAAGCCGTGATTATGCTGAATCTTTAAGCAGTTGAAATACATAAATAATGACAAGCTTATGCAAAATGCTGCTGATTTATAGGGTTTTGTATGCGAATAGAATAAAAAAGCCCCCATCTTTCGATGAGGGCTTTTTTGAATCTGGAGCGGGAAAGGAGACTCGAACTCCCGACCCCAACCTTGGCAAGAGTCACCGACATAAAATACACTAAATAACATAATCGGTATTTTAATAAATCCTATATATAACAGTTATATAGAGTTTTTATTTTGTGTGGTGTAATTTAAGGTAGGGTAGGGTACTTTGATTTTTTGGTCACTAAATTTACTTTGATAATCAACAATAATAACCAACATACATATGCTTAATCTAAAGGTATTTTACAGACTGGTATATTTATGATGAGAGGGGTGTTGCTTGGGGCTACGGTTTCTGTTTTGCCTTTTGGCGTAAGACGTACAAATATAAGCTTTCTACTTTTTCACGTGCCCATGGTGTAGTACGCAAGAATCGTAATGATGATTTAACACTTGGGTCTATGCAAAAGCATCTAATTTCAATTTTACGACTCAAGCCTTCAAAGCCGCCATAGTAATCTAGCAACTCATCTAAAATGTCAGCAAGCTTTTTGCCGTGTAAGGGGTCATTGGATGTGTTCATATTGGATCAATCGTATTTGGTAAGGAAAGTGGTGGCAGTCCATAAATAAATTTATAGAATTAGGTCGACTTCGTACCCAAGTTGTCGCTTAAATTTAAGTAACTTGGGGGCAGCTCTATCTTTAGAGTCTTTATGCAACAAAGCCCAATTCAACTACAAATACCACATTCAAAACTATTTTTACTACCATCAGTACGAATTATGTAGTAGAACCTAAAGACCTTTGTAATGCGGGTAATCGAACAAATGACTAACAGCGAAAAGGTCTTAGCTAAAGCTGTTTTAACTGCAGCACAAAAAATTGGGCTAACACATGATCAACTTGCCATGATTCTTGATATAAATTTATCGATAACCAATATAGATTGTTGCAGATTCTCATTACGGCAAAAAGAAGTTGCCCTCAAACTTATACGTATCACAGTGGCCGTAGATACTCTCTCCGGCGGCAATATTTCAACTATCCAACATTTTATGAAATATCCGAATAAAATAACGAAAGGTATTCCGTTGGATCAAATCCAAAATATTTCTGAGCTTGAAACCGTTTTACAATTTGTGGAAGGCCTTCAAGCTAAGTCGTAATTTATGCAAGGTTTCATTACTTAGAAACTTAAGCTACAACCCGATCCCATCCTTCAAATTCACAATATAAGAAGCATCTTTTTCAAGAGGTAGGCTAACCTAACTCTAAAAAATGAAGTAAAAATTACTATACACATATAGGCTCTATTTCAATAATTTAAGGCAAAATAGAATTTTATAAATTCAATAACTATTCAAGAGTCACAATAATAAGTTTGCTATATAGCGAATATTTGCCATAATTTGTTAAAAGTTTGCTATATGGCTAACAAATTTCTAGAGTTAAAATTGATATGGCTACAAGAGAAGAAATAGGTAAAGAAATACGTTTGGCAAGAAAAGCTCTGGGCTATACACAGAAAAAACTTTCAGAAAAAACCAACGTCAATAAAACAACAATTTCAGAGATAGAAAATGGCCATTTTACAGGCTCATTTAGCATATTTGAAAGTGTACTTAATGCGGTAGGCCTGCAATTTGAAGTGGATAAAAAGAAGTATAAATTTCCGCAGTGGGATGAAATTGAAGCAATGTTTGCGGAAGATGATGAATAAAAGTTTAGTGGCTTAGATTATCAGTTGAAGTGCAAAAAAGAGTAATTTTTAGATAAAAAGAAAATTATTTGAGAAATTTTAGTCTTTTTACAGGTTCTCCTAATCATCTGTAAGTATCTGAAAGTCTGGATGCAATTTTTTCCAATGTTCTCTTAATTTTTCTTTATGAGCGGAAATCATAGGTAAGTCTAGTAATAGCACTGGCCATAATGATCGAGCTTTATTCATAATATCGTGAAGTTGCTTCTCGATGATACGCCACGGAACGCCGACTTTTTCTGCCCATTGTTCAAAGTGTTTCATCTCAGCTAAATACCAATCTTTATTTTTGGCAAGATTCAATGCGAAGTGACGCTCATTTTCAATATATACACTGGTCATCAATATATCGTATGCGGGTGATAATCTAGGTGCACTTTTATCGTAATAAATCATACTCCAGTTTTTTAAGTGCGCATCTCCATTGGCGAGTAAAATATTGATGAGTAAGCGGCTGGCAAATTGCTGAATATCAATAATTTTGTTATCTGAATACTGGTAAATGATCTTGCCTATCTGCTCATAATTTGTGGTGCTGTATTTCTGATGTGGATATGCACCGAAGATCTGAGCAAAGTCTTCGATGTGAATAAGCTCTGTAGTATCAGCAGTACTCTGTCTATCAAATCTTTTGATTGCAAAAGCATATTGCTCTTGGGGTAAATTTAATGGTGGAAGGTTTTGTAAGAGTGCCATATCCACCAAGCGAATCTCAGGGACATCTATTCCGACCATTTTGGCAAGGCTCATCATAGAATATTCATTTAGCGGAACAAAAGCATGTCTGGAAGAAGGAGTTTTGACAATCCAGTCCCCGAGTAGAGACGATTCCGTTGCCTGGACTAGTGTAAAACGCCCATCTTTGGCTTTCATGGAAAACTTCATTTGGACGCCGGCCAAGGAAAACTTATTATCTGTTCGAATCTCTTGCTTTAAGATCTGATCTGGATTAGAGATCTGCAGTTTGAATTTTATTTCATCTGGAATTTCTTCTGGATCTAATGGAGTCGCAATGAGTGCTCCAGGTAAATCATGACCTAAAGCTGCCAATAACTGAAATTCATTGTCTATATGTACTTTGAGGCTTTGTGCAATTAGTTCGCATAATGCACCTTCTGGTAGCAAGTTTGATAGCAAGGGATGTAAACGCTGATGTGTAACATAGGTCTTTTCTAAAATCTTATCCACTTGAGGATACAAGCGGGAAGTCAGCAGGCTCAAGGTCGGGCGTTGCTGATCAGAGCGGAAAGAATCTGTAAAAACCAGAATATTTTTTCCGCTCTGAAATCCTGCCAAGTATCCAACGATACTGTGATGTAATGTTAATTTCAGGACGGCAACAGTATTCATGGTTCCTCTCCTCCGAGAAGACCCTTCCATGGGTTAGTCATTAAGTCATCCTGATCTTCAATAGTGACTTTAATTTCATCATTCAATAATTGTCTGATCAAATGAACCTTATCATCAGGGATGAGCATCAGTTGAGCATTTAATCCTGCCGCTATAATTTCTAAGGTCTCTAATCGAGGGTTGCCCTGACTTTCCAGTTTTTGGTACTGCTGTCTTGAAATGCCTGTACGGGATTGCATATCAACTTGCTTTAAGCCCAATTGGGTTCGTCTTTTTTTGATTTGCTGAAGTAAAGACTTATTCATTGTAGATACATTTATTGCTTTTATGTCCTGTAAGAAACATATTAGTTTCTTTTTTTTTGAAAAGCAATTTATGATTTTATTATTTCGATCTGTAAAACAGCCTTAGCTACGTAGTGATCTGAAATCACTCTGAAAATACAGTTAAAATACGCGGTTCAATTTACCTTAATCTCCTTACGGAATTGGCAGAAAGATTGTCAATGCCAGATCTGAACTGTCGGCAACTCTCTGGCAAAATTTCCTGGCAGTCCTGCATTTAACTGCCTAGCGCAATCTGATAATAAATAATAACAAACCCGCCGTGCAGTTAGCATACAGTAAGTAAAGGAATGGTTGACTGTGATCATAAAAATAGCATATCAAGCCGGAGGGAAACTAGATGGCTAAGTATAGTAATATCAATAGTTTTAATACTTTAGAAACATTAACCGTCGGTTCAGAACACTATCAGATTTTCAACCTGTCCAAATTGCAAGTGCAGTTAGGTGACCTGTCTCGACTACCAAAATCTTTAAAAGTCTTGCTAGAAAATTTACTACGTTTTGAAGATCAGCTCACGGTGAAAACCGAGCATATTCATGCATTGGCAGGGTGGCTAAACAACCGAACCTCAGAACAGGAAATCCAGTATCGTCCGGCACGGGTGCTGATGCAGGATTTTACCGGTGTTCCCGCAGTGGTTGATCTTGCCGCGATGCGTGCCGCAGTGGCCAAAGCCGGTGGTGACCCGGAAAAAATTAATCCGCTGTCACCGGTGGATTTAGTCATCGATCACTCGGTTATGGTCGATTACTTTGCCAGCCCGCAAGCTTTTGAGCAGAATGTCGCAATTGAGATGCAACGCAATGGCGAGCGCTACCAGTTTCTACGTTGGGGGCAGGCGGCGCTCAATCAGTTTCGCGTGGTGCCGCCAGGAACCGGGATTTGCCACCAGGTCAATCTGGAATATCTGGCACAAGTGGTCTGGAGTAATGAGGTCGATGGTCAGCGCTTTGCCTTTCCTGATACCTTGGTTGGTACCGATTCACATACCACCATGATCAATGGCTTAGGCGTGTTAGGCTGGGGGGTAGGCGGTATCGAGGCGGAAGCGGCCATGCTGGGCCAACCGATCTCCATGCTGATTCCGGAAGTGATCGGCTTTAAGCTCATCGGTAAACTCAAAGAAGGTATTACAGCAACTGATCTGGTGCTGACCATTACCCAGATGCTGCGTCAAAAAGGCGTCGTTGGAAAATTTGTCGAATTTTATGGCGATGGCCTGGCCGATTTACCCTTGGCGGATCGTGCCACGATTGCCAATATGGCACCCGAATATGGCGCTACCTGTGGCTTTTTCCCGGTTGATGAGGTGACGCTTTCCTATTTACGTTTAACTGGACGTCAGCCGGAAAGAATTGCCTTGGTAGAGGCCTATAGCAAGTTGCAAGGATTATGGCGCAATCCGGGGGATGAACCCGTCTTTACCGACACTCTGGCTTTAGATATGTCGACGGTAGAAGCCAGTCTGGCGGGTCCGAAACGCCCGCAGGATCGTGTACTCTTGTCACAAGTGCCAAAAACCTTTCATGCCTTCATGGATTTGACCTTAAAACCGGTCAAGGAAGAAAAAGAGCGTCTGGAAAATGAAGGAGGGGGAGGTACAGCGGTTGAAGCGAAACAGGCCAACCTGCCCCATGAAAATGCTTTTTGTGTAATTGATGGTACAAAATATCCGTTGCAGCATGGTGATGTAGTGATTTCAGCTATTACCTCCTGTACCAATACCTCGAATCCCAGTGTCATGTTGGCAGCAGGGCTATTGGCCAAAAAGGCAATCGAAAAAGGTTTACAGCGGAAACCCTGGGTGAAAAGTTCACTGGCTCCAGGTTCTAAAGTGGTCAGCGATTATCTGCATGCAGCAGGGTTGACGCCTTATTTGAATCAGCTGGGTTATAACCTGGTGGGTTATGGTTGTACCACCTGTATTGGTAATTCGGGACCTTTGCCTGAAGTAATTGAAGAAGCTGTGCAATGTTTTGATTTGAATGTAGCTTCAGTGCTCTCCGGAAACCGTAACTTTGAAGGACGGGTGCATCCTCTGGTGAAAACCAACTGGCTCGCCTCACCACCTTTGGTGGTTGCCTATGGTCTGGTCGGGAATATTCGAACTGATCTCACGACTGAGCCGATAGGTGAGGGTTTTGATGGCCAGGCGGTTTATTTAAAAGATATCTGGCCGACACAGGTGGAAATCGATGCCGCACTGCAGAATGTGAATACCGAGATGTTCCATAAAGAATATGCGGAAGTGTTTGAAGGCGATGCCAAGTGGAAAGCGATCCAGATTCCACAAAGTCAAACCTATGCTTGGGATGAACAATCCACCTATATCCGGCATCCACCCTTTTTTGCAGAAATTGATCAGCCGGTGCGACCAATTCAGCAGATCAGCCAGGCACGGATTTTGGCGGTATTAGGTGATTCAGTCACGACAGACCATATTTCCCCGGCGGGCAATATTAAACAAGATAGTCCAGCCGGACGATATTTGCAGCAACAGGGTGTTGATGTAAAAGACTTTAACTCTTACGGATCCCGTCGTGGTAACCATGAAGTGATGATGCGAGGTACCTTTGCCAATATCCGCATTAAAAACGAAATGCTGGGTGGCGAGGAGGGTGGCAATACCCTGCATATTCCAAGTGCAGAAAAACTCTCGATTTATGATGCGGCAATGCGCTATCAGGCAGAACAAACCCCACTCGTGATTATTGCCGGGAAAGAATATGGCACCGGTTCTTCACGTGACTGGGCGGCTAAGGGCACCAACCTGTTGGGGGTGAAAGCGGTGATTGCTGAAAGTTTTGAGCGGATTCACCGTTCCAATCTGGTCGGCATGGGGGTGTTACCTTTACAGTTTGTAGGGGGTCAAAACCGGCAGATCTTGAACCTAACCGGACATGAAACCCTCTCAATTTCAGGCTTGTCGGATGATATTCATCCGCATCAAATGCTGGACGTAGAGGTGCAACATGCCGATGGTACGCATAGCCATTTTCAGGTGTTGTGTCGTATTGATACCTTGAATGAGGTGGAATACTTTAAGGCCGGTGGTATCTTGCACTATGTCTTGCGTAATTTGCTCGCTTCCTGAATTGAATGATAAAAAGACCCGACACCTGCCCCAATGCCGGTCAGTTAAGGAATGAGCCCAGAAGCCTTTGAGGCAGCTTCAAAATGAGGCTGTCTCGTGTCTAGGATACTGGGAGCAGTCCATATGTGATATAGGAGTTATGTTGAATTCTTTGAGACTCAAATAGTTCTTCTTAATTTCTCTAAAAAAATAAGGGAATACTTTCCCTTATTTTTTCAGCATGTTTGTTATTCAGTCATAGCGTGAAATTTGATTACGCTGAGTGATTACCATACACAAACTTTAAAATCACTGCCGACCCAACATGCTTTTTGTTTTTGAGAGCGTACAGCTTCACCCCATATAGAACCACCACCGCCTAATTTAGTTGCTTGGACAACAGCCTGATCTTTACTTTCGATCATGACCATAAGCCCTTCAACTTTTACTTTTTTAGTGATATTTGGATGGCTGATATAAAAGCTTCCACCCCCTTGCGGTTCAAAATTACATTTCCCTTTGTAACGTGTTTGACCGCCCTCATCAATTTGACAGGTTGCTTCCTTTACTTTTGCTTGAGCAAGCATGGGAAAGGTAGATAACAATCCGAATGATAGGATGAGGCATAGATTTAATTTTTTCATATTAAGTTCCATGGTAATTCATCATTTATTGTTTTAGAGACAATTTAAGCTAATCGGCTTTAATGGTTCTGATCACACAATTACCGATCTTCAAGCATTAATACACTGACGCAATCATAACTAAAAAGTGAAGAAGGACTTTATCCTTTATTTGCAAGCTACTTTTTTCGCACTCTGGAATGCCATAATCGATATAGTGCCCTCAGATTTTTCTAATTTTCTGTCACCAGCAGTAATAAGGATACAATCCCCCTTTTTAATGGAATTTAGGCTTTGGAATTGCTTGGTTGAGATGCCTACCGTGTAGATAGCAATATCTCCCTTACTTGAAGATAAGTAAGCGCCTTCTTCACTCCATTCCAATTTACTTGTGACTTTAGTGGTAATTGTGGCTGCATAAATGCTAGATGTAGAAAAGATTGCTGCAATAGCCAATAGTTTGAATGCTTTCATTTTTAACCCCCTGATAAGTAATAATAAAGAACGATTATAAAACTAATTTTTTAAAATTTAGTTAAATTAACCTGAGTGCGATATAAAAAAAGAGTAGAAAAAACCTATATTTGCAAAATATTGATTTTAAAGATAAAATATCATAAAAAGGCTTTCAATGAATTATATTACCGAATTGTTTTGTATTTTGGATGATTTCTGCAAAAAATTAATGAATCTTTTATGTGCTTATCAGCTTTGTCATCAAAATAGGCCAACTATTCAAATTTGCGAAGCATTCGCTTAAGCAGAATTCGGATTAATAGAGAGTGCATCTAAAGCTCCCTTTCAAGATTCTCATAATATAAAAGGTTAGTTATATTGCTAAAAGGCTAGTTTATTTAGCCTTAGTACTTTTAATTTTTAGCCCAGTCATTCTTGGCTTCGATATACATTATTACAGCTAAATTACAACATCAAGTAGAATTGCTAGACAAGTTGCTTGAGTACGTCAAGGCTAATGAAGCATGGTTAAAGCAACTCCTATACCAGAAGTTAATTGAGCATAAAAGTTCTGAGAAAAAAATTTTACTTTCTAAAATTTTTAGATAGCAAATAAAACTTTATAAATATAAAATATTTAGGAATAATATGTCTTCTTAAATTATGAAAAAATTACCTTTAATATTTTTGTATTTATCTTTTAGCTTATCCAATTTTGCACATGCAAATAATGAACAAGTTCGAAAAGTAGATTTAATAAAAAATATTTATAAAATTGAATTGAGTTCACTAAGCCGAACCGATACGTTAAAAGCTAATGCAACCCCCGAGTTTAGAAAAATACTTAATACAAGAGATTCGATCCATTCTAAATTTGGTGGAGAGTATTGTGACTGGGTGCGTTATGTTTATATCCCAGGTAATGATAGTGATACAAAATATAGTGGGATGAAATTTACAGTTCTTAGTAATGGTCTTGTAAGAGCACAAGGTAAAAATTTTGGTGAAAAATTTCATCGTGATTTTAAAGTAAAGTGTGATGTTAAATCATGTAAAGTTGATGATGTTTACGACCCAGAGAGTTATAAGATTGAAATGCAACAGCTAGCTAAAAAACCATATTGTTAATTTCATATTTGCATGAAATTTTGACACAAATATTTCATACATGAAAAAGCCCGTATTTCCAAGCTTTCCAAATGGCACTGTTGCAAATAACCACTAATGGTAAGCTGAATGCTCTTTTAGCTAAAGGTGCAGCATATGAATCTCTTCCATGATTGGCATTTTCAGGGTGAGATCATCCTTTGGGTTGTGCGTTGGTATTGTAAATATGGCAGAAGAAGTGGCAAATTCCAAAAGTGATCAATACGGATAAAGCACCCACATATGGACGTGCTTTATCACCGTTAAAATGGGAAGGAAAATGTCCATCAGACCTTGAGCACAGGCAGATTAAGTACAAAAATAACGTGATTGAATGTGATCATGGCAAGCTAAAGCGGATCATCAGGGTCACCTTAGGATTCAAATCTATGAAGACGGCTTATGCCACAATTAAAAGGTATTGAAGTCATGCGTGCACTACGTAAAGGACAAGCTTCGTCATTTTATTATGGTCAGCCTCAGGGTGAAGTGTATCTAGTGGATAGGTTTTTCGGTCTCTAAGCACTTTTTAAAGGGAACACCATCGACTCAAGTTTCTATTTGCAACAGTGCCTTAAAAGGAAATATTCACACGTATTTCAATATATTGTGAAGCAAAAATAAATTTATTTTGAACGTGAATTTTAAATAGTTTTCAAATACATTATGTATCATAAGTTGTTATTTTTAATTAAAAAATAATTTGGGTTTAAAGAGGGAATATGAAGTTTATCATTCAAATCGGGCTAGCGCTGACTTTTTTATTTGGCTCCATGCAGATCAATGCAGAAGTTTCAATCAATAAATTTATGAATGCTTCTCAGGCTTCGGCATCATTCAATTGTGCTTATAAAGGTAAAGCTGCCAGTAAAAAGTGTGTAGTCACACGTTCAATGGTGAAAGCATCAATTGATTCAGTAACAAAGCAAATTTACGGGGCGAATGAATCCTTACCATTATTGACTATTAGATGGCCAGATGGGGATGTGAGTCGTTATCTAGGTATGGATAGTTGGGAGCTTAAAAACTTGGGTGATCAAAAAACCTATCGGCTAAAAACATTGAACACAGATGAAAGTCAGCTTGATCTTAGAAGAGGGGTGATTATTCAGAGTGATGTATCTACTGAACATGTACGTTTTTGGTAAAAAACCAATGGTCGGGAAAAAATGAAAAATTTAATCAGAAGTTTCTTTGCAGTTATCGGTCTTTCGATTGTGACTATATCAGCACATGCACAATCCTGCTCCGCACTGAATTCACAATCTAGTCAGCGCTCAGCCATGTATCAGCCTAGACTTTCATTTGAAGTGACAGGTCAAAAGGGTTTTCGGACTTATTTTTATACGGCACCCACTGAACAGTGTAAACAAAAAAGTCTTTTTTTGATTCCTAAAGATTCCATCATTGCTTATGAAGAAATTCGTATCAGTAATCAGACATGGATCAGCGTCATGTATGTTCGCAACGATGGATCTACAGTTGAGGGGTGGATGAAAAAGAAAGACTTTAAACAAACGGGAAAAATAGGTTTCTAAGTATGTTGTATCCATCCCTAGAAGAACAAACCAAAATTGCCAATTTCTTATCGATTATCGACTAAAAATTTAAGTTTTAGCATAGCAAATTGAACTAGCTAAAATGGGGAAAAAGGCTTTTTATAGTAGAAGTTTGTTTAAGGGAAAACATCCCATTTAAAATTTTATGAAACGTTACATCGAGTTAAAAAAAAGATGAAAAATGCATGGTTAGGTAGTGTTACTGGGATTGTATTAGGTGGTGCAGCAGTATGGGGTTATTTAGGGTATAGCGGGCAGTCGACTGCAACAGCTACAGTTCAACAACCCAAAACCACACAGCAATCACCTGAATCAAAAAAATCTGGTTTCCTTAGTCAAGACTTGGTGGATGCACGTTTAAATGAATTAAGTTTTAAAGAAGTTATGCGCCTATTTTACAAAGATAATATGCGTAATGTTTTTGTAAATGAAGGTGAACTTGAAACACAAAATTTTGTAGCAATTGGTTCGCCAGATGAAGCTGGTGAAAATACCGTTGCGATCATGCATCCAATTATTAACTATCGAAATATGGAAGGTGAAGCACGCTTTTTAGTCATGATTGAAAAAGTGCAAGTGATGGAAAATGGGAGTGTGGTGAGTTGTCATGCTTGTGTCGGTAGTTTGGACTTATATAGCTTTAAAAAACTCACTAATGGACAATTTCAAATAGTCAGTAAGAGCCAACCCGAACAAGAATATGGCGGCAGCTATGGACGTGTACATTTAGATCGAGAACAAATTCTAAATAATATGCAGCCGATTGGTAAGAAACTTATTGGCAGCTTTTATCAAAGTAGTTATACCAGCACAGGTGAAACGAGTAGTTCTTGGAACGTGATTCACTTACCTGAAGATGATTTTATTGGTGCTTATGGTGTCGCTGACGCAGCTGGTGACAATGCAGGAAACCATGAACCCGAATCTCCTTTGCATTTTAGCTTCGACAGTACGATTCAAGTCCTTGACAATGGGAAAAAATATTTTCCAATCCAAGTCAATTATAGTGGGGAAAAACCCAATGCAGACTTCAGCAGTATTGAACCGGCCAATCAATCGTTGGTTGTGAATTACAATGCAGAGAAAAAAGAATATCAGTAATCAAACTCAACCAGTGCTGAAATGGGTGCCATCATCTTTTCTAAAGAGATGAGAAACCATAGCCACATTTGACAGCTATTTAGAATAGGGTGACATATGTGCAGCTTAAAAATTCTACAGTGCTGTATCAAGTGGATAACAGCACAATAAACTTAGGGGTAAAAATGAAACAACTCTTTATTTGTATTACAGTGTTATGTCCAATGTTAGTGGGTGCACATGCTTTTCAATATCAAAAAACCCAGGGAGAGCTAAAATATTACACAGGACAAACCAATTTAACCGGTACATATTCACGGAATCTTGATCCTGAGTATGTGGACTATATGGGGGATGATGTGTGCTTTTATCCAGACAAAAAATCATCATCGTTAATTCCTCGACCTAAAGGCGACACACGTATTGCATGGTTCTGTTTTTCTAACTTTGAAACAGCAAAGAAAACCTTTAAATTGCCAAACAGCATTAAGAAAGGCTATTGTACGTATGAAGGTAAAGCTACAGTAACCATCAAAAACTATAGATTACTCATTGCAGAAACTGAAGGATATGATTCTAGTCACTTAGTGAGTGCGAAAAATATAACACCAGCCAAAGCTATGAAATGTGAATCTTATAGTTAATCTCTTTTTATAAATTTAATTAGTAATTTATAAAGCAAATTGGACAGCATACAGCGAATAACCGTTGGTATAGCGATGAGAGTAATTGCTGATGTTTGTCCATGAATATGACATATGTATGAGAATTATTTTTAGTGGATAGTTGAAAAATCAATAATTACTTAGACACCCATTCTTATTAAAGATGGACACTTTGACAAATATTCTTATAAACCAAAGTGGCTATTACATGCATTCAAAATGATCCTCTTATTATTATAAAAAGCTTCACGCCACGCTGTTATACAAATATGCAAATTTTTCTTGTGCTTAATATTAATAAACATTAATATTTATTTTAAATATCAAATACTTTAGTAAAATATGAAATTAAAAATTTTTCTAACTGCATTATGCATTTTATCTTCGGGTACAGGCTATGCCAACTCCTCTCAGCAGGAAAAAATAAATTTTGTTAAAAAAGTATATGAAGATCACTTAAATGAAGACTTGATGGGGATTGATGTATTAAAGCTACATGCATCCAAAGAATTGCGCTTACTAATTCAGAAGCGAGATGCTATTGCAGATCGTCATGAAGGAGATATGTGTGAATGGGTGCGTCAAGTGCTTATTCCGGGCAATGATTATGATGTTCGTGCTAATAAAATAAAGTACTCGGTACTACCAAATGGACGTGTACGCGCACAGGCTAAAAATTTCGGAGAAAGTTTTCATGTTGATTTTGATGTGAAATGTGATGCTCAAGGATGTAAAATTACTGACGTTTATGATCCAGGAAGTTATAGAAAAGAACTAATATCTATTGTGAAAAATGGTACATGTTAATATATCTAAATTTCCCTCAATTTAGAATTCTTAATAAGAATATTTGATAAAATTAACTTAGTTAAGAAAAGAAATTTCTTGTAAGCATAATGGAGATTAGTTGATGTACTAATCTCCAATTACAACATTAAAAATCATGACATTCCGATGGGATTTCCCAATCAATCAGACCTGCCGAGTCATCATATGTAGCAATTACAGTACAAGAAGATGTGATATGCCCACCTCTAATTACTCCAACTTTTACTTTATAGGTGGCCGAATTACTTGTTCCTTTAACAAACTTCAAGTCTTCAATTTCAGTGACTTGAAAAAGACTATCTACTTCGGCAGCACTATTTATTTCATAATCTAAACTTTGATTTTCATCAATTGCATAGATAATTGCATCTGCATATTTTTTATACTTTCTATCTTCCTTATCTTTTTTGTATTCACTTAAAGCTTGATTAGCAGCTTCTTCATTCTTTGATTTTTCAGAAATAGGCTCAGACACAGGAATTTCTACAGCTTCAGGAACAGTATTAGAAACGGGTACAGATTCAACAGTTTTTTCATTAGGTTTAGAACATGCTGTCAAAGCGGTGATGGCAAGGGCTAAAGCAGAAGTTTTAAAAATATTTATTTGCATGAAATTCTCTATTTTAAATTATTGATTGTAGTTAATTTTATTTAAAAAATATATCCTTGATACAAGTTGATAATCCAAAAATAAATAAACTAACTCCTATTTGAGCTGAAGTAGAATCAGCTTGAAATAAACCATATAAAGTGAGCCGAATTTTTTTGGAATTAGATAAAAGGAACTCTTAGGAAAATAATAGAATTCCAAAAGATTCTTTTTACTTATTTATTACATAATATGATTTCAGATTTAATTTATAGTTTTCCTAAATAGAAGTTAAAAATCTTATATTTATGGGCTAAAAAAATTATATAGTTCAGTGCCATTCATTATGTTATTTAATGAGTTTATCTTAAGTAATGTAATAAATTTATTAATAAATCTAATAAATATTTTTTTAAAAATAATGTTATATTTGGGTAATTTTTTGTAACTGAATAAAAAAATGTTTTCTTTTTTATCTATAGAATTCGCATTGTCGTTTATTCTATTTTTTGCAATTTATTGGGTATTTAGGAATAAGCCTCAGATTCAGAATCTGATTCTCGTTATTACAAGTTATTTGCTGGTTTTTTTGATGGCTGGTGGGTTAGCTATCATCATTTTACTTGTCTTTAGTCTGATAGTTTATTTAATATCTATATTAATGGATCGATATGTTTTAATTAAGAAAAAATTATTAATTTCTGGAATTGTAATAACATTAATTCAGCTAAGTATCTTTAAATATTATGATTTTTTTAAACCTATAGTTTCTGAATTTTTAGATAAATTTAATTTAGATAATTCCGGATTGGCAGCAAATTTAATTTTACCTTTAGGCATTTCCTATTACTCATTCCAAGCGATTAGTTATTTGGTTAGTCGTTATAGGAATGAAATAGATTGTCCTAGATTTAATTTAATTCAACTTTTAATGCATTTTTCATTCTTTGTAACTATAACTGCCGGCCCTATCGCTCGTGCTCAGAATGCAAAGGGGCTGACTGATATTAGTGGCCAGTCTTGTGGAATGAGTACACAGATAACGACGAATCAGCCCCGTAAAATTTTATTACCGAGCTTGGCTTTAATACTTCTGGTTTTAGCGTTAATAAAAAAATGGTGGATTGCGGGTTGGATTGCGGATCAATGGGTAAATCCCGTATTCGCTAATCCAATGCAATATCATAGTTTAGAAATATTAGCTGCGATTTATGGTTATACCTTGCAGCTATTTCTTGATTTCTCCGGCTACAGTGAAATGATGATCGCTTTTGGCCTGCTGTTGGGTTTTAGATTACCTGTAAACTTTAGAGCTCCATTACTTGCCCACAACATTCGTGATTTTTGGGATAAATGGCATATCAGTTTGTCTACCTGGATCCGAGACTATATTTATATCCCGCTAGGGGGAAGCCGGGGTGGTTTTACACTAACCCAATTAAATCTAGTGATTGCAATGGTGTTATCAGGTATCTGGCATGGTTCAGGATGGAATTTTTTTATCTGGGGATTGTTACACGGCTTAGCATTAGTACTGCTTAATATCTCAGATAAAGTCTATCAAAAGGTCTTTAAAGTAGACATAAAACATGCACGTGATGCTTTTGCAAAATCAAGTTGGATAGGTAAAACCACTAGCATATTTTTAACAATCACCTTTGTTAGTTTTTGCTTTGTTTTCTTTAGAGCCAAAACCTTCGAAGAGGCATTGCAAGTATTTAGAGCCTTATTAAGTAATTATATTAATGTCCAGTGGACTAGTAACCCATTATATTTGCTGACTTTGTTAACGATAGCTTGGATGATTTACCCATTTGTTTATCGGGCATTGAGTAATTTAAGTTCATATCAACGAAAGATCCCAAGATATGCATTGCTAGTACCGCTCTTCACTATTTTCATCACTATTATCATTTGTGCACCCTCGGGAATTCCTGGATTTATATATGCAAATTTCTAATGAATCAAAAATGCTAGAGCTTGAATATGAAATTAATACTCAGGAATTTGATCAAGCTGGTGATCATGTCCAGAGTTATATTTTTATTCTTGTTACTCTGATTTTTTTTGCATTTTTATCAATTTGGATTATGCAAAATTCAGTCAATGCCTATTTTCAGCAGACTTATCATAAAGAAAGCCCTTTATCTAAGTTAGAAAAATTTGAAGTATGGACATTAGGTGGGCAGATTGGTGATCTTTTATATACGAAACATGGCTTGAATAAAGTCATTGTTGGCCAATTGAATACCGACATCATAAGCCGATACAATGAGCATTATGCTTATACACCAGAATATCGCAAGTACTTGCTAGACCTTGAAAAACAAGAAAAGATCCGATTAGCAAAAGAAGAACAAGCAAGGGTACATCAAGCTTTACTTGACCAATTTACCTTGACTAAAACTGACCAAGTTTTCTTTGCAGGTGACTCATTAATGCAGGGGGTTGCGCCGCATGTGCAAAAGCATTTGCAAGAAAAATTTGATATTAAAACCATTAATTTGAGTAAACAAAGTACCGGCTTATCTTACCCAAGCTTCTTCGATTGGCCTAAAACAATTCAAGATACTATTTCTGCAAATAAGCAAATTAAAGTTTTAGTTGTGTTCTTAGGAGCGAACGATCCTTGGGATATGCCAAACCCTAAAGGTGGAAGTTACCTTAAATTTCAATCGCCTGAATGGGAGACTGTCTATCGTTCTCGCATTTCTCAAATCATTCAAACAGCTAAAGAAAATCGAATTAGTGTGATGTGGTTGAGTCCACCAAACATGAAAAAAGATTCGTTGAATCAGCAGATGGTATATTTAAATCGAGTCATTAGTGATGAAGTGAAAAAGCATCAGGCATTTTTTATTGATTCCAGACCATTACTCGGTGGAAAAAACGATATTTACAATGAATATGTTACTAAAAATGGAGATTCTATTAAAATGCGTAGTGCTGATGGAATCCATTTTTCAACAGACGGTCAGAAACTGATTGCACAAGTTATTTCAAGCCATCTAAAAATTATTCATTAAACTCAATAAAATACAGGTTAAGTCTATGTTGATTAAAAAGTCAGTTTATTTAGGTGTATTCTGCATTTTAACGATCGGATCGCCAGTTTACGCTAGTAATTTGACCAATTTTAATGATCCTAATACCGACCAATTAATGACTGCTTTTAAAAATAAATCTGTTCATATTGTTCAATTCGGTGATTCCCATACAGCAGCTGATGTAATGACAGGAACGTTAAGGACTCAATTACAAAACCGGTTAGGAAACGGTGGAATGGGGTGGGGAATGCCTATGTATTTTTCTGGGCAGCGTTTAGTCCGTTATGGGTACGATAACAATGGTTGGGAGCCAATCTCTAGCCGTCAGCAACGAGATCAAAATTATACTTTGGGGGGCTTAATCGCTACCCCTAAGTTTAATGGAGCAACCTTAACCATTAAATCAAAACAAAGTGAACTTTCGCAAAAAATCAAAGTAAATTTAAGGCAGGCTGCAACGGATGGTAAGTTTTTGGGCCGAGATGCACAAGGTCATCAATTTGAGATTGAAGCCCCAATCAAAAACAATACCTGGCAAACAGTCGAGTTTGTGGCACAATTACCATTTACCATCACTGCTTCAAATGCAGAACAATCAGCAATTGGGGGATGGTGGGCAAAAAATCAAAATGGTGGGGGTGCTGTTGTTTCAGCATTAGGAATTAATGGAGCAGAATTATCATATTGGAATCGCTGGAACGAGGGGTGGCAGCAAAATTTAAAGAGCATCTCGCCTGAATTGATTATTATTGCTTATGGAACAAACGAAGCATTTAACGACAATATTGATGTTGATAAGTATAAAAATTTATTAATTTCGAAAGTTAATCAGATCCGTGTAGCGAGTCCTGATACTGCCATTATGATTGTTTCAGCACCAGAAAGCTTAAAAAATATCGCGGGTCAATGTGGGATAAGACCAATTAAATTAACTGCGATTCAAAATGTGCAGTACCAAGTTGCACAGCAAAAGCATACTTTGTATTGGAATTGGCAACAAGCCATGGGGGGGGGATGTTCGATGAAATCTTGGATTACTCAAGGTTTAGGTCGAAAAGATGGGGTTCATTTTTCAGAAGCAGGTTATCAAAAAATAGGACAAGCATTGGCAGAAGATCTACTGTCTTTTGTAGGATTACAACAAAGTTATAACACTCCTACGAATACAGAAGTTAATGTAGAGAAATCTTCACAGCAGTATAAACCTTCAACAAATACAGGATATGCGAGTATTTGCTTGGAAGGAACTAAAGAGTGTAAAAGTATAAGCTTTTAACAATTGAATTATTATAGTCTTAGATTAGCATTTGAAGTGCAACACCATGTTGTTGCCATAATACCTGACTCGGACTGTTAAAGCCGAGTCTTTTTCTTGGGCGATGATTCAAACGTTGAGTGATTTCTGCAATATATGCATCCGTATAGGCGTTTAAATCACTACTTTTTTAATATATTGCCTGATTAAGCCATTGGTATTTTCATTCGTGCCTCGTTGCTAGGCGCTATAAGGATCAGCGAAATACCAGTCTATTTCTAATTCTCGAGCAGCATACTCATGCAGACTGAACTCCTTACCATCATCTGCGGTAATAGTCTTGAGCTGATCTTTGATCGGCTCAAGTAGACTGATGGTTGTCTGGCAAATTTCTTCTACCTTGCTTGAGCTACACTTTTTCAGCCAATAAGGGGTATTTTACTATTTTAATAGTAATATACTGGCGAAAAATGACTATATTTTACTATTAAAATAGAATTATGGGGGATGTTAAACCCACAATGGAAATCATGCATAGATTAGCAATTTAATCAGTTTTAAGAAGTTCCTCTTGGTGTAATACAGCCATAGGCTTATTTACGGTCGAAGGTGATATGTCATCTAACTCATTAAGCTGAATAGATAGTGGACGGCCAATACAGGCTAGATGTAAGCAAAATTTAAATGCAGCAAGAGCATGACCATCTTTTACTGAATAGAGTTGTAGACGAGGAAATTCCTCTTGAGTTGATGGATGTTTATCTGTTGATGCTTTTGCTAATTTGAAAAGTTGAGGCTGTTGTTTAGCATCTAACTTTGTTTGCAAATCTTGTCCAAATAAGTGCCAAAATTTGGCAGGAAATAAAGCCTTAACCTGGGAGTAAAAATGTTCGAGTTGATCGATATCCTTCCAGCGATAATGGATACCTGTGTGTGATGCGGTCACTCGATTCAAAAATACATTCAGGACGCATGCAATTTGTGTTGGTTTTTTACGAGCTATTTTCTGTAAATGTTCAAAAAAATAAGTCACCGCATGAAGCTCTTCAGCGGTATCAAGCATCGCTGGCTTTAACTGGGTTGAGCTCTCAATACTAAATAAACGCGGATTCCCTTTTTTTGATTTAATATTTGCTAAATTTAGGGCATTTTCATACCAATAATTGACGAGTTCTTCTGGTAAGCACATACGTTGAGCTGCACTTTCAGGATCGTTAGTAGTCTCCAATATATTGAGCGTTTCATAGAAGCGTTGAAGTGAAATTTTAGAATCTTCTGTTCCAACAAAGAAAGCAAAAAAATCATGGGATTGATCTATTTGTAACGACAGTTCATCTAAAATGTCAGTAGCATTACTTTGAAGCCATTTTGTTTGATCGTTCAATAATATAGTTGCTAGAACTGCCTGGTTTTTTTCAAAATTAAAGTCTTTTTCATCATTTGTTATTTTCAAATTTTTAAACGTTGCATTGTGGCCCATAATTTTTTTAGCCAATTCATTAGGCATATCTGGATGATATTTTAGTAGTTTTTGACCAGCTATGAGATAACTTAAATGAATATAGCTTTTGAAAGTTTCAACTGGCTCTATATGTCCTAAGAGATGTGCAATAACAAACCAATGGTTTTGTCCATGTTGATTTTGAAGTAGCTCAGCTCGAATTTTTTGATATTCGTTTTCGCTATAGTCAGTTAGCTTTTGCACAAGTGGTGCATATTCACAGTTCAGTAAAAGCGATAAATGATTCGCTGCAGTGTGACGAAAAGAGTGAAAGGAGTAATGATGCCCTTTAAAGACCTGATTCAATATCAGTTTTAGGGGTACGGTGACAGTGTGTTTATTCAGTTTTTTATTTTCATTCAAGTTGCTGAATAAATATAAACTTTTCTTATTCTCTAAACGTTTTTCAACAACAAAATCGCTAAAGAATTGGTACTCATCATCTTTTAGCAAAGCGTATGCAGGCACAATCCGTTCCGCACTATCCGTTTTGAGCAGATGTTGATTCCCTTGTTTTTTTGAACCATAAGGTTGAACCCAGATAGAAAATTGATTTAAACCCTCGATATCTTTTACACGTAACCCGAGTATTTCGTTAATACGCATACCAGTACGGTAGGCCAAAATATAAATGATTTTTAATAATTTATAATAATGGTCGGAGATGGAGTGGTCATGTAAGAGCTGATTTAACTTCTTTAATATTACTTGGAAGGCTGTGTGACCAATGATGCGTGCACGAGGTCGACTTTGCGATGAGATAAATTCAAGTTCG
The DNA here is from genome assembly GCF_002135245.1 of Acinetobacter sp. ANC 4218. NCBI lineage: Bacteria > Pseudomonadati > Pseudomonadota > Gammaproteobacteria > Moraxellales > Moraxellaceae > Acinetobacter > Acinetobacter sp. ANC 4218. The sequence goes on along the minus strand of NZ_NEGD01000009.1, from coordinate 96,582 downwards.
AAATCTTCTGCTTGAAAAACAATTTGTTGGAAGGTGTGAAAACGTTTCAACATGCGGATCGTTTGGTCTTTAGACTTCTTAAATTCGGGTTGATTGGATTCGTCAGCAAGGCGTGTATTGCTGATGATTTGTTGATAAATTTTGGTCAGCAGATCGTTAACATCTTCATCGGCATCAATGTATTGCAAGGCATGAGTTAAAAACGGTTCTGTAATTCGGGTGTAATATGTATAGATTGAACTATCTGCGAGTTTTTGATTGTCTTGAAATGCCTTCGTGTACTGAGTTGTATCAAAATCAAAGGTGGCTGATAATTCTTTTATTTGCTCTGAACTTGGTTGATAGAGACTGATGAGCCATAAGATAATGCGCTTAGAAAACTCATTAAACTGCTCTTGGTGACGCAGGCAAAAATCAATAATGAGTTTAGCAATGGGTTGGTCCGTTGATGATGTGCGAATAATTTTCAGCAAGTTTTTATGAATAAATATCACATTTTCTACTGCTTCAGACGTATTGAGATCTGGTAGGACTTTGGCTGTAGAAGAGACATTTCGTTCGATTTCATCACTTAATTGAGTTTTAAATTTTGGGAATGCAAAGTTTTCAAACTCATGTTCTGATAAACCACACGTGAGAGTGTCTTCTAACAAACATTGTGAGAGGGCAGGATCAATATCTGCATTCTGTAGTTGTAGCCAATTAAAATTGGCGTAGTCACGTAAAAACTTAAAAGTCTTGTTGGTGTATGGATGTTTTATTTTTTGAAAAATGAGGTGCAGATACGCATTCACATCTAGACTGATGTCACGAATTTGTCTTGTATTAAAATGAATGAGCCAAAGTCTTGTCAGCTGATCTGGGATAAAATTACGTGATTTTCGAATTGTTTTTTCATCAACAAATAGATCGCCATAGCTTGGAGAAAGTGGCTCTAAAAAGATGATATTAAAATCGCAAATTTTTTGGATTTTTGCAGGGTTTTTTAAATGTTCGAGCAAAGCATTTAATGAAGATGTTTGATTTAATCCACCGTATAACATTGAGCAAAGCAGAATATTCCCAATAATTTCATTATTAGAAAAAGCGGAACTATCTTGAGCAAGAATCCAATAATCCCAAAGTTTTTCTATAATGATGTCAATTTCATGACCGGCCTGGATCCAATCCAAAGTGAAAATTGGTTCATCGCGTTTCATCTCAAAGGTGAGATACGGTAATGGGAAGTCTAGGTTATTGCTCTTATTGAGGTCTTTGATATATGTTCGGAAGAATTCATGTGCATATTTTTTCCAAGCCAAATTTGGTGCTTTACGTTTAATAAACTCATAAATCGCAGGATAAGCTTGAATTAAGTCCTCAGTTGAGAATTTTTGTTCATCAAAGTATTGTCGGAGCTCTTGTTCTGCATCAGCTCGTAGAGTCTTTTCTAATTCATTACGTTGAAGTTGACGTCTATCTTCAGCATAGCGTTTTTTTTGGATTTTTTTATTGAATGATGACATTTACTTCAATCCCGCTAATTTTAAATTGATCTTTCATTTGCTCTAAAACATTCGCAATTTTAGAAAATTGAGATAGGGATAAACTGGAAAAAGGATGTGCTGCTTCTTGTTGCATGAGCTCATGTCCAAAGAGAGCTAAAATCTCAGGTTCGGTAATTTTATGAGTTAAAAAAGCACGAGCTGTGTGGCGATGCCAGTTAGCATGATCAAGACCTAATTCGGGATGAAAGTTTTTTACTAAAGATGGGCTTAGCGGTATCCACTCATCATCTTGGATGATCCCTAAGAGGGGGAGCTTACTCGTTTTGATTTGTTGTATGACATCACTTAAAGCAGGATGACTCATCATGATTTGAGTCGAAAAATATTCTAAAAAATTAAGGAATTTTTTTATTTCTTCAACTAGAAATGGACAAAGCGGAATGAGGCGTCCGAATCCATTGCGGCCGCCTACTTCTTTGTCTGAAACCATCAAAATTTGGCGTTTTAAATTAAAGTTTTTAAGAAATCCAGGGAATTCAGCAACGGGGCGTGCTGCTGTAAAAAGAAGGAGGATATGCCACAGCCAGAGATTGTAATGATTAAAAATGGCAATCAGATCGTCTTCAGCTTGTGAAAAAATATTAAATTTCAATACAGAAAAAATCTCTGTAATGACCTGTGGTTTTGGAGCTTTACGACTACCAAAATGAGTTATTAAATCAGGGAGCGAACGTACACAGCTTTCATATGTGCTTGCTACCTCTGCACAAAGTGATTTTAGAATATCAATATATTGTGCATGTAATCGTAGGATATTCTGATGACAATAAGAAACAGATGATGACTGATTGGCATCAATCCCTGTGATTAAATCTGCGAGTTGTTTATTCCCTGTTTTTGCAAGAACCGTATGATGCAGTAGAGAACTCACCTTTACGACAGACAGTTTTGGAATCAATAATTCTTGTCTTAATTTGCGTAAATATTGTTGTATATCATCGAAACTAACCGAATCCATTTTGCGGAGATCCTCAATGAATAGATTCGGGATTGGAATGTCTAAATAGATCGTCTGATTAAGCAAGCTGTCTGAATACTCAAAATCTCGGTTTTCAAATACATTAAATTTACTGTTTAAGAAGAATTGATCATTTTTATTGATCATTTTTTGGCGGTTATTTAAGTTTTTAGCTCGCTTGCTTTGTATATATAGCCACTCATTCACACTATTACCGGTCAAAAATGCGAGCATTAGGATCAAAGCACTTTTATTTTGATATTCAGAGTAGTCCACATGAAGTCTTTTCAGTAGATGGTTCACGCTAGATGGATTCGGAAAAAAACTACTCGACGTGAGTAAATGTTCTTTGCGTTGAATATGTTTTGCAACAAGCGGTAGAACATAGCTTTGACTCGTTTCTGAATGTGCTGCGAGTGGTGTGACGTCAGTTGGATTGACAACAATTTGCCGATTAATCGGCTCATCAATTAAGGTTTCTATATTCAGTGCTTTAGATTTAGCCCCTTTTTTGATTTCGATACTTTCTTCAATGAATTGTTCTTCATCAAGAAACTGATGTTGAAGCTGTGTATCGATACTGGCACGTGCAATCTTCGCTTTGTTTTTTAAAACGTAGTTAAAAGTAATGCGAATATCATTGAGTAGATTGCGATCAAACTCAGGCAATTCATCCGTATCTAATGTGATCAGATGTTGAATAAATTGTTCTAAGCTCTGTGTTGGATCTTGAAGATAGGTACTCCAGAGACGTTGATACTCTTCTGTATTTTGATATTTTTTTTCAGTATCTAAATTTTTATTTGCAGTCCTAAAGCGCTGGAATAAGCGCTTTACGGTATTGAAGTGTTCTGTGTGTGCTTGTTTAAAAAGCTCTGGTTTAAGCTCAGGAAGAGCAATTAAATAAATGGCCGCTTTTAAAACTAGAATATTCCAATGTTGCGCATGAGTTTGTGACTCAGATAATTGCGCAATTGAATTGATATATGACGTAATGGGTAAATCACTAATCTTAACTTTTTTCGTGAAAGCGATTACCGGTGGTGTCGGCAGCTGCGAATCAAACTCTACATCGATATCAAAGTAATCGAGATTGAGACCAACCAAACAATTGTCAGTCTGTTGAGAAGACAATAGTTTAACCACAAAATTAATATGTTTGGCACGCTCAAATTGCTCATTACCAAACAGTTTTTCAAGCATTTTTTGCAGTGAAATAACTGGCAAATCAATATGCTCATTTAGATTGTTCGACACTATGATCTCCAAATTTTTTCTGTACTTAGACAGCTAGCAGGGCGATCGATAAGTTCTTTTACACAACTGCTGTGTAGTGATAATTGATTAAAAATCTGTGTGCGTTCTTGCTTGATATTTTTAATGCGCTGATTAAGTTGATTTCGAGAACATGAAAGTAGTTGTGCAAGCAGTTCCAGACTCATTTGATGATGTGGTTTTAAAGATGATTGTTTGTTAAGGATTAATAGTGTTTGACGTGAAAGATGTGTGTTAATTAAATGCAATGTTTTTCGTGGATTTAACGACCGAATATCAAATTTTGAAGTTTTAATGAAGTGAATAAATTCACGACTGCATAACTCCATCAGAAATGCTAACTCATCATCTGAAAAAGATTGTTGATGGTGAACAATTAAAGTGATTTCCTTAATATCCTGATTTAAGTAGCTAATATATAAGTGAATATTATTGAGAATAGTGTAGCTATCAAACTCTGAGGTTTTCCACACATGGAGCTCTTTTATACGATTAGAAATATCTAAATCTGCAGTGAGATTTTTAAACATATTTAAGTAGCACAGGTTGAAACCATAAGCACGTGGATGAATGATGATTCTGCTTTTTTTAAAATTTTTTAGAGTACTTATCTGTGTTGCTGGAAACTTTAAAAGTAGTTCAGATGTCAAATCCATGTGTGCTATTGAATAAAAATAATACAGTAATATTCACGTATATTTAGAGTTTTTGAATATGGCAGGAGGCATCATTTTTTTCTTGTTTTTAAAGTTTATGTATTATTGAAAGTTTCAAATTTTCCTCCTCGATTGGATACTCACTATTAGTTAGCTATATTTGTGAGTTGGCAGAAAATATCATGTTTCTATTATGATGTTCACATAGCTGATTAGAATGAATAGGTTAGGGATGAGTACAGCTGATTATTACAATAATAATGCTCAAATTTTTTTGATAATACATACCGAGTTGACATGCAGAGTTTGTACGAACCTTTTTAAGTATTTACCTACACAATTAAAGATTTTGGACTTGGGCTGTAGGTCGAGTGGTGATACTTTGGATTTCAAAAAAGAGGGTATCAAGTTGATGCAATAGATGATTCGGTTGAGTTGGTAGTTAAGGTGCGAGAGCTCACAGGGATTAATGTTAAGCAGTTAAGTTATTCTGTGTCGCAGATTCGGCCTTGACATTTTTTAATGGTAATTAAAACCAAACTGGAATAAGTTTTTAGTAAACATGTAGACGAATTTAACTTGATTGATATCGAGAGCCAAAGATGGAAATTAAACAACTGAAACAGGTAGAAGTCATTACAGATGTTGTATGTGATGTATGCAACCAATCAACGAAATTGGAGTTTGGAACCTTATCAGCAAATTGGGGCTATGGTTCCAAGCATGATGGTGAAAAATATGAGTTGCAGTTATGTGAAAAATGTTTCTTTTATGCCCTGGTGACATTAAAAAAAGAGCGAGCAGATGAGTTTATGTTTGATGAAAATTTTGACCCTTCGACCCTAGATGGGTTTGGGGTGAAGTGAACCTATCATCGCGACAGGTTCTAAGAATCCAAAAATATACTGATCCAAATTCAAGCCGGTAGTTTCATTTTTAATGGCGAGTAAGGGATTCAGGAAAAATATTATTCTTTGCTTCGAGGTCACTGAGTTCGGAAAAGGCTTGAATACCGCCTGCAGCTTTAATTCCATCTAAAGCGACAGATAGAGCTTCCTGATCTGACGGAAATGTTTCATCCCATACGGTAGAAGTACCACTTTGGCTCACCACTTCCAGTGTCCAATCACTGTCAGGCAGTCGATAAATAAGAATTTCGACCTGCTGATTATGTTCCTGTAAAACTTGAGATAAGGGAGAGTCAATTAAATCATTTTCATCATAATCGTGAGTATGGTGATTGTCTGACATCAGCGGCAACCTTTATTGTATTTAACATCCATCCATAGTAATAAATGAATCAAATTTTGCCTAGCGGAATGAATGTTATGGATACAAAGCGCGGCTAATTCTAAAAAATAATAGCCCCTACAATAAAACAAAATAATCCAAAAATTATCCATAGCCAGACATTTGATTTGGATGTTTCCATACTTTGGCTATTCAATAGTGATAGTTGCTGAGAAGAATTCTGTAAGGTATTTGGCTTATTTGTATAGGGACGATGCTTGGAATAAGAAAGTCCTGTTCCTGGGATACCAATACTCGTTTGAGTTCCCTTTTTACCAATATTCAGAGAAGCACCAGATTTGCCAATGCTCGCGCTACTTATCCCTTTATTGGTCAGATTGTTTTTAAACCCGGTAAAATTTTAATGCTCTTGCGAAATCTGAAGCCCATTTATTTTCCTTTGTAGAAACCAGCTCAGTTTTTATTTCAATAAAGTAGGGACAATAAAATGAGATTTTGGCTCAATCCTAGAACTGTTCATTTGACTTATCTAGTGAAATATCAGTATGTTATTTCACATAAGATATTAGCTTTAAGACAATGAATCAAACATTAAATTATTACAAGCAGCATGCTCAAGCATTTTTTGAAAATACTTATCAGGTCGAAATGGAAAGTCTCTACATACCATTTTTAAGGTGTTTACCAGAACAGGCATCGATTCTGGATTTGGGCTGTGGTTCGGGGCGGGACACTTTGGCGTTTAAGAAAAAAGGCTATCAAGTTGAGGCAATGGATTATTCTGCCGAGCTGGTTAAAAAGGCTAGGGAGCTGACCGGCATTGAAGTACGTCAGCAAAGTTTCTATGAATTAAATGAGAGTGAGAAGTACGATGGTATTTGGGCCTGTGCTTCTCTTTTACACTGTGACAGAGATCGTTTGCCTGAAGTGATGGGGCGCATATTCAAAGCACTAAAGCCAAATGGCGTGTGTTACATGTCTTTTAAATATGGCAATACAGACCGTGAGAAAGAGGGACGTAGCTTTACTGACTTGAATGAACAGCAAGCTCATGACTTACTTAAACAGATCGATCGGGCTTTACTGTTGCAGCAATGGATTACGATAGATAAACGTCCAGAGCGTAGAGAAGAATGGATGAATATTCTGATTAGAAAAGTGCAGGCTTAGATATGTTATTCAGTCTAGCCGAAATACCAACCCCTCAAGAACAACTAAAATTCTTAAAGCATATTCAGCAGATTTTACAGTCGGGGACGTTTACTTCGACCTATAAGTTTGCCTTGCTGATGAGTATCACACGTCTGGCGATTGAACAGGGGCAAGATACTGGTGCTACATTGCATGTGGACTATCAGGATATTGCGGAAAAGTTTATTGAGCTGTACTGGAAACAGTCACTACCATTTCAGTTTAATCACTATGAGCCTTTTACCATTCATCAAAGTACAGGTAAACAAGCAAAAATCATCAGTGAAATCCAAAAGGCACAGCAACAATTTAAAACTTTGGCAGCTTTAAGAAAAGACCAGCTTTACTGGAATCGGCTTAAGGGGAAGGTTACAACAACGGTGAAGCAAATGCCGGTGGTGTATTTGCAGAATTTGAATGGTCAAACCATACAGTTTCTCTATAGTCTTGAAGATTCCAAGAAGTCCCTCAAGCTGTTGCCCAAGGTGATGTATTGCTTAAGACAATTTAGTGAAATCATTGAAGAGTTGTGCCAGAAGCGCTGGATTGATTTTGTTCGGCTAAACAAGCAGAACTTGGTGGTACTGGATGGTTTGCCTGACCTAGATGAATTCATGTTTGCCCCAAGTCGCAATCAACTGGGGCAGGTCGCGGACTTCTTAATTGATTTACAGCAATGCCAGTGTTTTTACTGTGGCAAAAGCCTAAAAAATTCAAAATATGTTGTAGATCATTTTATTCCATGGTCTCTATATCCTGCCGATACCGGACATAACTTTGTTCTGGTAGATGACAAATGTAATTCACAGAAAAGTAATTATTTAGCATCTGAGCAATTCTTTGAGCAATGGAGAGAACGTAATCATCTGCATGATCAAGCCATTACACGAGAGATTTCTCAACTTGGCTTCTTAACGGATCTGCAGCGTTCGCATCGGGTTGCTGATTGGGCTTATAAACAGGCGATAGAGAATGAGTATTTAGTCTGGTTAGGGGGAAAAGAGAAGAAGATATTAGCCCGAGTGTATTAAAGTATTAAGTTTTAAAAATATTTTTAACTGTATGAGTCACACAAATTCTTTAAAAAGACTGCGTCAATATGTGACGTTAATTTCCTGAAATTTCTTTAAATAATTATTGGAAAAGGATATTTTAAGGACAACTCTTCTTCATAATTGATGATAAGAATGGAACAGCTTAATCCATCAGATCTAAAAGCAATATTACATTCGAAACGTGCCAATTTGTACTATCTTGAACATTGCCGTGTGATGCAGAAAGATGGTCGAGTACTTTATTTGACTGAGGCTAAAAACGAAAATCAATATTGGAATATTCCTATTGCCAATACCACAGTGATTTTATTGGGTACAGGCACATCAATTACTCAAGCAGCAATGCGCATGCTCGCAAGTGCTGGTGTTTTAGTTGGTTTTGCAGGGGGAGGTGGCACGCCTTTGTTTATGGGCTGTGAAATTGAATGGATGACACCTCAAAGTGAATACCGTCCAACTGAGTATATGCAAGGTTGGATGCAATTTTGGTTTGATGAAGCCAAACGCTTAGATGTTGCTAAACAGTTTCAATTGGCTCGAGTTGAATATATTCAGAAGATTTGGTTGAAAGACCGAGATTTAAAAGAATATACCTTTCATGTAGATGATTTAGATATTCAACAGGCTTTAACGGGTTATGCAGCAAGAATTTCACAACAAAGTAAAGTCGGAGACTTACTACTTGCAGAAGCTGCAACCACAAAGCAACTTTATAAAATTGCAGCGACTCGTACAGGTTTAAAGGATTTTAGTCGAAATCCTGAACAAGGTGATTTAGCTAATGATTTTTTAAATCATGGCAATTATCTGGCTTATGGTTTAGCAGCGACAACACTTTGGGTACTTGGAATTCCACACGGTTTTGCAGTCATGCATGGCAAGACGCGTCGAGGGGCTTTAGTGTTTGATGTGGCGGATTTAATTAAGGATGCTGTGGTTTTACCTTATGCCTTTATTTGCGCCAAAGAAAAAATGACTGAACAAGAATTTAGACAGCAGATTTTGCAGAAGTTTACTGAGCATAAGTGTTTAGACTTTATGTTTGATCAAGTCAAAGCGCAAGCTTGCAAAAATCATGATGTGGATGAGGAAACATTATGATTGTGACCTTTATTAGCCAATGCGAAAAGAAAGCGATTCCTCGAACCAGGCGTGTGCTAGATGCTTTTGCTGATCGGATTGGAGATAACACCTGGCAAACGGTGATTACCGAAGAAGGTCTAATCTCAGTTAAAAAATTGTTGCGTAAGACTGTGACTAAAAGTACAGCAGTAAGTTGTCATTGGATTCGGGGCAGGCGTAGAAGTGAGTTGCTGTGGATAGTGGGCAATCACAACAAATTTAATAGTGAAGGAATTGTGCCAGTCAATCGAACATCAAAACAGCTAAAAGTAGATTATTGTGATCAGAATTGGCACTCAGCAAGTTTTGTTAGTCAAATCACTCGTATCGCGGCACTATTTCATGATTTTGGTAAAATTAATCCTTTTTTTGCAGCAAAGCTAAAAAATGCTTTAAAGAATAAAAAACCAGTAGCAGATCCGTTTCGACATGAATGGATTTCTTTGAGATTATTTGAAGCTTTTGTGCATAGTTGTGGCGATACAGATAAGGATTGGATTTCTCAGCTAACTTCAATATCTGGAAAACGTCATGATTTTTCGTGGTTTGAAAATGTTATTAAAGATGAAATCGACCAAGTATCAAATTCGCCTTTTCAAAATTTACCACCGATTGCAAAACTAACCGCATGGCTCATTGTTTCACATCATCGCTTACCTATACTAAATACAAAGGATCCAAGTTATGAAGCAAACAAATTTAAAACGGTTTTGGATGACTTAAACTTTAAATGGTGCTATCCAAAACAATATTTAGAGGATGATACCAGTAAACAAAAAGAAATTAAGAAATGCTGGGATATTCGGCAAGAGCATATTCCTTTCAATAGTGACACGTGGTGTAAAGAAGCAAATTCATGTGCAGGAAATTTAATGCAACTGCTGAATCTTCCTCATTCAATTGGGTTAGATGATCCTTATGTGAGTCACATTTCACGCCTAACCTTAATGTTGTCAGATCATTATTATTCAAGCTGTGATGCCAATCCTAAATGGCATGATCCAAGTTATGAGCGATATGCTAATACAGATAAATTTGGATCATTAAAACAAACACTAGATGATCATTTGGTGGGAGTGAGTCAATCGGTTAGGCAACTTATGGGGGCATTGACTCGATTAGATGCCTTGTTTGATCGTTTACCTCAGCAAAAAAGTTTGGAAGGAAAAACCAATAATCCATATTACCAATGGCAAGATAAGTCTTATCAACTGGCGCGTAAAATACAAAAAGACTATCCAAATCATGGTTTTTTTGGTGTGAATTTAGCTTCGACAGGTCGTGGCAAAACCTTGGGTAATACACGCATTATGTACGGCCTTGCTGACCCTGATAAAGGCGCACGTTTTAATATTGCTCTAGGTCTTAGAACATTAACTTTGCAAACAGGAAAGGCTTTACGTCACAAACTCGATTTGGATGAAACTGATTTAGCCATTATGGTTGGTGGCGGAGCAGTTAAAGAAATCTTTGAGCATTATAGTCATAAAGATTCATCTGAAATTTTAGAAGAAAATATAGAAAATTTTGATCCTGAACAAAATCAGTATATTGCAGAAAATATCGGTTCAGAATCTTTAAATGGACTTACAGATGAAGAGAGTTATGTCGATTACGATGATCATGAGCTAGATTTTGAAGGCATACTTGATCAGCAGCATATGTTTGCCAAATGGTTAAAGGGGAATCATCAAGTTAGAAAAATGCTGATGAGTCCAATTTTATGTTGCACGATTGATCATCTAATTCCTGCTACTGAAAGTACTCGTGGCGGTAAACAAATTGCACCGATGTTACGTTTAATGTCTTCAGATTTGGTACTTGATGAACCTGATGATTTTTCTCCTGAAGATTATTATGCATTGACACGTTTAGTACACTGGGCAGGTTTACTGGGTAGTCGGGTATTATTGTCCTCTGCAACGCTAACACCTGCCGAAATTAATGGTTTGTATTTAGCGTATAGTTCAGGGCGAAAATTTTATAATGCCAATCGTACACAAGCAGACCAACCGATTATTGCTGCGTGGTTTGATGAAAATCCAAGCAGTATTTATCATGAGGTCATTCCTTGTGATCAAAATATCAGTGACAGTCAAGCGAACGACATCTTTAAAAAAGCCCATCTCAAATTTACTAAACAACGTGTTGAATTCTTAAATCAGCAAGCACAGCACACTAAACGACGTACAGTTGAATGGGTGGGATTACCCCGAAAAATATCAGCTCAGGAGAAGTGGGAAAAAGTATTTGCGGAAAAAATTCTGCAAACAACAATGCTTGCACATCGTGAAAATTCGATTACAGATCCCGATACAGGCAAACAATACAGCGTAGGCTTGGTACGTTTTGCCAATATTGATCCTTTGGCGGAGATTGCTCAGCAATTATTAAAACAGCAAATTGATCCAAATATACGTATTCATATTTGTGTCTATCATTCGCGTTTTCCATTGTTAATGCGTGCAAATATTGAAAAATATTTAGACGAAATTTTAGATCGAAACCAAGCTAAACAGCCACACGATCATGCCATGGTTAAGGGGTGGTTAAAAAGATATCCAGAACAACAACATATTATTTTGGTTTTCGCCTCGCCTGTCTGTGAGGTGGGGCGAGATCACGACTATGATTGGATGATCTTAGAACCATCATCTATGCGTTCGATTATTCAGGCTTCTGGACGGGTGCGACGCCATCGGATAGAAGCTTATAACAAACCAAATGTATTTTTAATGGAAACCAATATTCGACATTTTAAACATCCTGATCGAAGTTGTTTTTCACGCCCAGGCTTTGAAGCGACAGGTTTCGAGTTTAAAGCGGATAGACATTTTTTAAATGGTACTGCTGAGAATGTTGATAATGGGTTAATTCGAAAAGTACATCTAGATCAATTAGATGCTATACCACGTTTGCAACAACCGGGAGCAAACTACTTAAAGAAATATTATGAAAAATTTGGTTATCCAAATTTAGTTGATTTAGAACATGATCGCATGCATTCAATTTTATTGGGGCAAGGAATTAGCTCTGATATGCGAGTGAGTAAAAGTGTACCGATTAAATTTCCAACCTATGCTTTTTGGAACACGCCCATTCATTACACAGGTATTCTGCAACGCTTGAGCCAATTTAGACAATCACAAGCAGAAAAGTTAATGGCATTTAGGGCAGAGGAAGAAGAGAGCGAGTTAGGTCTTTATGCCTATAACGATAAAACGGGAAATTGGCTTTATGAAGAAAGTTTAATTCGACGAGTTGAGCTACCTAACAATCCGCAGATTCATTGTTGGCCAAATCAGAATCCTCAGCAGGCATTGCAGAAATATGTGGAGGTCAATCCAAATGAAAGAATTTGGAGTGAGAATTGTGGGCGTTATTTAAGTTTAAATTTACCCAAGCTAGAAGACCTGCAAAAGTGGAAATACCACGATTGGTTAGGATTTATCAGGGAATAACCCTGATAAACCTTGCTTTCTAAGCTGCCTATATGGCAGTGAACAGATTGAATAAAAGGAACTATTTCTAAGCTACCTTTATGGTAGTGCCTTACTTAGTAATGATAAGTCTTTTTATTTTACATAGAAATAGCTTGTGGAATAAAAGAAAAATCTGTATTTTACTTGTTATGGTTACTTTTAGTTTGAATTAAAGTAACTAGGTTTAATATTTAAATAAAGATTAACCATCGATCTGGCAGGATCACACATCACCCGATAGGGTAAGGGGGAAATAATGTTTAGCACGCATTTAATCAGAAGGGTCTGATTAATTGGATACATTCATCATTTACGATAGTTAATCTATCTAGATGATAACAAAAAATGATTTAAAACATAATTTATTTTGTAATGAGTACAAAAAATGAATGATGAAGTAGAGGGAGTTCAAGACTCCGAGCCTGCTAGCATTCGTGAGTTAATCGAGCAATATATTCAAGGACGTTTGAATGAAAAGCTAGAAAAACTTAAAGCGGATGACACGGCAGAGCGTAACAAGTTATTAGAAAAATATGAGGTTGAAACGTGGCTTGATGATGCAAGTTTGCGTATTAGCCAATTACGTTTGGCGACTCATACGCCGAAACAGCATCATCCTGATTCAAAAGCATCTGCCATGTTTTATAGCAATACGGATAAAACACATGACTATGTGGGTTCCCAAGGTATCAAACTAGATGCGGATGTCATTGGTAATGCAGCTGTACTCGATGTCTTTAAGATGCTGCGTTTATCTTTTCAAGGTACGTCGTTACTAGAGCGTTTGTTAAATGCAGATCAGGAATTAATCACAGCATTGTCTGTGAAATCTGAAACGGCACAACTGCGTTATGAGCGTTTTTTAGCATTTAGTCAGTTGCCAACAGAACTCAATGCAGGACGTTTATCGAAACAAGTGTTATTTCCTGTGCAAAATGATGAATATCATACCTTGGTGATTTTATATCCGAGTTCATTGGTTCATCGAGCGTATCAACAGCTCTCATATGATCGGTTTAGCGATGAGAGTAAAGCACTACATGAAGCACGGTTTAAAAAATTACATCATGCACATGAAAGCCGTGAATACCCGAATCTATTGGTACAAAATTTTGGTGGTTCTAAACCACAAAATATTTCACAGCTTAATAGTGACCGTCGTGGCTCTATGTGGCTATTACCGTCTATTCCACCCACTTGGAAAGGTCAGCAGATTGAACTACCAAAACGTGGTTCGGTTTTTACAGGGTATTTAAGCAACCGTAAAGAGATTAAGCCTTTATTGAAAAAAATCGTGACTTTGTATCGTAAAGAAGATCGTCGTAATAACGTCGAATTTCGTGCACAACGTGATGATTTGATCTCTAAATTGGTGGATTGCATTATTGATATGAGTTTTGAACTGCAACAAAGTGCATCATCGGGCTGGACACAGGATTCTAATTTTAGTCGTGCAGAAAGCTTTTGGCTGGATTATGGCTACCGAGAAGCGCTCTTTGACAAAGAAGATGCCAAAGAATTGACGGAAGAAGAAGCCGAGTGGTTACAGGCTTATCGTGAACGAGATTGGCATACTGAAGTGGGTTATAACTTTGGTAAATGGCTCAATGATATCCTCATCAAAAAAGGCAAGATTGTGGATTTGGACGATCATGAAGCTCGCACGTGGTCTTTAATTTTACGTGACAAATTACAATTGCTGAAAGAGGAGTTTGCCTAATGCATCAGACTTATCCTAAAGCGTTGTATGTTGTACGTCTAAATGTTGAAAATGCATCTATTATCAGTAGTCATTTAACGTGGGGCTTCCCAGCACCGAGTGCATTCACTGGATTTATGCATCATTTACAGCGTCAGCTGAATCAAATTGCTGAATATGCATCTATTGAGTGTTGTGGTGTCGGGATTATATCTCATCAATTTAACCCACAAATTACCAAAACCAATAGTTTCCGCTATTCGCCTTATCAACTGAATTTGGCTCGTCACCCCTTGAAAGCAGATGGTTCTACACCAGCGATGATTGAAGAGGGCAAGGGACATTTTGAAGTCAGTTTAGTGATTGGTTTGGCGGGAGATGGTCTTAATCCGCATCTATCTGCCAATGATGAAGATTTATCTACTCAGACACAAAGCCTGTTAGATCGATTAAATCACTTGGTCTATAACATGCGTTTGGCAGGTGGTTCTGTTTTCCCACATAAGCGTGTCAAAGCTAAATTGATCAATTGGTCAGAACATGATGCGGTAGATAAAACCAAAATACTACGTCGGAGTGTATTACCAGGCTTTGCTTTACAGCATCGTCATGAGCTTTTGATTGCACATCAAAATTGGTTGGCTCAGTATCCAACATATTTAGCGACTCAGAAAAATAGTCCTGATTTACTCGATACTTTATTGGACATTCACCGCTTCAATTTTGTCAGTACTGCACAAGAAGCATCAGTCGATCAAGAGTCAGTAGACGGTGTTTGGACGTTACGACCACGGCCTGAACATTTAAAAGGTTGGCTCGTGCCGATACCGATTGGTTATGCAGCTTTAACGGATTTACAGCCTCAAGGTGTTATTAAAGGATTACGTCATGATGACTATCCCGCCACCTTTGTCGAAACCTTAATTAGTTTAGGTGAATGGCAAAGCCCACATCGTATTAAAAATATTGTTGATACTTTATGGAATTACAACACTGAACCTACAAATGGGCTGTATGAGCTCGTTCAACCATTTGCACCGAAATTAGATATCGACACGTCATTACCAGACGAAGACACCCATCAATCATTTGAATTTGAATCTGAAATAGAAGAAGAGGAATTTTAATCATGGCTAAGAATGACAAATTAAAAACAGCATCGGTACTTTCATTTAACCGTCATCTTGATGCATCAGATGGACGTATGTTTGCAGTAAATTGGGTGGAGATTGCACAAGGCACAGGTAATACACCAATTTTAATTCAAGCAAAATCTGTGCGTGGTACGATTTCGAATCGCCCTAAAAATAGCAAAGAAACTGATGAAGCAGCGATTAATGCAGCAGTGAATAAACCAAATTTACAAACGGTTGATGTTGCTGCTTTACCACAAGGTAAAGATACGGTTGCCGTGACGTTTAGCTTACGTGTATTGCCAAATGTAGGTCGTCCATCTGCATGTAATGATGCAGCATTTGCTGAACGCCTTGAAGCGGTGGTGTCAGGCTATGAAACAGCGAATAAGTTTAGTGAACTTGCGAATCGCTATGCTGTGAATTTAGCCAATGGTCGTTTTTTATGGCGTAACCGTATTGGCGCTGAAAATGTTACGGTCACAGTTGAGCGTTTAATTGATGGTAAGAGCGCAGAAAAATTAAGTTTTGATGCATTACAAAATCGTTTAAATGAAGCAACTGTACACCAAGCTCAACAAACTGAAATTAAACAGCTTTCAGCTTGGATTGAAGCAGGTTTAAGTGGTCATGATCATGTATTACTTAAAGTGACAGGTTTTTCTCGTTTAGGTGAGGGACAAGAAGTCTATCCATCACAGGAACTCATTTTAGATACGAGTAATTCCAAAGGTGCTAAAAGCAAAACTTTATACTCATTTGGCAACAACGAAGCTGGTATGCATTCTCAAAAAATTGGTAATGCACTACGCACAATTGATATATGGTATCCAAATGCAGATAAACCGATTGCAGTTGAGCCGTATGGTTCAGTGACTTCAGAAGGTAAGGCGTATCGTCAGCCTAAAGAAAAACAAGACTTTTATAGTTTGTTTGATGCTTGGGTTAATTACAATAAAGTACCTGAACTTGAACAGCAGCATTATGTAATGGCGGTTTTGGTTCGTGGTGGTGTATTTGGCGAGAGTGATAAATAATGAATTATTATCTGGAATTAAAATTTCTGCCAGATGATGAAATCTCGATTAACTTTTTATGGTCTAAAATTTATAAACAGCTACATCTTGCATTGGCTGGTTTAAAAGACGAAAGCAGTAAGGTGAAAATAGGTTTTTCATTTCCTGATTATCGTTTTGATCCTCAAAAAGAGAAGGGATTTATTGGCGAAAAGCTACGTATCTTTGGCTTAAGTGAACAGGAATTAATTCAACTGGATGTGCCAAAATGGCTCAGTCGTTATTTGGATTATGTACACATTAGTTCTGTAAAAGCAGTACCTTTAGAAAAAGTTACTGGTTATGCAGTCTATAAGCGTAAACAAGTGAAGAGTAGTGCTGCCCGTTTAGCACGACATGATGAGAGAAAAGGGCGCTTTAGTTTTGAAAATGCCTTGGCACATTATGGTCAGTTTGTAAAAACAACTGATTTACCCTATATCAATATGCTGAGTGACAGTACATCTGAAGATTTAGCATTAAGTCAGAAACATGCTTTTAAAATTTTTATTGAAAAGCGATCTGCTGAAAAATCTGAAACTCAGATTTTTAGCACTTACGGATTAAGTTCGGTGTCATCTGTACCCGAATTTTAACCCAATATTTTTTCACTCTTTAACAGCTTAATAAAATCAATAGCTTATGATAGTGGTTTAAAACTTGGGTCTTTTGAGAGATTTAAGAGTTAAATCACTGTTATAACTTTATTTTTTGCTTTAAAATTACTGTTCACTGCCATACAGGCAGCTTAGAAAAACATCAGAAGAACTCCAAACATTAACAAATCGTTCACTGCCATACAGGCAGCTTAGAAATGTCTGTGCATCGCGCATTTCAACAAAAACCAGTTCACTGCCATACAGGCAGCTTAGAAATTCAAGCGCATCACGAACTACACCAATTGCATGTTCACTGCCATACAGGCAGCTTAGAAATGTAGCATTAAGGTGGTTTTTTACACCGGCTAGTTCACTGCCATACAGGCAGCTTAGAAATGATTGTGTCATGGTGTTTTGGGATAGCTAACGTTCACTGCCATACAGGCAGCTTAGAAATGGCCATTGTCAGTACGAGTACCAGATTTAAAGTTCACTGCCATACAGGCAGCTTAGAAAAATATCCTCCCTGGTCATTGCCAGTATCTCACGTTCACTGCCATACAGGCAGCTTAGAAATCTTTGAAGCGCCCAATAATGCGCTCCCACTCGTTCACTGCCATACAGGCAGCTTAGAAATATAGAAAGTGGCTAATCCTGTTAAGTAATTGGTTCACTGCCATACAGGCAGCTTAGAAATTGTGAAAAATGTGGTAGCTCGGAACGCTCAGGTTCACTGCCATACAGGCAGCTTAGAAATCACACTCTTTTGCGGCATCACGAGTACATGAGTTCACTGCCATACAGGCAGCTTAGAAATTCACTTAACAGCATGTTATTAACAACTTCAGGTTCACTGCCATACAGGCAGCTTAGAAATGCACCGCCAATGACGGTGCTTAGCGGTGTTTGTTCACTGCCATACAGGCAGCTTAGAAATTAAGTTCAGCCCAAACACGGATGCCTAAACCGTTCACTGCCATACAGGCAGCTTAGAAAAGACATTGAAATGGATTTCCGTGATATGCATTGTTCACTGCCATACAGGCAGCTTAGAAATGATCCTGATGTAACCCATGCCGAAGCAGTGAGTTCACTGCCATACAGGCAGCTTAGAAAATCAATACCCTGGCGTTTCAGTAAGCGTTTTAGTTCACTGCCATACAGGCAGCTTAGAAAATCAGCTGTTACACCTACCGCTTGCTGTAATTGTTCACTGCCATACAGGCAGCTTAGAAAGTTTGTCCTCCAATTAGGCGATTCATTAGCTTGTTCACTGCCATACAGGCAGCTTAGAAAAGCACAACTCCAATTCACGGTATGCACAGTGCGTTCACTGCCATACAGGCAGCTTAGAAAGTCAATCTAATAAATTCATCATGAAAGTTACGGTTCACTGCCATACAGGCAGCTTAGAAATAAGTAAGGTAAATATTCATCAGCCTGTACTTGTTCACTGCCATACAGGCAGCTTAGAAAAATATCCCAAGCACATTTAGTATCAATGATCAGTTCACTGCCATACAGGCAGCTTAGAAATAATGATTTTTTGTTTTAGCGTACCAAGACCAGTTCACTGCCATACAGGCAGCTTAGAAATGGTATTGTTTGCGAACTCAGTGCAGACTATAGTTCACTGCCATACAGGCAGCTTAGAAATGTTTGATATTTTTCAAATCTGGACGAGTTGAGTTCACTGCCATACAGGCAGCTTAGAAAACCACTACAGCGCAGCTCATTAATGTAAAACGGTTCACTGCCATACAGGCAGCTTAGAAAATTAAAAGATTGCTCAACCATAAAGAAGATGAGTTCACTGCCATACAGGCAGCTTAGAAAAATGATATCTACTGATCCGTCATATAACTGCAGTTCACTGCCATACAGGCAGCTTAGAAAACATATTTCCATTTCAAAAGCGAGTTGCATGCGTTCACTGCCATACAGGCAGCTTAGAAATTTAAATAATCATCCACCACAATCGTATAATCGTTCACTGCCATACAGGCAGCTTAGAAAAACCGATGTATTCACCCGCTTCAACCAGTAGGGTTCACTGCCATACAGGCAGCTTAGAAAGAAGTAATGCGGCCATATTTCAAGTCAATACTGTTCACTGCCATACAGGCAGCTTAGAAATTCTGCATCTTTGACTTGGGTTGGATTTACCGGTTCACTGCCATACAGGCAGCTTAGAAATATACCTAAAACAAAGAAAATTAAAACCACTTGTTCACTGCCATACAGGCAGCTTAGAAATGTGGCCGCATTGAACTCCGCATTAAACCCGGGTTCACTGCCATACAGGCAGCTTAGAAATAAATACGATCCAGCACGCTCTAAACTGATTTGTTCACTGCCATACAGGCAGCTTAGAAAAACCAATTGCGCTGAAAATCATCATCCTGATCGTTCACTGCCATACAGGCAGCTTAGAAAATTGTGCCAATTAGGATTTCCCACTGGGTTTTGTTCACTGCCATACAGGCAGCTTAGAAAAAGGAGAAACTTATGACCATTCTCCAGCGGAGGTTCACTGCCATACAGGCAGCTTAGAAATTATACCGGTGTGGTATCAGTCAAGCGTGGAGGTTCACTGCCATACAGGCAGCTTAGAAAGCAATAGATCCCTGAATAGCAACAGTTTGAGCGTTCACTGCCATACAGGCAGCTTAGAAAAATAAGGATGGTTCCGGTGCCAGCACTCGCAAGTTCACTGCCATACAGGCAGCTTAGAAACATAACCATTTATAGCCAACACCACCATAAAGGTTCACTGCCATACAGGCAGCTTAGAAAACCTCAACCTTACCTATTCTTATTTCATAAATGTTCACTGCCATACAGGCAGCTTAGAAAAATGATATCTACTGATCCGTCATATAACTGCAGTTCACTGCCATACAGGCAGCTTAGAAAATGGCATCACGATCCGAATACTCTTCTATCTTGTTCACTGCCATACAGGCAGCTTAGAAAATTAGGTGAAACATCACACCTAACAATGCCAAGTTCACTGCCATACAGGCAGCTTAGAAACAAAAGAAGATCCAACCATTGACGTCATTTGTGTTCACTGCCATACAGGCAGCTTAGAAAACTTGCTGCAGCTGGGATGCTGTCATTCCATTGTTCACTGCCATACAGGCAGCTTAGAAAAAACCTTTTACATCTTTCCGCTTTTCCTGCCAGTTCACTGCCATACAGGCAGCTTAGAAATTAACAATATTTAACCCAAGAGACGCAAGAGGGTTCACTGCCATACAGGCAGCTTAGAAATCCGCTATTGCCACCACCCAAGCCCTCAACTTGTTCACTGCCATACAGGCAGCTTAGAAATTTTTTCGTTGTATAACGCTCAATTTTATAAAGTTCACTGCCATACAGGCAGCTTAGAAATTCAATGCCCAGCATTCTACTTTTCTGCCGATGTTCACTGCCATACAGGCAGCTTAGAAATTTGCTAGACAAGTGATTAATTCAGGTAGAAAGTTCACTGCCATACAGGCAGCTTAGAAATAACTCTGATGTTCTGTTTTGCATGCTAATTCGTTCACTGCCATACAGGCAGCTTAGAAAAGAAAGGTTATCAAGCTTGTTTATGTATTAATGTTCACTGCCATACAGGCAGCTTAGAAATAGAAGTTGCAAAAAATCGAGATGATGCAATTGTTCACTGCCATACAGGCAGCTTAGAAATGTTAAAGATATGAAACAGGAGAGTAAATCATGTTCACTGCCATACAGGCAGCTTAGAAATACTAACTGATGCTATTGGTTATAACAGAATTGTTCACTGCCATACAGGCAGCTTAGAAATAAATTAATATGGCTTATTCCCTTCTGCATAAGTTCACTGCCATACAGGCAGCTTAGAAATGTTCAAATTGCAGATGGAACCAAATCTGTTTGTTCACTGCCATACAGGCAGCTTAGAAAGGATGCGCCCCAACCATATCACGATCAGATAAGTTCACTGCCATACAGGCAGCTTAGAAATTCAAGACACCCTGCTCAAAAGAGCAAGGTGAGTTCACTGCCATACAGGCAGCTTAGAAAATCAAGTACGCGTCAGTTTCACACGTTGGACAGTTCACTGCCATACAGGCAGCTTAGAAAGATCTAATTAAAGATCAGGGTTGGTGGTGGTTGTTCACTGCCATACAGGCAGCTTAGAAACTTGATCTAATTCTGTTTTATATTTTTGTACCGTTCACTGCCATACAGGCAGCTTAGAAATGGATTTGAAGCTGAATTTGTTCTTCTACGATGTTCACTGCCATACAGGCAGCTTAGAAAAATGACTGAAATCGAATTCAATCAAACCGGTGGTTCACTGCCATACAGGCAGCTTAGAAAAAAGCGTATCTAAAAAATTAGGAATTGGTGCAAGTTCACTGCCATACAGGCAGCTTAGAAATTGACCCATCACTTAAAATTTTGATTGATTTTGTTCACTGCCATACAGGCAGCTTAGAAAATATGCAGGAGAATAAAAAGGCATGTCATTAAGTTCACTGCCATACAGGCAGCTTAGAAATAACAATTCTGACTGAGCGCCTTACTGGCGTTGTTCACTGCCATACAGGCAGCTTAGAAAATTAAGAATGAGGTGTATAACGATTCAACCCCGTTCACTGCCATACAGGCAGCTTAGAAATAGAGAACCAATAAAGTTAATACAGTTCTGGAGTTCACTGCCATACAGGCAGCTTAGAAAACCTTGTGTACGGAAAGCAGCAACAACAATGTGTTCACTGCCATACAGGCAGCTTAGAAATTGTGTAGCAGAGGATAGGCGACCTACATTGCGTTCACTGCCATACAGGCAGCTTAGAAAATCCCAGAAAACTGCTCCAATTCAATTCCATTGTTCACTGCCATACAGGCAGCTTAGAAAAGCTAGCACATTACCTTGGTTCGCAGTTAGAGGTTCACTGCCATACAGGCAGCTTAGAAAAAGTGAATCAGAGCTTGCTATTGTGCAATCTGGTTCACTGCCATACAGGCAGCTTAGAAAAGCTTCAAGGTGGCTCAATCGCGGCTTCTTACGTTCACTGCCATACAGGCAGCTTAGAAAATCTGTCGTAGGGACGGATGAATCAACTCTGTGTTCACTGCCATACAGGCAGCTTAGAAAATCGTCCAGCAGAGAAATCAGGGTTAATCATGGTTCACTGCCATACAGGCAGCTTAGAAATTGCATCGATTTAAATATTCTTGATCCATCGCGTTCACTGCCATACAGGCAGCTTAGAAATTAACAATATTTAACCCAAGAGACGCAAGAGGGTTCACTGCCATACAGGCAGCTTAGAAAAGTTTGGGACATATAAGAATCTATTTGCTGTCGTTCACTGCCATACAGGCAGCTTAGAAATTCAGGAAAAAGATTTAACCCTTGATATTAGAGTTCACTGCCATACAGGCAGCTTAGAAATCCGAGAAAATATTGTGCATATTCGAGGAAACGTTCACTGCCATACAGGCAGCTTAGAAAATCCAAGTTATAGCAAATGCCTCTCTTGCTGTGTTCACTGCCATACAGGCAGCTTAGAAAAGTACAAGCAATTGATCAGCAAAACGTCATTAGTTCACTGCCATACAGGCAGCTTAGAAATGGAAGTAGATTGGAAGAATTGCCGAAACCGTGTTCACTGCCATACAGGCAGCTTAGAAATGTATTATTTGTATAGGTTGTGCCACTTGATCGTTCACTGCCATACAGGCAGCTTAGAAAGTTTGATAACCAGCGGAATGTTTGGGCAAATCGTTCACTGCCATACAGGCAGCTTAGAAAAAAATAGCACTAGCTGGATGCGCCCCAGCCATGTTCACTGCCATACAGGCAGCTTAGAAAGATAATATTATATTAAATTCAGTGCAAACAAAGTTCACTGCCATACAGGCAGCTTAGAAACAGGAGCGTTTTAGCAGATTGCCGATTCATATGTTCACTGCCATACAGGCAGCTTAGAAATACGCTTGGAGTTTTTTGGTGAAAAAACACTAGTTCACTGCCATACAGGCAGCTTAGAAAAACTATATCTGCAACTCTAAGTTGATATGACTGTTCACTGCCATACAGGCAGCTTAGAAATACTAAACCAAAATTACTATCATATGCTAGCTGTTCACTGCCATACAGGCAGCTTAGAAATGATTGGGGAGAAGCTGAATACCTGCAAAACGGTTCACTGCCATACAGGCAGCTTAGAAAATTAAGAAAGGCTTGGTTTTCCTCAATGGCCTGTTCACTGCCATACAGGCAGCTTAGAAATGGGAAAAATCAAAGATATTGTGGCCAATGCTGTTCACTGCCATACAGGCAGCTTAGAAATGACGACATACGAGCATTGTGTAGTTCATCGTGTTCACTGCCATACAGGCAGCTTAGAAAACTAGAATCAGTTTTTGAAACTGTAAAAGTTAGTTCACGGCCATACAGGCAGCTTAGAAATGTTGACGAGTACAGCCAATTTCCTCGCACAGGTTCACTGCCATATAGGCAGTTTAGAAAACTCGGAGCTTGTCAGAGCAACTTACCAGTGCGTTCACTGCCATATAGGCAGCTTAGAAAAGTACTGCTGATGTTTTGAAGTCGGTGCTCGGGTTCACTACCGTATAGGCAGCTTAGAAGTATTATCTTCAGTAATACTTATGCAAATGATTGTTTCTTTAAATAATGTTTGTAATAAAAAAGCCAATTATCTCAGTAAAATAATTGGCTTAAGTGAGAGTTAAGCTTATCCGGTTATTCTTTGATCATCCCAATAACACGGTACTACAATTAAATGGTTCTCATGTAACCGTGACCATAATCGGACACCTAAATCCCGCTGCATATTTTGGACTGTGAAATTGGAAATCAGCAGGGTAGATTTCATATTGTCATAACGGCTATATAAGACCTTATGCACCATCTCTAGGCGTTTTTCGTGCCGGTCATGCAGACCATATTCATCAATCACCAATAAATCAAAACTGGAAAAATGGTCGATGACTTCTTTCTCAGAGCGTGAAGCATCTGACCAGGTGTCCATCATTTTTTGAGCAATTTCTGCACTGGTATAGTAGCGTGCAGATTTTGTACTGTTATGGAGAATGTTGCGAATAATTGATGCACTCAGATGGGTTTTACCTGTACCCGGTGTACCAATCATCAACATATTCGGGTTGTGGTCAGAAATAATCTGCTGTGCAAAGGCCTGACATATCTTGATGGTATTGTGTTGTGCAGGGCATGCAACTACATAATTTTTGAAGCCACTATCCAGGTAGCGTTTATTGAGCCCTGAATTTTTAATTTTCTGTTGTAGCAATCGCTGTTGCAGTTCATTCTCATAGGCTGCATGTGAGTGATGGACGGTTTCTTTGGCACACAATTTACAGAGCCTGTGACCTGCAATTTCCATTAGGGGTATATGATGGGTAGGGCAAAGTGTTTCCGTTGTTTCTGCGCGAAACTGGAGTGTTTTAAGCATGGTATTCATGGCTGATCTCCTAAATCCATTTTGAATTTTCTAAAAAACTCTCATTTTTTTCTTCAAAATTTGAAGATGAAGATGAAGATGAAGATGAAGATGAAGGGCATGGTTCAAGCATGACTTGAGTAATACTCGGGCTCTTCTCAGGAGCTGCTTGAGCATTTACTTTTCGTTGCTTGTTAGATGCTTGAGCATTGCTTGCGGATTTATTCCAGCGTGCTTGAGCTGCATTTTTAGCTTTATCAGATTTCATTTGCTGATTTTGCAATGCCTGGCTTTTTAAACGGGTTAAAAAATTTGAATGAATCTGTTCGGATTCGACTTCAAACAATTCCAGAGCTACCAGCGTATTCAGCAAAGTTTTAGCCTTGGTGTGCTGCAGTAATTTCGTGATGCTGCATACTGTTGCTAGGTCATGAGGAATGGCACCATTTTTCCAGAAATCCATCATTAACAGCAGTGCCGCACCAATTTGTTCTGCGGTCATTCGTGCAAATTTCGCCTGTAAGTCACCAATATAGAGTGGCATCCAAATTGAAATATCTTTATGCATAGGTCACCTTTTTTATAGGTATAGAGGGCTAAGGTCATCGATTGGATGACCTTGTATATTTATTTGATCAGGGAGCTAAGCTCATTAACCGGAGGCGAGCCTGTTGGGCCAAGTCATCGTAATGGGCTTGCCCTTCATCCAGCATTCGCTGTAACCAGAGTCTCAATGCTTGGTGATCATCGAAGCATTTGTTAACCTTCAGCAAAAATGCCAGATTGTTCAGTTTGGGAATGTGTAACTCATGGATTAATTCACGAGCGACCATATCTGCTTCTGGGCTAACGACTACACCGCCAAAGAAAGCTTTACTATTCATGAGCAAGCTCCTCTGTATTTAGTCTTTCCAGCATTGCTTCAAAAGCACTGCCATCGCGACGCGTAACATTGGGAATGTAACGGCTATAGACCCGGAACAGCATTTCAGTCGTTGAATGGCCCAGCTGGCGTGCGATCCATTCTGGATTCTCGCCTGCCGACAGCCAGAGCGTTGCAGCGGTATGACGTGTTTGATAAGCACGACGAGGCTTTAGTCCTAAATAGCGTAGCAGGGGATGCCAGACACGTTTATTCACTAAACGATAATCGAGAGGTCCACCATCGCGGTTACAGAAGACAAAACTGGATTTGCCATTATTCAAGCTTTTCTGTTGCAGAAAGGCCTGATAAACCCGATCACTCATTTGGATGGTACGGTCAGAACCATAAGTTTTGGTTCCACCAAGCTCCCCATTCACTAATGCTTCACGAATGTGGATTTCCCGACGTTGTAAGTCCACATTTTTCCATTGCAAGCCATCGATCTCACTGGTGCGCATACCTGTGAAAAATCGAACAGTATAATAAGGCTTAAAATCATCACGAACTGTGGCTAAAATTGCATGTACTTCCTTTAATGAAAAAGGTGTTACTTCAATCTTTCCTTGCTTTAAGTTCTTGATATTCTTATAAGGGCTATCAAAGTCATATCGTTCGGCAGCACTATCGAGTATCATACGAAGTGCTATCATAATCTGGTTGATTCTTGATGGTGAAAGGCATTCTTGGTTTTTTCCGTGAGTCACTTTGGCGAGGGATGAACGGAATCCAAGAATGTCTGACTTTTTGATATTAATAACCGGAATTGTGCCAAAAAAAGGGATTAAATACTTTTTGATCACAATCTGAATTTTTCCCTTGTAGCTTGCACGCCATTCTATTTCTTTATCAGTGAACCAGATTTCACAGAACTTGGAAAATAGAGGTGTTTTAGAGCTGATTTCATTTACTCTGTTTTCTGCATTTTTGATTTCTTTTAAACGAGAACTTTTTGGAAAGTACTTAGCATAGTCAAAAATACCCAATAAGATTTCCGCTTCCATTCGCTCAATCGCTTTTTCAAGCTTTTTGCGATTTTGAGCATTGTCTTCAAGAGCTGTTGTTTCACGACAACGGATGTTTAAGTATCGAAAATCGACACATAACTTACCGTATCTAGTACGAATAGCAGCCATAATAATGTTCTCCTTATTGAAGTTGTAGGCTGTGTAGCGAGCCTAAAGTGGTTTTAGTCATATCTTCTTCAATACGCTCCCATACATATAAAATTTTGCGTCCACCAAAAGGGCGGATGTAATGAATGCCTTCGATTAGAACACTGTCCTTCAACTGATTACGGATGGTACGTTCGTTGTAATGGATTCGTTCCGCCAGTTCTTTTGTAGTAATATAAGTAAGATTCATGTTTGTATCCTTTTATAAAGTATCACAATGGTGTTATTTAAGATCACAATGCAATAATAAATGCGTTTAACACATCATGCAAGTACTTTATTACACAATGGTGGTAATTAATGATAGTTTGTAACTTGCCTGTTCTTTTGGCGGAACGAAGAATGAAAGTGGCAGATGTAGCTCGGGCAACCGGAATGAGTAAGACAACTTTACATAAGCTTTATAATGGTCAATCAACTCGTATTGATTTTGAAACATTAGAAAAATTATGCGTATTGTTAAATGTAGAGGTTGGTGATTTATTAAAGTTCAAGCAGGAAGAATAAGTTTTTTAATAAAAACCTTTCCATAAATTAATAATTTTTTAACTTAAGATTTTGTTTTTATTGTATATTTTTGGTGACCAAATTTGGTCACCATTTTTATAAAGTAGTGAAAAAGACTTCAATAAAAGCCAGAATGAAGTATTTTAAGTTTTTTTAGAATTACTCAGCCGATGTTCACTAAAATTTATACAAAATCTTTAATATATTGATCTATATGTGATGGTTGCAGGGCACGTTTAGGGCACTTTTGGTCACGTAAGCCCATTTTCAAGTGATCCATCTTAACTTTTTACTAGCTTTAAGCGTTTTAAGTTTATAAGTTTAGAAAGGAAATATTGTTTAAAATCAACAAGAAAAAAGCCCCCATCTTTCGATGAGGGCTTTTTGAATCTGGAGCGGGAAAGGAGACTCGAACTCCCGACCCCAACCTTGGCAAGGTTATGCTCTACCAACTGAGCTATTCCCGCGGAGTCTATAAAGTTTTTTAAGTGAAAAAAACTAAATGAAAAAATTTTGAGCGGGAAAGGAGACTCGAACTCCCGACCCCAACCTTGGCAAGGTTATGCTCTACCAACTGAGCTATTCCCGCATGCCGTGTATAATACATTATGCAAAAATAGGGTCAATAACTTTGTGAAAAAACTTGTATCAATTGCATAAAATAAAACCATTTTGTACGGTTTTGCTGCTTTTATAAACAAGATTGAAGTTTGAAAAGAAAATTTTATCCTGAAATCCAGGAATGATAGGTTGTATAGGCACGAAGATTGAATCGGAACACGGTATACTGAAGCCAGAAATTGAACTATTTGGGAGTATCTTGATGAATTTAGAACAACAGTTGATTCAACGCCTGCAAGAGTTATCACCAGTTCATTTAGAAGTGGTGAACGAATCATCCGGTCATGGCGGCTATTTCCCGGGTAAGGAGTCGCATTTTAAAGTGATTGTGGTGAGTGACATTTTCCAAGGCTTGCGTTTGGTGCAACGTCATCAAAAAATTTATGCAGCAGCAGGGGACTTGCTTGCACCAAGCCGTATTCATGCCCTGGCGATTCATGCTTTTGTGCCATCAGAATGGCAAGGACAAGACACCTCAAGTCCTGAATGTGCACATGCGCCAAAAGCTGAATTATAAGGAAGATTAAACAATGGATATGCAGCTGACGGTAAAAATTGTGCATATGATTGCGGTGACTTTATTGATTGGGGCAATCCTTGCACGTGCTTTTACTTTATTTGTTGGAGTCAACGGCAATCAGCCCAATCCGGTGGCACGAAAATTTCTGGTCGCCTGGCAACATCTTGCCATGACGATTATTGTTTTGACCGGGCTAACTTCATTAGTAATCAAGAATTTTGAAGTACAACCATGGTTTTATGCCAAAATCATCCTGTTTCTGGTGCTGTTTTCTTCCTTGATCAAAGCCTATAAAAAAGATGACCGTATTTTACTGGTCCAGCGTCGCGCAGGTTTAATAATTGCAGTGGCTGCACTGATCGCCATTATCGGATTAGTCATCATCAAGCCGAATTTTGGCTAATTGTTAGACATGATTATTCTAGATGTAAGATGTGTAGGATAAACTGCAATTCATAGATAACTATAAATGATAGGGGGCTTCCAATGCTGGTACGTGTGGTTTTTAATCAAAAAGGTGGGGTCGGTAAGTCCAGTATTGCCGTCAATCTGGCTGCAATTAGTGCACATCAGGGGTTGAAAACCTTGCTGATTGATCTCGACCCTCAAGCCAATTCCAGTCAATATCTATTGGGGGATGATGCGACCTATACGGTGGATAAACCGGCGCTGGAACCCAATATTGAAAATTATTTTCAGGAAGTGTTGGGGGCAACCCAAAGCAAAGGACTTTTAGGCAATGCCATTGGTTCCATTTTAAAGAACCGTGATAAAGGTCTGGAGCATTACGTGCACCAATCACCTTTTAAAAATCTGGATGTGATTCCTGCAAGTCCGACTTTGGGTGCACTGGCTCATGCCTTGGAGTCAAAACACAAGATTTATAAATTGCGTGATGCCTTGCAGCAACTGCAAGGACAGTATGACCGGGTGTATATCGATACACCGCCGGCTTTTAACTTCTTTACCTTATCGGCGTTGATTGCTGCCAGTCGCGTGCTGATTCCTTTTGATTGTGACGTATTTTCAAAACGTGCATTACAGACTCTGATTGAAAACGTCATCGAAACTCAGGATGATCATAATGAACGTCTGGAAATTGAAGGGATTGTGGTCAATCAGTTTCAGGCCCAGGCTAAATTACCGCGTGAAGTGGTGCAACAGCTGAAAGATGAAAGCTTGCCTGTATTAGACAGCATGTTGCCGCCGTCCATTTTAATGAAAGAATCGCATCTTAAAAATCAGCCTTTGATCCATTTGGCGACTGATCATAAATTGACGCAAGCCTATCAATCGTTGTTCAATGAAATTGAGCATATATAAGTATTGAGATTTCTCATGAAAACGATTTATCTAAGCCTTCTTTTGGGAAGTACGGTTTTATTGGCTGCATGTGCAACGACGGTGAAACCGAGTTATGTTTCTCCGACCCAGTATCAAGCGCTCAATTGCCAGCAATTGCAAAGTGAATATAACCGTATTCAGCAATATATCGACGATGGTGTGCAGGCGCCAAAACGCACTGGCGTCGGTGTGGGTGTCGGTGTAGGCGGTGGTTGGGGCAGTCATGGCGGCTGGGGAATCGCTCCGAGTGTTTCAGTCAATATGGGACAATCTTCAAATAGCAAAAACACTGAACTGGCACGTCTATTGGGTGATCAGGAAGCTGTGGTTCAGGCGGCAAAATTCAAAAACTGCCCAATTATTGTTCGTAATAAAGTTCAATAATTCATCAATTTATCCCGCTGTTGAGGTGCTGTACCTGACAGCAGGGGGGATAAAATATTAGCAAAATGTTTCAATGTAAATATTATTAATATCAATTGGTTGCTGTTTTTTGATGGAATCTTTAAACGCATCAGGTGATATTTTTTTATCGAGAAATACTTGTCATTTTTTATCGGTTTCATATAAGGTGTGCCCCATCAGGATGGTGATATCAGGTATTTATGATCGAGAGTTGGCTTTTTGTATTGGCAGTGATTGCGGTATTGATGATTCCGGGTCCAACCAATGCATTACTTGCAAGCTCGGCTTATCAACAAGGCATTGCTAAAACCAGTCTGTTTATTCCGGCAAAAATGCTTGGCTATTTTTATGCCATTAATTTGTGGGCATTACTTATTCATTTGTGTGATCCAGTATGGCCGAACTTTATTCATATCCTGCATTTTTGTAGCGCCATTTATGTGAGTTGGATGGCTTTTCATTTGTGGAAAGCGTCAGATTTGGAAAAGCATAATCAACGCCATCCTTCGATCCGACCTCGACAACTGTTCTTTTCTACCTTCAAAAATCCTAAAGCCTTATTATTTGCTGCCGGTGTTTTACCGCTTGAAACCTGGAGCAATCCCACCAATTTTATTTTGGTATTTGCAATGTTCAGTCTGGTCCTGTTACCTACGGTGGTGTTCTGGATGTTTTTTGGGCGGGCCATTCTGGCGGGTCAGTCCAGACAAATAAAAGCCGATCTGTTATATAAAGGATCGGCCATGTTGCTGATTATGTGTATGTTACCCGTTGTGATTCGCTTCTTTTAATGCACTTTTTTGAGTTTCTTGCGAATAAAACCAATGATGCCCGGCAAGACACTAATAATAATGATGCCAAAAATCAGATGGGTAAAATTGTCTTTAACAATCGGCATATTGCCAAACAAGTAGCCTAAAATTACAAAAGAACCGACCCAGCAAATGGCACCAATGACATTAAAGCTGAGGAAATATTTATAATTCATGTGACCTGCACCGGCGACAAACGGGGCAAAAGTACGGGCGAAAGGAATAAAACGGGCAAAAATAATAGTTTTTCCGCCATGTTTTTCAAAGAATTTTTGCGTATAGGTTAAATGCTTTTTATTAATGAACCGTGATTCAATTTCAAAGACACGCGGTCCAATAAATTTACCAATATGATAATTCAGCGTGTCGCCCAATACTGCGGCAGTAAACAGCAAGATGACCAGAATATAAGGATTCATTGCGCCTGTGGATGCTGCTAAGGCTCCTGCTGCGAACAGTAGGCTGTCACCCGGCAGAAATGGCATAACCACCAAACCGGTTTCTACAAAAATAATCAAGAAAAGAATGGCATAAATCCACACGCCGTAATCGGTGATAAATTCGAGCAGATGGGCATCAACGTGTAAGATAAAATCAAGCAGTTCCATGGCGCTACAGACAGCAAAAATGTGCTGAAATCCTAGCAGTCTGGGGCATGAAAGTCAGTACCAAAAAGAAAATTAATTGCATTTTCATCCTTCCCTTTTTTCACAATGATTTATCTTACAAATTATTTATTGACCCCGATAAAAACAGGCTTAGGATGAAGAGGTCATTAAAACAAAAATCAAAAGGTGACCTCATGTTTAATCCGAATATTTTTATAAAAAATCTGCTGCAAGGTCTGCAAACCGATGCCTTTATCGCTTTGGTTGCACGTGTATTGATAGCCTATATTTTTCTGATGTCTGGCTGGATGAAAATCAATGCTTATACTGCAACGGCCGGGTATATGGAATCTAAAGGTGTCCCGGGTAGCCTGCTGCCTTTGAGTATCCTGGTCGTCGTTAGCGGTGGTCTGGCCTTGTTCTTTGGTTTCCAGGCCCGCCTGGCTGCTTTGGGCTTAGCTATTTTTACCTTTATTTGCGGCTTTATTTTCCACGGCACTGGGACTCAGGATGATGCCATTCACCTGATGAAAAATATTGCCATGACTGGTGGACTATTGTTCTTGATGTTGCATGGTGCAGGTAAATTCAGTGTAGATGACATGCTAGAGAGATCATCACCAGAGTTGAGGAAAATAGAAGGTTGATTCTAGCTTGTACAGGTCTTTTTGTAATTACATAAAACCTGCGTACAAATTGCCTGAATTTTGCTTCAATAAAGTTTGATGAAGCTACCAAAGTGGAGTCAGGTATGAAGCAAATGTTATGGGTAATTTTTATCTCTGGTGTAATGTTTTCTACAGCATCCTGAGCGGGTAAAAGTGATCAGATGATCGTGAATGAAGCTGCCCAAAATATGGTAACGGTTGCAGAAGCAAAACAACTGGCAGATGAAACTGCAGTGACCTTATCCGGCGTTATTGTCAAACGAATACGGGGCGATCATTTTGAACTCAAAGATGGTTCCGGTTCAATTGACATTGATGTCGATGATGATTTTTGGAAACCGATGGGCTTAAAAGCCGGCGATCAGGTGAAAGTGATGGGTGAAGTGGATACTCAAAGTGATCAATCCACCAACATCGATGTTGTTAAAATAGAAAAACTGTTAAATCCAAAGGATAAATGGCTTTGGTATAATCAGAACTAAACTGCAAGATTTGACTTAATCACCAAAGTCCTAGAGAGCATACGACAAGGTCTAAACAGATGAGGTCGATATCCATCATGATGAAATTGAAGGATATCTAAATCGTGAAAATAGAAAAATGGCAATATAAATAAGGCATCCGGACGGGTGCCTTGTTGTGCCAGAAATATAATGCAATCAACGAATTGAAAGCCTTGTGCGAATAGTGTGCTTAATGCGCCGAAAAATGATAGAATGCAGCGCTTATTTCGTTTGCCTTGCATAGTTGTTTGTCATGACTACCAATACTCAAATCACTGAAGACCGCATCCTGATTCTGGATTTCGGTTCTCAATACAGTCAGCTGATTGCACGTCGTGTACGTGAAGCTGGTGTATATTCTGAAATGTATGCCTATGACATGTCTGAAGAAGACATTCGCGCATTTAAACCAAACGGTATCATCTTGTCGGGTGGTCCGGAAAGTGTTCATGAAGAAGGTAGTCCACGCGCACCTGAAGTTGTATTCAACCTGGGTGTACCTGTATTGGGTATTTGCTACGGCTTGCAAACCATGTCCGAACAGCTTGGCGGTAAAGTAGAGCCAGGTACCGTGCATGAATTTGGTTATGCTGCGGTAGACGTTTTGGTTCGTGACCAGCTTCTGGGTGATTTAGACGATGGTGAAAACAAACTCAATGTTTGGATGAGCCATGGCGATAAAGTCAGTGCAATTCCTGAAGGTTTCCAGGTGACTGCCAGTACACCAAGCTGTCCATTTGCAGCAGTAAGCGATGAAAAACGCCGTTTCTATGGCGTGCAGTTCCACCCGGAAGTGACCCATACTGCAAAAGGTGCCGAGTTATTGTCTAACTTTGTACACAGCATTTGTGGTTGCCGTAATCTTTGGAACTCGGAAAACATCATCGACCTGCGTGTTGAACAGTTACGTGAACAGATTGGCGATCAAAAAGTATTGCTTGGTCTTTCAGGTGGCGTAGATTCATCTGTAGTTGCTGCGCTTCTTCATAAAGCCATTGGCGATCAATTGACTTGCGTATTCGTAGATAATGGCTTGCTTCGTTTGAACGAAGGCGAGCAAGTGATGGATATGTTTGCGAAAAACATGGGTATCCGTGTAATTCGTGCCGATGCTGAAAACCGTTTCTTGTCCGCTCTCGCAGGTGAAGTTGACCCTGAGAAAAAACGTAAAATCATTGGTCGTGAGTTCATTGAAGTCTTTGCTGAAGAGGCACGTAAGCTTGATGGCGTAAACTTCCTGGCACAAGGCACAATTTACCCGGACGTGATTGAATCTGCTGCAACTAAAAACGGTAAGGCACACGTAATTAAATCACACCACAATGTGGGCGGTTTACCAGAAGATTTAGCATTTGAACTGGTTGAGCCAATCCGTGACCTGTTTAAAGATGAAGTACGCCGTTTAGGTACCACTTTAGGCTTGCCGTTTGAGATGCTTTATCGTCATCCATTCCCGGGTCCAGGTTTGGGCGTGCGTATTTTGGGTGAAGTGAAAAAAGAATATGCCGACATTCTTCGTCTGGCTGATGACATCTTCATGCAAGAACTTCGCGCTAGCGGTTGGTATGACAAAACTGCTCAAGCCTTCGCTGTATTCCAACCAGTTAAATCTGTTGGTGTAGTGGGCGATGGCCGTCGTTATGCATGGGTGATTGCACTTCGTGCCGTTGAAACTGTTGACTTTATGACAGCTCGTTTTGCGCATCTTCCATATGAATTGGTAGACAAGATTTCGACTCGTATCATGAACGAAATCAAAGATGTTTCACGTGTGGTTTATGACGTGTCATCTAAGCCACCAGCAACGATTGAATGGGAGTAACTTTCAGCATAGCTGAAAGTCTTGCGAGGTGACAAAGCAGTGCTTTGTTATTTCACCTCTCAGGGTTTCAGGAAGCACTGCTTCCTGCCTAAATTACGCCATGAGCAAAATTAAAAGCATTGCTTTGAATTTTGTGCAAGATGCGCGCGGCAGTTTAGGAATCTAGAATTATTCAAATAAAAAAGAGCGCTTAGGCGCTCTTTTTTATATTTTAAAAAATTAATCTTTGAAGAATAGGAATAAATATTTTGAGCCACTAAATTCGGCTTTAGTATGCAAGTCGAGCGCAGTTTTCATATTTATAAAATAGACCAAGGCTGTTTCGATGAAGATAATTTTTAATTATTCATGGGTATAAATCGCCACCTGATTGCGTCCATTTTTCTTGGCTTGGTAGAGTGCAATATCGGCATTTTTAATCAGCAGGTTTAAATCACTTTGATTTGGCTGCAGTTGGGATACTCCAATCGACACACTGAAATTAAAAAAGCACTTATCTTTAACACAAATTTGATGGCTTTCAATTTTTCGGCATAAGCGGTTGGCAATATTCATCGCATCTTCCAGTGTGGTATCGGGTAGCAAAGCAATAAATTCTTCCCCCCCAAAACGGGCCAGTACATCGCTATGACGCATTTCCCGGCGAGTAATATCAGCCAGTACCCGCAGCACTTCATCTCCCACATCATGACCATATGTATCATTAATATTCTTAAAAAAGTCGATATCAAACATCAATAGACAGGTTAAATTATATTTGGGCCATTGCTGTATGTTCTGTTCGGCCAGTTGTAAAAATTGTCGGCGGTTATATAACTGGGTCAGTTCATCCGTATGCGCCATTTCAGTTAAGGTGTAATAGTTCCAGTCATTGAGTAACACCCGCAAAAAATTACGTTTTGAATTTAATGTGTTATTCCAGCTGATATACATGCTGAGCAATAAAACCGGCGCGTAAATGAGTGAAAATAAAATCAGTTCCTGGACACTGACCAACCTGAATACGCCATTAAAAATCACCGCACTAATCAGCAGGGAACTAAAAATAGAATTACGAAAAGATACCTGTATGCATAAATTGCCCAATAAAATAAAGATGATGCTGGCGTAGAGATACGTATTCACAACGGGACTATGTGATAAATACAGCAGTTCAAGCCATATTGCTGCTGCAGCTGCAACAGAGGCTGGCAGCAAGCTATCCAGAATTTTAATATTCTTGCAGTAGCGGAAAGCCAGCCAGTTGACCGACAGTGCCAAGATGACAAGACTGAGCCGTGCAATACCGGACAGCATGCCAATGTCCGGTAATAAAACCCAATCGACAAAGAAATAGCTTAAAAAAGTCAGCTGACCAATAAAATTGACGCATTTTAAAAACTGTCGTTGGTGCTTATTTTGATAATCCAGATAATATTGTTGAAATTGTTCCGGAATACGGGTGCTAGGATGTTCTAGTTGGTGTTCTATCTGTTTTTGATTGGCGAGCGTACACAGCTGCTTGGGTAAAATGGCAGTTCCGATATTTGAATATTTATCTTTATTGTTCCCGATATGATTATATTCTTGATTTTCAGAGTAATGAAAATTTTCCTGCTGTCCTTGGGACATGATTATCCTCTTCTATAGCAGATTGGTCAGGGAGAAATAGTATGCTGAGGAAAAATATCTGTATACAGAAGACTGGGTAAGTCATCGCTATAATTGTGACAAAAAATTTTTTTCCTATAAAATTCATATGAATAGGGTAAAAATAGTCAATCATTTATCGCGTTTAGACCTTGTTTTATGAAGAAAATTTCAAAAATAATATTGTCCTGTCCATAGTATTCAGCGTACTAACTTTAACTATAGGCTGAATGATGAAGAGTCTATATGATTGATAACAATAGGTAGGACTTACAAGAACAGTTGCGTTCATGAAATTCAGGATAGTCATATGACCAATAGCAGCTATACAGAGCTTTCCAATTCGGACGATTGTGAAAAATACGTAAACCGCTTTATTCAGGAATTTCCTTTGCGTAGTGCGGAAATTGGACAGGGCACTGTGATTAAGCGCGCCTTGCCCAGTCGCCATAAGCGTTTAATTGGGGCATGGTGCTTTCTGGATCATGCTGGTCCCGTGACTTTTCCCCAAGGTGATGGTCTGGATGTCGGACCACATCCACATATTGGCTTGCAGACTTTTACCTGGATGATTGAAGGCACCATGATGCATACCGACAGCTTGGGTACAAAGCAACTGATTCGCCCCAAACAGGTCAATTTAATGACCGCAGGATATGGCATTTCCCATACTGAAGTGGCACCGGAAACCGAAACCCATATGCACGCTGCGCAGCTCTGGATTGCCTTGCCGGATGACAAGATTAATATGGCACCGCGTTTTGATCATTATCCGGAACTGCCGGTGGTGGAAAAAGATCAGGTTGAATTTACCGTACTGGTGGGGGAGTTCTTGCAAACTCGGTCCCCAGTTGCGGTGCATAGCGAATTGCTGGGTGTGGATTTAACTGCACAGGAATCCACCACCACCCGAATTCAACTGAATCCGGAATTTGAATATGGCTTTATGGCGCTGGAGGGGGCTGCTGAAGTCAACGGTCATGAGCTGACAGAGGACAACATGGTCGTGCTGGAACCAGGCATGACGGAAATTGAAATCCAGTTACATAAAGGCAGTCGAGTACTGCTATTGGGTGGCGAACCTTTCGAGTCACCAATATTACTGTGGTGGAACTTTGTCGGGCGGACTCAGGAAGAGCTGTGCCAAGCCCGTGACCACTGGATGAATCAGGATAACCGTTTTGGCACCATTCCTGACTATCCGGGACCTCGCCTGGAAGCACCTGCATTCCCCAATAAAATGCGAGCCTCAAAATAACAATAAAATTCAGGAAGTTGGAATATGGAAATTATTGCAAATGCAGAAGTACAGAGCCTGGATGAACCTTGGTCAGGCGAAGTGAAAAGTGGCAAACACCAGTTTATGACGGATAAACCTGAATCATTGGGCGGGCAAGATCGGGGTCCTGCACCTTATGATTTTATTTGTTCCGGTCTGGTTTCCTGTACCATGATTACGCTGCGCATGTATGCCAGTCACAAAGGTCTGGAGCTCGGTCAATTTTCAGTAGAAGCTGATTTTAATAGCAATAAAGAAGGTAAAGAGTGGATTGAACGTCGTTTGTCCTTTGCTCAGCCATTATCGGATGAACTGAAACAAAAAATTTTAGACATTAGCAGTAAAACACCAGTCACCAAGACGCTGTTACGCAGTCTGGACATTAACACGGTTCTGCTTTAAATCCATGATCCAATAGCCATGACATTGTGTGCAAAGCAGAATGTCATTTTTCCAGCCGATCGGTCATGATCAAAATATAAAAATAGAGGTCAAAAAATAATGATTACACTGCACCATTTAGATCAATCGCGTTCTTTTCGAATTTTATGGGCTTTAGAAGAGCTGGCTCAAGATTATCAGGTCAAGTTTTATAAACGTTTACCAACATTTGCTGCACCGCCTGAATTAAAACTGGTTCATCCTTTGGCTAAAGCACCGATCTTGACTGATGAGGACCAGACGATTGTCGAATCGGCAGTGATTTTGCAGCATTTGCAAGAAAGTTATGATACAGCGCAGAAATTTAAGCCGAAGGCCAAAAAAGACCAGCAACAATACCGCTACTGGATGCACTATGCCGAAGGCTCCTTAATGCCGTTATTGCTGATGCAACTGGTGATGAACAATGTACCGAAACGTGTACCCTGGCTGATTAAGCCAGTGGCACATAAAATTACTTCCGGCGTGAAGGCGGGATTTATTCATCCGCGTTTAAAAGAGCATATTGCTTATCTGGAAGATTATTTATCCATGCATGAATATTTTGCCGGATCATTTTCTTTTGCCGATATTCAGATGTGGTTTCCACTCGATGCCATTCAATCCAGAACATCCGGTTCATATCCCAATATAACCAAATATCTGAAACGTCTTGAGGAACGGCCTGCTTTTCAGAGAGCCAGGTTCAAGGAACAAAGCCTGACTTAAAACAGGTAGGTGGCCTGTTTTAGATCAGGGTTAAAACAGGCCGGTCTAGCAGAGTTTGTACAGGCGTTCTTTAGGGAAAATGACTTTAAAAGTCGAGCCTTCATTCTCTTTGGATTCAATTTCCAGATGCGCGCCGTGTTGCATCAACACATGTTTCACAATGGCCAGACCTAAGCCAGTGCCACCGGTTTGACGGCTACGCGCACTATCCACACGATAGAAACGTTCGGTTAAACGTGGCAAATGTTTGGGGTCAATCCCGATGCCGGTATCTTGAACGGTAAAGATGCCGTGTTCACCATCATCATGCCAGCCCATGGTAATCGTTCCACCTTTAGGGGTGTACTTAATGGCATTGGTAATCAGGTTGCTAAAGGCACTGGCTAGCTCGGTCTCGGAACCGATCAGGTCACAATGGCTGTCAATGTTGAGATTGAGCGCATGGTGATAGTCGACATTATAGGCTTGTGCATCATCAAACAGCTGGTTCATCAGACTTGGCATTTCAATAATCTGGTTTTTCGCGATTTTTTTATCATTTTCTAAACGCGACAATAGTAATAGATCATTCACCAAGGCATTCATGCGCTTGGTTTGCGCCTGCATCTGGTCGAAGGCACGTTTCCAGCGCGGGTTTAAATCTTCCTGATCGGTAAAGGTTTCAATATAACCGCTGAGTACGGTAAGCGGGGTACGTAATTCATGGGAAATATTGTCGACAAAGTCTGTGCGCATCTGTTCCAGATTATGCATGCGGGTCACGTCATAAGCCACCAGTAAGCGGCTTTCCCCACCAAAGCGGGTCATTTTGACTTGTACATAATGGTCTTCAAAGGCCGAAGATTTCATTTTCAGGCCATCGGGTGCTTCATCAATATGGTTAAAATATTCAATAAAACTGGGCTGGCGCAGAATGGTTAAAATATTGCGACCACGATCTAGCGGTTGAATACCCAGGAGTTTTTCTGCAGCCGGATTCCACCATTCAATCTGGTGCAGATCATCAATCAGTACCACCGCTTCAGCTAGCGCCACCAGTGAAGATTGCGCCCGATCAATCAGGCCGACCATTTCTGCCTGAACAATACGCTCCTGGCGCTGCGAACGATAGACATTAAACAGCAAGGCTCCCCAGATGCCATTTAAACTGGGCGGCACATCATAAGGACGGTTGGAAATCCATTCATTGACCAGATACAGTGAACGCAATTGCAAGGCAAAAAACACCGTAAGGGCGATGAGAATAAAAATCCAGAAATACCCAATCCCTAAACCGATTAAACCTGCGATCAGCAATAAAAAGGCGAGCAGACGTAAATCTTGCTTGGCAAAAGTCCATAAACTGCTGTAACGAAACTGTTTATGTTCTCGTGCAAGTTCCGGGACGGGGTAGGGTTCATACATAAAATATAGTTGACCTAAATGACGACTAACCTAAAGCGACATCTGCGCGGGTAGAAAAACGGTAACCTGTACCACGAACCGTTTGTACATAACGGTCTGCACCAAACGGTTCCAGCACTTTACGCAAACGACGGATATGTACGTCAATGGTACGATCTTCAATATATACGTTACCACCCCAGACCTGATCCAGCAATTGAGCACGGGTATAGGCACGTTCCGGATGCGTCATAAAAAAGGCCAATAAACGGTATTCCGTGGGTCCCATTTCTAAAATATTCTGACCATGACTGACCCGCTGGCTGACAGGGTCGAGTACCAGACCGTTAGCATCAATGGTTTTTTCACCGTTTAAGGCATTGGCACGGCGTAACACGGCCTTAATGCGGGAAACCAGTTCCCGGGTAGAAAAGGGTTTGGTCATGTAGTCATCTGCACCGGCATCCAGACCTTGTACTTTATGGTCTTCTTCAGCGCGGGCAGTGAGCATGATGACTGGAATTTCTGATAGGGTTTCATCGCGTTTCAGACGGCGGCACAGATCTACACCGCTGACACCACCTGGTAACATCCAGTCGAGTAGAATAAGCACAGGGCGTTGATCCACAATCATTTGATGGGCCTGTTTGGCATCTTCAGCCTGTAGGCATTGGAAGCCCGCCATATCCAGCGAGGTATGGATCATTTCCCGGATCGGGAGCTCATCATCGACGATTAATATATAGTCATCTTTCACAGCGCAATACCCTATTTCACGTAAACGGTGGACCGTTTTATATTTATGACAGGCTTATTACAAAGATTAATTATGACAGTATCATTGCAGAATAGGTAGTTCGGCTGAATTTCGCAAGAAATTGTCACAATTTTAATAAGATACAATCAAGAATTAAAAATAAATCAGTTAGATAAATATATTAAATTCAATATGTTGAGTATTTATTGACAGTTTGGTGACCAGGGCTGTGCCGGAATCATATTTTTTCTTTTTTCGAAAAAGTATCAAGCAGCGATAAAAAAACGATACTGCAAGAAGACAGTACATCCTCTATAGAGAGCTTGAAACCACTGACTACCCAGCGGATGGCGATTTGCGTGACATAGCCATTTAGGCCAGTCGAAATCATCGAAATTTCACGTTCAGAGCGGTTAATGTTCGGCATCATCAGCATCACAAAGGCATGAATCATACGGTCAAAACGCGACATGGTTTCATGGATGGTGGCCTGGTTATGCAGCTCCTGAACCAGCATGGCATCAATATAAATAATCCGTGCCATACCCGGATTGTCTTTTAAGGTGGTGAGCAGGGCGGTTAAACCGGCTTCGATCATTTTCCGCGGATCGGTGGAGGCCTGCATAATCGCCTGCGTGACATTGTGCTGCAACTGATCAATCAGCTTTAAAAAGATGGTCTGAAACAGTTCATCACTTTTCTTAAAAGATTCATAGAAATAGCGTTCAGTCAGTTTGGCTTCCGTACAAATATCCTTGACTGTGACTGCAAAAAAACCATGTGTACCATAGGCTTCAATTCCGGCTTCAATCAGTTTTTCTCGACGTGCCTGTTTACGTTCGCTTAAAGACATACCTTTAAATTGACGTTCTTTAGTTTTTGCCGGTTTATTTTGATTTTCTTCGAAATTTTTGTGCTGTTCAGTCATAGATGTGGTGTGCCGAATGAAATCGAGATTTTGCCTTATATTAACAATAATTTATCTTTAGACCTATGTTTAAAACAAAGCTGCAGCTTTGCCAGTACAGGGATCAATAGACGATATATTATATTGACAATGGTTATTGTCAAAATTATATTGGATGGATGAACTGCAATCTTCCAGATAGAAAAACAATCGAGATGTTTAGATGGATGAGGCAGCAAGCTGAATAAGGATAGCTCATGAAAAATTTTAAAAATAAAGTCGCAGCCATTACTGGGGCAGGGTCGGGTATTGGGCAGCAATTGGCCGTACTTTTGGCCAAGCAAGGCTGTCATTTGTCTTTAAGTGATGTCAATGAACAGGGTTTGGCGAAAACAGTTGAACTGGTCAAAGACAGTCATGTCCGTGTGACGATAAAAAAAGTCAATGTGGCCAAACTGGAAGAAGTGCGCGACTGGGCTGCTGAAACCGTGAAGGACCATGGTTCCGTCAACATGATTTTTAACAATGCTGGTGTGGCATTGGGTTCAACCGTGGAAGGGGCGAGTTACGAAGAACTGGAATGGATTGTGAATATTAATTTCTGGGGCGTAGTATATGGTACCAAGGAGTTCTTGCCTTTAATCAAGCAATCGGGTGAAGGTCATATTATCAATATTTCCAGCCTGTTTGGCCTAACCGCACAGCCGACCCAGTCTGCCTATAACGCCACCAAGTTTGCGGTACGTGGTTTTACCGAATCCTTGCGGCAGGAACTGGACCTGGAAAACTGTGGCGTGAGTGCACTCTGTGTGCATCCAGGTGGTATTCGGACCAATATTGCCAATGCGGCAAAAATGAATGACAGTATTCGAAGCTTAGGTATGCATCCGGAAAAATCGGCCAGGTCTTTTAATAAATTATTACGTTGCCCACCTGAAGAAGCTGCCCGCCAAATTTTGGAAGCAGTGAAAAAAGACAAGCGCCGTCTACTGATTGGTAACGATGCCAAAACCCTGGACTTAATCCAGCGCATTTTGCCGACCGGTTATCAGCGTGTTACAGCATTTGCCACCAAATTTAGCAATAAAAACAAAAAATCGGCTTAAAATACGGCTTTTAAAAAACCCGCAAATTGCGGGTTTTTTTATGTGCTGAAATGCAGCTTTTCAAATCCGCCCAAAAGTATGCTTTCTTAAGTTTTAACCCGTCAATTGAAGGTATAGGAGAGACTCAGAAATAACTTTATATCTAAAAATAAGAAATAAAAATAAAAAAACCAGCTGAATTTAAATAAGCAAGTGTTGAATTATCAACACACATATCGCGTTAAAACCAACATATTTGGTTGGGATAATGGTAATAAGTATATATAAAACAATAACTTAAAATGTTGGCACGCTTGTTGTAATAACAGGGAGGTGTAATGATAAGAAATTAGGTAAACCTCATGACAGTTTTAAAAGATTTAAAGGCAAAACAATCGCGTGCTGCTCAAGTACGTTCTCAGCTTGATTATCCGGTGATTGATACGGATATCCATACCAATGCCTATAGTCCGGCTCTGGAGGATTATATTGCGCAGTATGGGGGTTCACGTGTGGTCGATGTATTTCGTAGCCATTTAAAAAGTAATGGTTTAAACGCATTAGCGGCAGAGTGGTACAACGCCAGCCCAGAAGAACGTAAAAACCGTCGTCTATTCCGTCCGCCATTTTGG
The DNA here is from genome assembly GCF_002135245.1 of Acinetobacter sp. ANC 4218. NCBI lineage: Bacteria > Pseudomonadati > Pseudomonadota > Gammaproteobacteria > Moraxellales > Moraxellaceae > Acinetobacter > Acinetobacter sp. ANC 4218. The sequence continues at coordinate 53,362 of NZ_NEGD01000009.1, read as the reverse complement.
GCACTCCCTTCAGAAAATACCTATGACTTGGCAACGGTTGCCTTACCGGGCTTATTGTATGAGCGTCTAGAAGAACTCGGTACGGACTATGCTGTGCTCTATCCGAATCTGTCTTTATTTCCAATTAATTCATCCAATGATGACCTGCGTCTGTCCTTAACCCGTGCGATTAACCATTTTCATGCCGACATCTATCAGCCTTATGCCGACCGATTGACGCCAGTGGCTGCGATTCCGCTCAATACGCCGCAAGAAGGGATTGAGGAACTCGAGTTTGCACAAAAATTGGGATTAAAAGCTGCACTGATTCCCGGTTCAGTACGTCGTCCAATTCAGGCTGTTGCAGAGAAATATCCTGAAGATACTGATCTGCGTCGTTATGCTTACTGGTTAGATTTCTTCGGCATCGATAGTGAATACGACTACGACCCGTTCTGGCAAAAGAGTGTGGATTTGGGGATTAACCTGTCGACGCACTCGGGCAGTCAAAGCTGGGTGGCACGTAATTCACCAAGCAATTATATGTTCAACCACATTAACCACTTTGCCGATGCCTCTGAAGCATTGGCCAAAGCCTTGTTTTTTGGCGGTGTCACTGAACGTATTCCACAGCTTCGTATTGCCTTGTTAGAAGCAGGGGCAGCATGGGGGCAAAACGTGTTGACTCATCTGGTTGACCGTTTTGAAAAACGTGGCAATGAGCATGTGCAGCAATATAACCCGAAACGGCTAAACCGTGAATTGGCGCTAGAGCTGTATCGTCAATATGGACATACCTTGTACCAGGGTCGTGAACTGAATGAAGCGGAGATTATCGAGAGTTTATTTGGCGTGGCTTCAACTTCACGTTTCCAGACGCAAAATCCAGCTGAAATAAATGACTTTGCCTTGGCCAAAATACAAAACAAACAAGACATTTGGGATCGTTGGGTACCGAACTTCTACTTTGGCAATGAAGCAGATGACCGCACGATTGTCGGTGCATTGAATCCTAAAGGTAATCCATTTGGTCAGAAAATTAATGCGCTCTATTCATCAGATTCTGGCCATTGGGATGTTCCCGAATTAACTGAGCCGTTGGCAGAAACTTGGGACTTGGTGCAAGAAGGCGCGATTACGGCAGAAGACTTCAAGGCCCTGGTTTTTACCAATCCATACCAGTTCTATACCGCCAATAATCCGGACTTCTTCAAGGGCACGCAAGTTGAACACAAACTGAAAAACAATCAGGCCGCTTAAACCTAACTACTCGGAAAATTGAAACAACCTCATGCCTTTGGCATGGGGTAGGGGAAATTTTGTATTTAAAACAATAGATGAAGTGAATGTAACAATGAGAAAGACGAGTTTAACTGTTGCGATTGGATTTATTCTGACGACGACATCGAGTTTTAGCTTTGCCCAGGATGCCACTCTCAACAAGCAATTGGAGGGACTCAAAAAGCAGATTGAAGTTTTACAACAGCGTTTAAATGCAGTGGAAGTGCAAAGTTCGACATCCACAAAAAAAGCAGTTGTTCCAACCACTGTAAATGTAGATAACAGCGAAGAACTGACCGCTCAAGACAGCGCAACTGGCGAAGAAGTCGTAACGGCTGAAGCGACCCCTGCAACATCCGACGATATTGAAGGTTTAAGAGCCGATATCGAAAACTATAAATATGACCAGTCTCGTCAGTATGAACGTCAAACCGTGAAGTCGACCCGCGATACGACTTTATTCGGTACGGTGCAACTGCGTGCCAATGTGCAGGACAATAACACTGCACCCAATACGCCTAAATCAAGCTTTGATGTGGGTACGGCATTGCTGGGCGTGCGCGGTAACTTGTTTAAAGATTATAACGAAGGCAAAAACCTCGATTACCAGGCCTCTTTTGGTTATTCAAAGCGTAATGATGGCAGCAACAACAGTAACTTTAACTTGCTGGATGCTTACCTGCGCTATCACGTATTTTCTACCAATGGCGGTGCAGAAGTTCCCAAGCTGAACCTGACTTTGGGTCAACAATTGCTGCCATTCGGCTTGGACGTGCAATCACCGGAAGATTTACGCCCCACCATCAGCACTGCAACTGCACCGACGTATTTGGGTTTATTTACCCGTCAAAATGGTTTGATTGTGCGTGGCGATGCCAAGCCATTTGTGGACTATGGCGCGAACTATCGTGCCCCGCTGTTTGAATACGCGCTTGGGGTGACCAACGGTAATGGCAGTAATAAAACCGATGACAACAATAGCAAAGATTATATCGGTCGCGTGGCATTTACCTTACCTGTGGATTATGCCAGCTGGCTTCGCGAACTGAAATTCGGTGCTTCCTATATTAAAGGCGAAGCAAAATTATCTGGTTCAGGCATTAGCGACAACAAGGCCAAACGTGATCGTCTGGGTTTTGATGTGTATTACAACCACGCACCCTTTGGCGTGACTTATGAGTATCTGCAAGGCAAAACCCATTACATCGATACGACTGTACCTGCCATAAAAGAAGCCAAAGCAGAAGGTCATACCGTCACCGCATTTTATACCTTGGGTGACCAGTTCTATAACAGCATTAAATCCAATGCCAAGTTTGATGATTTCTGGCCGAAATCGGTTCAGGGTTACTACCGTTACGACAGCTATAACCCGAATAAAAATCAGAAAGATTATCTCGATAGCGCAAGTGGCCGCATTGGTGAATATGACATTCATTCACTGGGTCTCAACTTGTTTTTTGCCCAGACCACCAAATTCCAGTTACAGCTCAATCACTACATTTATGACATTGAGACGGCCACCCAAAAAGACAGCAACGAATTGCAGGCGCAATTCCAATACACATTTTAATTCAATTATTTAAATTATATAGGACTGTTAAATATGAAACTTTTCTCTAAAAAAATTGCAGCAACATTCTTGGCCCTATCAGCACTGGGATTAAGCCTGCAAATTCATGCCGCCAACCCGAAAGAAATCCGAATTTCTATGTCTGGTGCCGGTGAAGGTGGGAAACCGAAACTTGGCGGTTTCTTTATTGCAACTGCACAAGCAAGAGGGGTGCTGGAACAAGAATTTAAAAAAGATGGTATTGCGGTGAAATGGTTATTCTTTCCGGGTGCAGGGCCCGCTACCAATGAAGCTTTGGCTAACGGTAAGGTCGATTTTGCTTTCCATGGCGACTTGCCGTCATTGGTGGGGCGTTCAACCGGTCTTAAAACTAAGGTTTTGTTTTCAACTGGACGTTTTGGTCCAACTTATGTTGTCGTGCCAGCAGATTCTAATGCGAAGAGTGTGGCTGACTTAAAAGGGAAGAAGTTTTCCGTATTCAAAGGAACAGCAGGTCAAATTGTATTTAACCGTGTCTTGGCAAAATATAGCCTGACAGAACGTGATGTACGAGCTATTTCACAAGATGTCTACTCTGCGCGTACATCACTCGCAACAAGAGATATTGATGCCACGATTACTTCACCCTTTAGTCTGGTTTCACGTGGAGTCGCAAAGAAGTTAATTGAAATTAAGGATCCAAAAGTTGCCCCACTTACACATTTTTGGGTAACCGAAAGTTTTGAAAAACAATATCCAGAAGTGACGCAACGTGTAGTCACCACATTAATTAAACAGGCGAAATGGAGTTCTGAAGAAGCCAACCGTGTCACCCAATACAAGCTGTGGGCACAAAGTGGTATTCCATTGGTTGACTATCAAAAAACCTGGGATGGCTGGAACCTGAAAGACCGTAATTCGCCATTACTGGACGAGTTTCATCGTGCACAAATTGACAGCGCATTAAAAATTGCCAAAGATGCAAAACTCATCCGCCGCGATGTCGATACCAAAACCTGGTATGAGCCTAAGTACTTAAACAATGCCTTGAAAGAACTGAATTTACAGAACTATTGGCGTGCATTTAATGCCAATGGTCAGCCGAAATAATTCAGGAATGTGGTTATGAATCCGATTGAAAGCAATGTTGTCCTTAGCCCCCTGAGCGCAAAATTCATGGGCAGTTTTGTACTTTTGACCATTATTGCCGGTTTAGGCGTCGGTGTTGCCCGTATTTTGATCTCATTGTACGCCGTGCAGCTCGAAGCAACAGAGCTTCAGTTGGGACTGATTGCAGCAGCGCAAAGTGCAGGCATTCTGCTGATGGCGCTGCCGATTGGGGTCATGGTGCAGCGTCTCGGTTCACTGAAAGTTTTTAGTCTGGGTAGTGTGATGGGTGCAGCTTTGTATGCGCTCACCCCATTGCAGGAAAGTGCCTGGTATTTACTGGCATTGACAGCCTTGGTGAGCTTTGTCTTACCAATGCGCTTTGTCTCGATTAATACCGTTTTCCTGAGCAATTTAAAGCGTCTTGGGCCAGCCAAAGCAGGCTGGTTCCGGGGTTCACACATGATGGGATTTTTCCTGATTGCCCCGGCTTTAACCGTCTTGCTGATTCAGCACTTTGGTTATAGCAGCAGTTTTTACTGTGTTGCCTTGATGTTTCTGGCCACGCTATTTTTTGCCCCGTTTTGCTTTCAGCAAGTGCATCAGACTGCAGCCAATGCACCGCATTTTCAATGGCGAGATGTGGTTGCCCCACTGGCATTACTGAAAACCCATGCTGCCTTACGTATGGTCTGCGCTTTAGAGTTTTTAAGCAGTCTGGCCAATAACTATTTTGGTTTTTTCATTGTCGTTATCGCCATTCAAAGCTTCTCCATGGCTGAATCGGCGGCAGTCATGTTGTTGACGACCCAAGGCCTGGTTTTTGTCGGTTCCTTATTTACCCTGGGTGGCTGGGCCGAACTGATTGGCTATCCGAAATTTTACTGGATCGGACTGAGCTTAATGGGCAGTGCCTTACTGATTTTGGCCATCACGCCGATTACATTCTGGATGTGGCCGGCATCGCTGATGCTGGGACTCGGTTTGGGCATGCTGCACATTGCCAACTTTATGGCATTTGCCAGGGTGGGCGAGCAAACTGCGATGGCAAAAATTTCGCCGATTGTGGCGCTGGTTGGCCCAGCCGGTGGCTTGTTTGGCGGCTTTTTAGGCGCTGCATTGGGTGCCAGTGTCGGCTTGCAAAACCTGTTTTTCCCGATTGGTCTGGCGTTTATCGGACTGATTTTATTGATCTCTCGTGATCAGGCATTTATCTCTTTTTTAAAACCTGATGATTCACAACAACCAGCAGAAGGACAAGAATCATGAGCCTTACGAATGTAAGCACACATTCGGTACAGTGGCAAAGTTACCGGAATGCATTTGAATTTTTTAAGAAATACCTGAAAGTAACCTTGCAATTGGCTTGTGGTCTGCTGCTACCGGTGTTGTTTTTGGCGGTGTGGCATGTGGCAAGCGTGCAGCAGTGGTTGCCAGAGCAAATTTTGCCAGCGCCACAATTGGTGTGGAGTACCAGCGTTGAACTTTGGCAGTCGGGTGATCTGCAATTTCACTTTGCCACCAGTGCCAAACGCATTTTCTGGAGCGTGGCTTTAGGGGCGAGCGTAGGCTTAAGTCTGGGGATCTGGTTTGCGTTATCACAGCGTGCGCAGCGTTTTGTCTTGCCGACGATTCAGCTCCTGACCCAGTTTCCAATCATTGGCTGGATTCCACTGCTGATGATTTTCTTGGGCATTGATGAAGCCTTGAAGATCGTTGCGATCTCATTAGCTGTGGTTTCACCGGTACTGATTGCAACATTTAAAGGCATTCAGCAAGTGCCAAACCGTTTAATTGAAGTGGCACAGGTCTATCAATTTTCCAAATTCCAGACTTTTTCTAAAGTCATTCTACCTGCCAGCCTCCCTGCGATTATTAGCGGTCTACGCCAAGGCGTAATGCAGGCGTGGCTGGCTCTAGTGTTTGTGGAATTACTGGCAAGCAGTGAAGGCATTGGCTTCCTGATGGTGTGGGGACGTCAATTGATGCAGATGGATATTATTTTCATGGGCATTATTTTAATTGGCATCACCGGTTTTATTCTGGACAGTGGTTTGGCTGCCTTTGAACGCCTTGCTCGTTTTTATGCAACGCGAGTAGGGGGGTAATCATGTCAGAACTCAGTCTTGAAAAATCAGCCATCCGTGTAAATTCAGCTGTAGAAAAAAGCATTAAAGTGCTGCAAGCCTTGATTTTACCCCTCGCCTTTATTGCACTTTGGGCGGTGGCATCTGCTTTACAATGGCTGGATGCCAAACTGATTCCATCACCCTTGACGGTATTCAACGGAGCAATCCAGAGCATTAGCCAAGCCGAATTTTGGCAGGGTTTTGTGGCGAGCTTGAGCCGTAATTTTGTCGGCTATGCCATTGGTGCAACGCTCGGTGTGGCCTTTGGGGTGGCTTTAGGGACTACACGCTGGATCAACTGGTTATTTGCACCTGGTTTTAACGTATTGCGTCAGGTGTCACTCTTTGCATGGTTGCCGTTAATTTCGACCTTTTTAGGCTATGGCAACGGCGCAAAAATCCTGTTTATCAGCCTTTCGGTATTTTATCCGGTGGCGCTGCATAGCCTGGAAGGCGTGAGCAGCATCAGTGCGAAATACAGTGAAGTCGCAAGAGTCTATCAGTTTCCAAAATTGTATACCTACCGCAAGCTGATTTTACCGGCCGCCAGTCCACAGATTTTTGTCGGTCTGCAACTCGGTTTGATTTTCGCCTGGCTGGCAACCGTGGGTTCAGAATTTTTACTGGCAAATTATGGTGTTGGACTGGGTAATCTGGTCATTCGTGGTCGTGAGCAGTTTAATGTGTCTTTGATTATTTTAGGCATGCTGAGCATTGGTTTTGTCGGGGTGATTTTAAACAGCATCCTTGTCCGTATAGAACGAAAAGTCCTGTGCTGGCAGCAGAGCAGTTAGGAGAAATAACAATGAAAATACTCCCAAAATTTTGGCAAAAAGCGGTCTTGGCTGCCGTGATCGGTGCAAGTGTCGTTGCAGGCTGTAGCACACAACAGCTGGAAAAAAATCCTCCCGCTGCAGTAACGAATTTGCGTTACCAAAGTTATCCCGGTCTGGTGTCCTTGCCTGAACTGGCACAAGACTTGGGTTACCTGGGCAAAATTAAACTGGATTATGTCGGCACGGTACAGGGTGGTCCACAAGACCTGCTCACGCTGGTTGCAGGCGATGTCGACTTTGCCTCGGCCTTTAATGGGGCGGTGGTGAAAGTGATTGCTGCAGGTCTGGATGTTGTACCGGTTGTTGCATCTTATGGCAGTGATGCGGAAATGAACGTGGGTTTCTATGTACTGGAAAATAGCCCGATTCGTAGCGCACGCGATTTTATTGGCAAAAAAGTCGCGGTAAATGCCTTTGGCGCACATTATGAATTTATCGTGAAAGATTATTTACTGCGTCATGGTTTAACCGAAAAAGAAATTCGTGAGGTGGAGCTGATTGTCTTGCCGCCAATCAGTGCCGAGCAAGCCTTACGCAATGGGCAAATTGATATTGCTGTGTTCTCGGGCATTTTGGAAAAACGCGCATTAAAAAGCGGAGGTGTCCGTCCGGTGTTTAAAGATATTGAGCTTTATGGACCATTTACTGCCGGCAGTTATTCAATGCGCCGCGACTTTATTGAGCAAAACCCGGAGCTGGCCAAAACCTTTGTCAATGGTGTGGCACGTGCACAAGAGTGGCTACACAACACACCAAAAGAACAAATTATTGCGCGTATGGAAAGCATTATTGATAAACGTCAGCGCAACGAAACCAAAGTCCTGATCCCATTTTATACCGGAACCGGTGTACATGCAGTGGGTGGGGTGCAAAAAGACCAAGACTTCGCACCTTGGGTCAAGGCTTTGGTACAAGAGCAGAAATTAAAACCGCATCAGCTCAATGTCAGTACGTTGTATAGCAATGAATTTAATCCTTATGCAGCACAAAAAAATTAAGATTAAAAAAGGAATATAACCATGACCAGTGCTTTAAATTTAGATCATGTGCGTAAGGTTTTTCCCGCACAAAATCATGCCAATAGCAAAAATTATAAACCTGAATTCGTGGCGGTTGAAGATGTCACTCTAGATATTCAGCAAGGTGAATTTGTTTCCATCGTGGGTCCTAGCGGCTGCGGTAAATCGACTTTACTTGACCTGATTGCCGGCCTGACCAAACCTTCTTCGGGGCAGATTTTACTCAGTGGCAAACAGATTACCCAACCGGGTCTGGATCGTGGCATTGTGTTTCAGCAATATGCACTGTATCCCTGGCTGACCGCTTTAGAAAATATTGAATTTGGTCTGGAAGCCAAAGGTGTAGATAAAAAAACTCGCCGTGAAAAAGCTTTGTATTACCTGCAACTGGTCGGGCTGTCCGGTTTTGAAAAACATTATCCGAATGAACTTTCAGGCGGCATGAAACAGCGTGTTGCGATTGCACGCAGCCTCGCCTATGAACCTGAAATTTTATTGATGGATGAACCCTTTGCCGCACTGGATGCACAAACCCGTGAAACCCTGCAAGAAGAACTGATTAAAATCTGGCAAAGCTCGAAAAAAACCATTGTTTTCATTACTCATAGTATTGATGAAGCGATTTTCCTGAGCCAGCGCGTGGCCATTATGACCTCTAGACCGGGACGGATTAAGGAAGTCATCGACATTCCAGCTAGCCTGAAAGCCAAAGATGAGGACATCCGTTCAACGGCTGAATACGGCAAAATTCGTCATCAAATCTGGTCGCTTTTAAGCGAAGAAGTGATTAAGGCACAAGCACTCGAAAAAGATAAACAGCTTGCTCACGCATAAATAAAATTGAGGATTATTCATCATGTCATCGACTCAACAGGCGATTCCGCATAGCGAAGCCTTTAGCCCGTCAAAACCACGTCTGGAACTAAGCTGGCTGAACACCATTTTTAAACGTAGTATTGCTATCATATTATTTTTATTGCTTTGGGAAACCTTACCTCGAACAGGTGTGGTCAGTCCGGCATTTTTACCGCCATTATCCACCGTGTTGGAAACGGCCTGGCAGCTTTATCAAAGTGGTCAATTGGGTACGCATTTCTTTGCCAGTATTCAGCGTTCAATCATTGGTTTTGCTCTGGCCTTAGCGATTGCCATTCCACTGGGTTTGGTGATCGGCTGGTACAAACTGGTTGCAGAAACCCTCAATCCATTACTGGAACTGTTTCGTAATACCACGGCGCTGGCCTTAATGCCGCTGTTCATTTTATTTTTAGGCATTGGCGAAGCCTCTAAAATCAGTTTGCTGGTCTATGCCTGCACCTGGCCAATTCTCTTAAATACCATTACCGGTGTACAAACGGTCGATCCGCTACTGATTAAATCTGCACGTACTATGGGTTTAAAACCCTATCAACTGTTCCGTAAAGTGATTTTACCCGCTTCTGTCCCGACCATATTTGTCGGTATCCGTCTGGCCGGTGCGATCTCGATCCTGGCTTTGGTGGCAGTAGAAATGTTTGGTGCCAAAGCCGGACTGGGTTATCTGATTATGTATTCACAGTTCAGTTTTGAAATTCCACAAATGTTCGTGGGAATTTTAGTGATTACCTTAGTTGGATTATCGTTTAATTATATTTTGATTGGCCTGGAAAAATACTTTACGGCCTGGAAACGTAATCCAGTCGAATAATAAGAATTAAAAATCATTAAAATAGACTTCTTTCATAATTATTCACACCCTCTTTGTATTTCTCCCATAGGGAGAAATAAAAGGAATTTATAAAAGAAGCCTAATAAAAAACCTCGATAGATAAATCGAGGTTTTTTATTATCTGGTTAAAATTTAAATAGTAAAATAAAAGCATAATAAAATAAATGAGAGGATATTTATAATAAACCATATTTAATTAACCGGGTACGAATGACATTACGGGTCACGCCTAATAATTTAGCCGTATGTACCTGGTTGTACTGGCAGTATTGATAGGCACTGCGAATAAATTTTTCTTCAATCAGCTCATTGATATTGGTCTGTTTAAACTGTTCCGAAGACTGAAAAATACGCTGAAATGTCTGTTCCAAAAGTTGTCCTGCATCCTGAAGATCCTTAATTGTTCCATTCACTGAAGTAGTTGAAGTAAAGCTAAAAGGTTCAGTTTTTTGGGCAATCGATTGAATACTGGAGAAAGTAATATCTTCCGGTTCAACCACCCCATTTTTACTGACTAAAACGGCATGATGAATGGTGTTTTCCAGCTCGCGGATATTGCCGGGCCAAGGGTGCAAAGTCAGTTTTTTGAGCGCCAGTTGACTGAGACGCAATGGGGTCGCATGCGGGTCGGTCTGGTAGACCTGAATAAAGTGTTTTGCCAGCGGAAGAATGTCATCACGACGCTCTGCAAGCTTTGGAATTCTGAGTAAAGCCACATGCAGGCGATAAAATAAATCTTCCCTGAAACGTCCGTCCTGCACGGCTTTTTCCAGATCGACATTGGTCGCAGCAATGATGCGCACATTGATTGGAATCGGCTTGAGTGAACCGACACGCACGATTTCGCGTTCCTGTAAAATTCGTAATAATTTGACCTGCATCGACAATGATAAATCGCCAATTTCATCTAAAAATAAAGTGCCATTATGGGCTGCTTCAAACCAGCCCACACGGGTATGGATTGCACCGGTAAAAGCCCCTTTTTCGTGTCCAAAAAGTTCACTTTCGACTAATGATTCGGTGAAAGCGCCACAGTTCACCGCCACAAACGGGCCTTTGGCGCGATGGCTGAGCTGATGAATCTGCCGGGCGACCAGTTCTTTACCCGTGCCGGTATCACCAATAATCAACGCATTGGCTTCACTTGGCGCAATCTGTTCAATACGGGCAAGCAGCGCCTGTGATAAAGGATCTTCAAATACCGTCGCCGTTGCACGCTTATGCTTCAGGGCAGAGGGTACATTGGGGTGGGTTAAAATAGACATGAGATTCTTATACTTGTTGAAAATGTTAATCATCATGAAATATTTAAAATGGAATGATAAATAATATATCGGTATTTGATTATCGCTTTCAGATATAAATTAAAGCTGGGATTCTTTATCTTTTTAAAAGATAAAAAAAATAGGGATAACTAAAGGATAAATCAAGATAAAGCAAATCAATAATCTGTTTTATATTAGAGATCTCTAAATAACAAAAGGCAGAATTAAAATGGCAATTACTTCAGTAAATGTACGTAACCAGTTTAAAGGCATTATTCAAGAAGTATTAGAAGGTGACGTTGTTTCAGAAATAAATGTGGAAACCAAAGCCGGTCTGTTCACTTCAATTATCAGTACCCGTTCAGTCAAAGACCTAGACCTTAAAGTCGGTTCTGAAGTTGTGGTGTTAATCAAATCGACGGAAGTGTCCCTGGCGAAGCTTTAATTCGCGAGTGCCTCAAGCTTTACAGGAGAATTGAGAGATGACACAGCAAGCAACCGGCCATGTATCTATTCAGCAACTCAGCAAAACCTATCCGACACAAAACAATGACGCTTTAACTGTGCTGGACGATATCAATTTAGACATCCAGCCAGGTGAGTTCATCAGTATTGTCGGCAGCAGTGGCTGTGGTAAATCCACACTGTTACGCTTATTGGTAGGACTGGAAAATAGCTATCAAGGCCAGATTCAGGTGGATGGCAAAAAGATTTTTGGCACCAGTTTACAGCGCGGGATCGTGTTTCAAGACCACCGTCTTTTTCCGTGGTTAAGCGTGCGTGAAAATGTGCGTATTGCACTGCATCAAAGTAAGCTGACACGGGCTGAAGAAGACAAACTGATTGATGAACATCTGCAATTGGTCAATCTGACCAGTTTTGCCAATGCCTATCCATCCCAGCTTTCAGGCGGCATGAACCAGCGTGTGGCGATTGCCCGCAGTCTGGTCAATCGTCCGGAAATTTTATTTCTGGATGAGCCTTTTGGCGCACTGGATGCCTTAACTCGCCAGAACCTGCAAGACGAATTACAGCGGATTTGGCAGGCAGAAAAAATCACCATGGTGATTGTGACCCATGATGTCGAAGAGGCGGTATTTTTAGGTGATCGCGTAGTGGTGATGCAACCCCATCCGGGCCGGATTAAACGTATTGTTGATGTCCCAGTTGCCCATCCGCGTAAACGTGAAGATGTACGTTTGCACAATATTAAAAATGACATTTTGACGGATTTTAGCGATCCGTTAAAAGACCAGTTACACCGTAATAAACTGGCAGCGAAGTTTTCAGATTATCAATTTGCCTGGTAATGCTATGTCCTGTTTTATCCAAAAGCCTGCGTAAAGTAGGTTTTTTAATGTCTGCTTAAAACAGCCAGAGATAAAAAATCCCTCACGAATGAGGGATATTCAATTGCTTTTCAATCAAGATGCTTTGACTTGCTGACCTGCCAGCACATACTGGTTTTCAGGACGTTTCAAACCTAAATTTTCACGTAAGGTTTTGCCTTCATATGCAGTACGGAACAGGCCACGGCGTTGCAGTTCCGGCACAATAAATTCAACAAAGTCATTTAAGCCAGCTGGGGTAGTCGGCGGTAAAATGTTAAAACCATCCGCCGCTTCATTTTCAAACCAGTTCTGTAGCTGATCGACCACTTGTTCTGGTGTACCCACCAGCGTCCAGTGCCCACGTGCCGAGGCAATATATTCATACAGCTGGCGAATGCTGAAATTGTGCTTACGTGCAATATCAATCATCATTTGCTGGCGGCTGGAGAAATTAATATCGGCATCTTCAAGTTTAGGGAAGGGGGCATCCAGGTCATATTTCTCCAGGTTAATTCCACCGGATAAACCTGACAGTAAACTTAAGCCAACTTTGGGATGAATCAGGCTGTTTAATAACTGGTATTTTTCTTGTGCTTCCTGTTCAGTTTTCGCAACAAAAATGGATACACCCGGCATGATTTTTAAATCATCGGCATGACGGCCATATTTCAACAGACGGCTTTTTACATCGCGGTAAAATTCCTGTGCATCGGCCAGGTTTTGTTGCGCGGTGAAAATCACTTCGGCATATTTACCTGCCAGTTCACGGCCATCTTCCGACTGACCTGCCTGTACAATCACCGGGTAACCTTGTGGTGGACGAGAGACATTTAAGGCACCCTCAACTTTAAAGTATTTTCCTTGATGTTTGGGTTCGTGGAATTTGCTGACATCAAAAAATTGGCCGCTTTCCTTATTGTAAAGGAATGCATCATCCTCCCAGGAATCCCAGAGTTTTTGTGTCACTTCAATGAATTCGTCGGCACGTTCATAGCGTGTTTTCGGATCAGGATGCTGTTCCAGTCCGAAGTTACGCGCGGTATCAGCTGAAGCTGTGGTTACGACATTCCAGGCAGCCCGACCTTTGGAAATATGATCCAGCGAGGCATATTTACGCGCTAAAATGTAGGGATCTTCATAAGTGGTCGATGCGGTGGCAATAAAACCGATATTTTGGGTCACGGCTGAAAGGGCTGCAAATAAGGTCACCGGTTCAAAACCGACCGCTTTGTCGCCTAAACCCCGTTGGCTTTCTTTCGCATTACCCCAACTGACCGATAAACCATCGGCAAGGAAATAGGCGTCAAATAAGCCCTTTTCTGCGGTTCGTGCCAGTTCAATTGCATAATCAATATTTAAATGATCTTGCGGACGCGATTCAGGATGACGCCAGCCGGCAGCATGTTGTGATGTTGTGGGAATAAAAGCACCGAGTTTAATTTGACGCTTAGACATTGTTCTATCCTATGAAGTGTATTTTTCTCAATAGTGTCTATTTCAAGATGCATGCCATTTTAAAAATATAATTAAAACAATAATATAAAATACATAATATTTTTATGTGTTTAATAATCAACAGTAAAAAAGTTGCTTTGTTGCAAATGGAACAGTAGGAAAAATGCAGTGTTTATATGAAATGCTATTTAAGACAGGAAGGATGGTTTTTCTGAGTTTATGTTATTAATAAGATCAAAAGTCCAAGAGGTTTTAATAGCACATTAAAAATGCCCCGTAGGGCATTTTTAATCGTTCCTGGATTAAGATGCCTGCGCTTGTTGTTGTGCTAGTACGTACTGGTTTTCCGGACGTTTCAGTCCCAAGTTTTCACGAAGGGTGCTGCCTTCATATTCGGTACGGAACAGGCCACGGCGCTGCAGTTCTGGCACAATCAGGTTGACAAAATCATTTAAACCGACAGGCGTGCTTGGTGGCAGAATATTAAAGCCATCTGCAGCTTCATTTTCAAACCATTCTTGTAGTTGGTTCACAATCTGCTCAGGAGTACCCACCAGCGTCCAGTGGCCACGTGCAGAGGCTACATATTCATACAGTTGTCGGATGCTAAAATGATGCTTGCGGGCAATATCAATCATCATCTGCTGGCGACTGCCAAAATTGATCAAGCTTTCATCCAGTTCAGGGAAAGGCTCATCGATGTCATATTGTTCCAGATCGATTCCGCCGGACAAACCGGAAAGCAGACCCAGACCGACTTGTGGATGAATAAGACTGTTTAACAGATCGTATTTTTCCTGTGCTTCTTCTGCCGTTTTTGCCACAAAAATCGAAACACCCGGCATGATTTTCAGGTCATCCGGATGACGGCCATATTTAGCTAAACGACCTTTCACATCACGGTAAAATTCCTGTGCATCGGCTAAATTCTGCTGTGCAGTAAAAATCACTTCGGCATATTTTCCAGCCAGCTCACGGCCATCTTCAGACTGACCTGCCTGTACAATCACCGGATAGCCCTGTGGCGGGCGCGGTACGTTTAATGCTCCTTGCACTTCAAAATATTTGCCCTTGTGCTGAGGTTCATGAAATTTTTCTGGCTGGAAAAACTGTCCAGAGGCTTTGTCATATATAAAGGCATCATCTTCCCAAGAATCCCAGAGTTTCTGTGCAACCTCAATAAATTCATGTGCACGTGCATAGCGGCTTTTGGCATCTGGATGTTCGGACAGGCCAAAATTGCGCGCGACTTGTTTAGAGGCTGTGGTGACTACATTCCATGCCGCACGTCCTTTGGAAATATGATCCAGTGAGGCGTATTTGCGTGCCAGCGTATATGGGTGCTCATAGGTGGTCGATGCAGTAGCGACAAAACCAATATTTTTCGTCACTGCAGACAGGGCAGCGAATAGGGTGACTGGTTCAAAGCCAGTATCTTTATCGCCCAGACCCCAGCCTTTGCTGGTGGCGGAACCCCAGTCGCCGCGTACAGCTAAAGTGTCCGCCAAAAAGTAGGCATCAAATAAACCACGTTCTGCCGTTTTGACCAGCTCAATGGCATAGTCAATATTTAAATGATTCTGCGGACGTGACTGCGGATGACGCCAGCCGGCAGCATGCTGAGAAGTGGTTGGAATAAAAGCACCAAGACGGATTTTACGTTCAGCCATGAGAAAAACCTTGTGTTTTTTATGTTGTCAGCTGGTTATAACAAGGAATTTTCAGGCTTAAAAATACGATAAAATTAAATCCATATAAAAAATATGGATTAAGCAGGAAATACGCCAATCACAAGTTTTTTGCTTGGATTTATTTCGCTGTTAAAAGCTGAATATTACACCAGTGCCTTAATGGTCTTTTTCTTCCACACGAATTGGTAATACATGCCTTGCATGATGCACAGGATGACAAAGGCTAGGGCATAGGCATACCAGATGCCTTGCAAGCCCCACCAGTAACTGAACAGGTAGGCACAGGGCACTTCAATCAATAAAATCGCAGCAATATTAATCAGCATCGGTAGGGTCACGGTACCGCTGGCACGCATGATGGAAGCAAAAATTGCACTGGCACCAAAAAACAGGATGGACCATAGCACAATAAATAACAGTTGCTGTCCCAGTACCACCACCGTCGGGTCGGTGATAAACAGCGTCATCAGATATTTCGAGAACAGATAGGCTAGAGCCACCAATCCACCGGTAATCACGATATTCATAGCGAGTGCAGTATGGGTCACTTTATTGAGCAGATCCGATTTTTCTGCACCAATCGCCTGTGCTGCAAAAATGGATGCGGCAATGGAAATAGACAGGGCGGGAAACTGGATGTAATTCAAAACCTGATTGACTGCCCCATAGGCTGCAGTGGCATGTGAACCATAACGGTTGACCAGGCCGACAATGACCAGTCCGGCAACAGATGTGGTGACCATTTGAACGCCGGTAGGAATACCTAAACGTAGAATAATTATACTCATTTCCGGGTGATGGCGAATATGGCTGAGCAAATGACGGTCAGGCTTCAGCGGGTGACCTTTTTTATTCAGGTAAATGTACAAAAAGATCAGGACTGCCATATAACCGACAGCGGTCGCAATTGCTGGAGCAATAATGCCCATTTTCGGAAAGCCAAAATATCCGCCAATCAGCACCGGGGTGATCAGGACCCCGATCATAATGGTCATGGCAGAGGCAATCAGTGGTGTGGTACTGTCACCGACTCCGCGCAAAATCGAGCTATAGATAATATAAACAAACAGTAGGGGACTGCCGGCCAGCATCCACTGTACATAAGGCAGCGATAGGGGCATCACCTCCGGGTTGGTACCTAGGGCCAAAAGAATATTTTCGGCAAAAAACATCCCCAGCAGGGCAATGATACTACCGCCAATGAGGGTCATGAACAGGGTAGATCCCACCACATAGCGCACTTTTTCAATATTTTTCGCTCCCCAAGCCTGTCCAACCAATACCGTTGCCCCTGTGGAAAGCCCAATCACAAAAGCCAGCAGGCAGAACAGAATTGGAAAAAATACCGCCACCGCGGCAATGGCATTCACCCCCATCATTTGCCCGACAAAAATGGTATTTATGGTTCCGGACAGGTTTTGCAGAATATTGGTCGCAATTAACGGCCACAGAAAAATCAGAAATGTTTTCCACAGTTTTTGCTGGTTGAACAAGGAGTGATGATGAGGAGGCATGGAACGTCCTGTAACGATTTTTTATCTTTTGATTCTCATTGCTAACCCTACCTGAGTTAGCTTAAACAAGCCTTAGTTATTCCGTAACCAAGGCCGGATTTGATTGCAAATGATGAGCTTAAACAGCCGATAAAATGGCAGTAGCCTGTTCTAAGGTTTCATCTTTTTTGGCAAAACAGAAGCGGATTAAACGTAAGTTTTCCGGTGCTTGCTGATAAAACACAGAGATTGGAATGGCAACAATGCCATGCTGTTCAGCCAAGAATTTACACATCTCGACATCATCCAGATCGGGACGAATAGCACTGTAATTCAGGTTTTGAAAATAGGTGCCTTGTGAAGGGGTAAAATGAAAACGCGAATTACGCAGCCCTGAATTAAACAGGTCACGCTTTTCCTGATAAAAATCTGCAAGCCCTTCAATATGTTCGGGATGCTGCTGCATAAATGTGGCCAGCGCCATTTGTATTGGTGTCACCCCGCAGAAACTGGCGAACTGATAGACCTGTCTGAATATTTTCATCAGTTCAGGTGAGGCAATACAATATCCGGTTTTCCAGCCAGTGACATGGAAAGTTTTACCAAAGGAACCGACCACGATGCTGCGGTCACGTAATTCAGGGAATGACAGCGCCGAATAGTGCTTTTGACCATCATAAATCAGGTGCTCATAAACTTCGTCGGACAGAACAATGATATTTTTATCGCGAATCAGTTCAATTAAATTTAACCAGTCCTGACCTGACCAGATGGCACCGCTCGGATTATGCGGGGTATTCACAATGATCATCCGGGTTTTGTCGTTAATGGCATTCTTAACACGATCCCAGTCTACTGAAAATTGTGGGGCGGTCAGGGGAATATGTACGGCTTTAGCTCCCACCAGTTTAACGCTGGGTCCATAACTGTCATAACAGGGGGCGAAAATAATCACTTCATCACCGGCATGAATCAGTGCTTGAATGGCAACAAAAATGGCAATCGTGGCTCCGGGGGTAATGGTGATTTCAGTCAGCGGATCAATCACCAGTTGATCGCGTTGTAAAAATTGCTGGGCTACCTGTTCCCGCAGTGAAATCAAACCATCACTGGGTGCATATTGGTTAAAACCATCTAGAGCCGCCTGGCTTAAGGCTTTGAGTAGCGCGGGTGGGGCAGCAAAGTCAGGAAAACCCTGGGAGAGATTTAGGGCATTTAGGCGATGTGCCATCGCGGTCATTACGCTGAAAATAGTGACACCCTGTGCCGGTAGTTTGGAATGAATCTCAAGCATGACCCGAACTCTTCAATATTCTTTTGCTTTTCAGTGTAACAGCAAGCGCAGCACAGCAAAATAAAAGGATAGGCTTAAGCTCTGCACATTTTTATCTAATTTCATTCATTTAACTGAATTACGCTGATGGATAAAATTAACAAAAAACCTACTGGACGAAAAAAACAACATTTCCTAGAATGCGTCTCAAATTAAAATAAAGCCATAACAACAATAAATGAACATGTTTAAAAATATCCATACTGTAATGGACAGTGTGGGCTTAAGTTTGCAAAAGCGCGCCCTGCACATCCAGTTTTCCAATGAGTTGCTGAATGCTCAGGTCTTTATTCAACGTATTGAAGGGCAGCACCGCATCAATCAGGGCCTAAAAGCTGAACTGATGTGTCTGTCGACGCATGCTTATATTCCATTAAAACAATTTATTGGCGGACAGGTAGCTGTGGATCAGGTGACCGATGCAGGTGAACTGTCCCGGATGACCGGGGTAATTACTGCTGCCAGTCAGGGGCAAAGTGATGGTGCACTGACCCTGTATAAACTGACCCTTGAAGATGCGACTGCACTTTGGCACAAGCGCCGTAATAGTCGCGTGTTTATGAACAAAAGCGTACGTGAGATTAGCGAAATCCTGTTTAGGGAATGGCAAAGCAAAAGTGGCCTGTTTGCAGCCAGTCTCAGTTTAAATATGCAAGGCCTGAGCAAAGAATATGATGTGCGTCCTTTTGTGATGCAGGCTAATGAAACCGATTATGAATTTCTCACCCGACTGTGGCGCAGCGAAGGCATTAATTGGCTGATTGATGAAGCCGAGCATGTCGTTGCCAGCTCGGCAGCAGGCATTCAAGCGCAAAAATTATGTTTGATTGATGAGAATCATCAGTTTAATGCCTTAAAAAGAAGATCGGTGCGCTTTCATCGTAGCTATGCCGCAGAAGTGTTTGACAGCATCACCAGTTTTATTGCCGAACGCGCTTTGCAATCGACTGCCGTTCAGGCTCAGCGCTGGCAACCCAGTCTGCTGTTTCAGGATCAACCCTATTCCCAGCTGAGCAAGCATCAGCATAGTGATGTACAGGACAATGCAAGCTTAAGTCTGGAACAGGCCTGGAGCATTAGCCCCGCATGGACATCTGACTTAACGGGTACGGATCAAAGTACTGTTTCAAACAACCAGCAACTGGAAAAACTGAACCGGCAACTGAGCCAGTACCAAGACTTGCAGGCCAAATATTTTACTGCCCAGAGCAGTGTACGGGATGCTCATGTGGGCTACTGGTTTGAATTGCTCGGCCATCCTGAAATTGACCAGCATTCGGGTTCAGACAAAGAATTCCTGATTTTAGGCAAGTCTTTTTATAACCAGAATAATTTGCCGAAAGACATCCATCGGCAAGTCGATAGCTTGTTGAGTTTAAGCCGTTGGCAGCAGCAGGGTGAGGAACGACAGGGGAATGAGCTGTATCTGGTCCGCCGCAATATTGCCGTAGTGCCTGAATTTCATCCCCTAAATCACCGACCTGTAGCGTATCCGCAACGTGCCAGAGTAGTCGGTCCGGAAGGGGAAAGTATTTATGTCGATCAGTGGGGGCGAATAAAAGTCCGCTTTTTGTTTACCCGTGACGAGGATCATGGACATGATGGCGGAGCCGGCAGCAATGACAATGATAGCGATTCAGCCTGGGTGGATGTCCTGACCCCGTGGGCAGGTGAAGGTTATGGTGTGCGTTTTCATCCACGGATTGGTGAAATTGTGGTAATTGACTTCTTTGAGGGGGATGTGGACCGGCCTTTTGTGGTGGGGCGGATTCATGAAGCGGAACGCCATCAGACCATGTTTGATGGCAAAGGGCAGTTACCGGAGACCAAAAAGCTCAGTGGTATCCGCTCGCAGGAAGTTGGTGGGTCGGGTTTTAACCAATTGCGTTTTGATGATACCTCTGGACAGATCAGTAGCCAGTTACAGAGTAGCCATGGCGCAAGTCAGCTGAATTTGGGACATCTTAGCCATCCCAAAGCTGCTGAGGCCAGTGAGGGTCGTGGTGAAGGTTTTGAGCTAAGAACGGATCACTGGGGTGCTGTTCGGGCGGGTGAAGGTTTGCTCATTTCCACACATAAACAAGATAGCGCGGCAGGTCATCATTTAGAGGTGAATCAGGCCAAACGTCAGCTTGAAAATAGTTTCAATCATTCAAAAGCACTCAATGACATAGCGAAAAATCAGCAAACAGATGCACTCACCATTTTAGACAATTTAAAGCATTTTCTAGAACAGATGGAACACAGGGATGAAGCCAAAGCAAATGCCTTTAAACAGGCTTTAATGATTCTTGCTGCGCCAAGCTCCATCGCCTGTGTCACCCATGAAGATTTACATTTCTCTGCTGATGGGCAGATCAGTCAAACTGCTGGAGATGCAATTAATTTCTCAACGCAAAAGTCATTCATTAGCCATGCTCAAGACAAGATCAGCCTGTTTGCAGCGCAGCAGGGCTTTAGTGCATATGCGGCGAAAGGCAAAGTCGAGCTTCAAGCACAGGATGATGCTATTGAAGCCATAGCCCGTAAGGTCATTAAGCTGATTTCGATCGAAGACCAGATTGAAATCACCAGCCCGAAAGAAATTGTACTGACAGCGGGTGGTTCACAGTTAAAGATTAATGCAGAAGGTATTTTTACGACTACGGGTGGCAAGTTTGAGAGTAAGGCTGGACAACATAGTTTTGTAGGAGGAGGGAAGGTAGTTATGCCTCAGATCAGTTTACCAATGTTTGAAACGCCTTATAGTAATCAGCTGGATTACAGCTGGAATCGTTTTTCAGAGGGTGAAAAGGAAATTTTTATTGTTGATCAATTAGATGGAAAATTAATTAAAAATATTAAAAATGAGCTGGATAGTGAAAAAAATATGAGTTCCTTCAGGTTCTATACGCCACAACAAACAGAATTTACAGCATTGGGGTTTAATTCTTTAAATACTTATTTAAGTCAGGACATATCAAACGATAATGGTGATGAGCTGATAGAAGAAACAGAAGAAGAAATTTTAGAAGATGATGAAGTTTACACAGAAGAGGATTTTGATTAATGAGTCATCTAATCACAATTTTTTCTAAATTCTATGATAAATCAGGTCAACGAATTATTAATCTAAATGTAAAGTCCCGTTATCAAGGCTCAAGCAGAGAAAACCAGCAAAAAACAGATGAAAAGGGTTTTTTCATCTTTCAGGCTTCTTCTAACAGAACAATCGAAATTTTAGCTAAACCACCGAATGCTAAAGAATATACAGTTCTTAAAATGATGAATTCATCCGTAAGCTCATCTGCCAGTTATCCGGTAAAAGTTTATTTACCCAAAACAATTGAAGAATATCGACAAGAAAACATAAAAATTCTTCAGAGTAAAACTGTAAAAAATCTTTTTAAGGTGGTTGATCGTCATGGAAAAGTGATGAGCAACTTTCCTATACAATCGCGTCCCAAAGGGAAAAATTCTTTTGAGCGTTGTACCAATCAAGAAGGACTGGCAGAAATAGAATCTTCTCCAAATCGGGACATCGAAATTTTAGTGCTGACATCGGGTGATACATTTGTTTTAAAAAAATCTGTAAATTCTGGCAGTGGTTCTGAACAGCCAATCCTTATTCAATTAGATGAATCTTGCGATAACTTTAAAAGTTTATCGACGATTACGCTGCTGGATAGAAATGATAATAAATATAATGTAGCAAAAACCAATGTTGAAATATTGGCTCTAGAGAGCAAAGAAAAAAATCTAATTTCTGTTTCAAATGGAAAGCTTGCAGTTCGAGGTTATATTGGAAAATGGTTAAAAATAACAGTATATAAACCTGATGGTACGCCACTCAAATCGGTAAATTATTTACCAAAAAGAATAAAGGAAAGTTCAGTTAAGTTGCATTTAGATGTGGATGTAACAATCGGTAGCACAGCGAAAAATGAACCGAATATTAATAAACCTATTACAGAAAGTATTACATGTATGACTTGTGGGAAGTCTTTAAAACTTGACATAGATTTTATAAAGAATATCGCTCCGAAAGCTAAAGCTGAATTTCAAGCAGCATTATTAAAGTTACCTAACTTTATGAAAAAATATGGAGTAAACTCTTGTAGAGACTTAGTTAATATTTTAGCTCAGGGAAAAATAGAAACTGAGAATTTTACAAAACTAAGAGAGAGTTTGAATTATACTAAGAAAACTTTTAAGAAACCTGAAAATATTTATAGAATATCTCCAACGGCAATAAATTTAGGTTTTGAGAGACGTGGCATGGGAGGATATACTAGACAGCAGAAACTTAATTATATTTGGAATCATCTAGCCGATAATGATGCTGCATATGGTTTTCATTTATATGGAAATGATAAATATCCCAATAGAGATTATAGAGGAAGGGGGTTATTACACTTAACCCATTTTATAGGCTATGAAGATTGTGCTAAAGGAACAGGTTTAGATATTGTTAATAATCCTAATCTTTTAGAAAATAATTATGGTGTAGCCATAGAGACAGGGATTTGGTTTTGGAAAAACAAAAAAAATGGAAAAATAGTCAGTCTTACAGCAGGTGAAAGCATAAAAATTGATTCGGATAGTATAACAACTTCTATAACGCACTTAGTAAATGGTGGAGAAATGAAATTGAATGAAAGAAAAATAGCTAAAAAAGAGATAGCTAGAAAATTTATTTTTAAATATGGTACATGTAAATGAATTATTTTTTAAAAAAATTAATATTTATTTTTCTGTCTATAATATTAAATTCTTCTATTTATGCAAAAAATATATTTAAATTAAATGATTATCAGTGTGTGGAGTCCAGAGAGAGTGTTAATATACTGGATGTATATATAAGTGATTGTGGAAAAAAATAAATAAAATGGATTCTTATGAGGTTCCTGCTAATGATCTGAAAATTGATTATATATTTTCTAACAATTTCAAAGATAAATATAATATTTTTCTTGGGATTTCATATAGTGAAGATTATAGAGACCCACTAAATAGATTTAATTATTTAAATAAATATTATATGATACGTGCCTATGAGTGTAATAAAAATAATTTTTGTAAGGAAAATGAAAAGTTATCTAATTTTTTTGGTAGTGGTGGTGATATAATAGATTATAAACACAAAAAAATAATATATAAATTTCCTTATTCTACTCAGAGTGACTTAAAAAATGAATTAAATTCAAAGTTATTTAAAGATTGGATGAATGGAAATCTTGATAGTGGAATAGTACTTCGTAAAACATTTATTAATGATGTTAATAATTTTACCCCAGAACATATCGGATATTTGATTAAAGGCGATAAATTTAAAATAAAAGAAGTGAGTTCTAGATGGTTAAATATTGTATATACAAATAAAAATGGTCGAACGACTTCAGGATGGATAGCATGTCAAGATACAACAGTATGTAATTAATTCTTTTGCCTCCTTATGGAACTATGGTGTGCTTTGAGGGGTTTAAGAAAATTCTGACTATTTGATTTTTTCTTATATAAAAAAGTAGCTACAAAGGTAGCTACTTTGAACTTTTACCCTTCCAAAACTTCTTCCAGTAATTCTTCACTCGGTGCAAAGTAATAAGCCCCGTCCATTGGCGTCACAAAGTGAAGCAAACGGTCATGAATACCGTCACTAGCTGTACCAAACATATGTTCTAGCATATGATCGATAATGTTTAAGTTTTTGATATAAGCAATAAAGAATAAACCTTGGTCACCTCGACCTTCGCCATAAGGAAGGGAATGGCGTAAAATTTCCATTTCTTCACCTTTCTCATCCTCAATCACCACACGGGCAATGTGGGCATCTTTAGGCTTCACCTCATCATCCAGTTCAATCGACTCTAACTTGGTTCGACCTATCACATTTTCTTGTGCATCGACTTTTAACTTTTTCCATTTTTCCAGGTTATGTGCATATCGCTGCGCAAAGACAAAAGAGCCATCAGCAAAAATTCCGGCATCTTCATCGAGTAAAGCGACTTCGGCACGATCATCGGGGAATTGCGGATTTTCAGTGCCATCTATGAAACCAGTCATGTCACGTCCATCGAAATAGCGGAAACATACCCGTTCATCCAGTACTTCAACTTTGTCTTGAATACCTTCAAAGAAAGACTGGCTTAAGGCAAAGCAGATGTCGGCGCGAGCACTGGCAATATGAATGAGCAGATCAGCAGGGACAACAGGCATCTGGAATGAACCTTGAATCGGTTGTAATTGCTTAAAGCCGGCAGGAGTTTGATGATAAAGTTTTGCCCAAAGCTCCGGACCAAAAGCGACGCCTGTTTTAATTTGTGCATTCGGATGCTGGGTGATTAAACGGTCACGGGTGCTAAATAAATCCGCAAGTTTTTCTTTTAACTCTTCAATCGTTAAGTCTTTTAAACGTAAAACAATAAACCGGGCATGATCTGAAGGTAACGGTAAAATTACAGATTGGGCAGTCATACAGGGCTCCTAACAATTTTTATAAAATACGTATCTGGCTTTATTGTGCCTCATCACTGCTTGAGTGAATAGCCCAAGGCTTGAGTTTGCACTTCGATTTTTAAGCCCTTTAAAAGATGAAAAGTCATATAATAGTTTCACTTTTTTATCTCCTTATATTTTATGTCTTACCAAGTTTGGCTTGCCTATATGCTGGCATGCTGGGTCATCAGTATTTCTCCTGGAGCAGGTGCAATTGCTTCGATGTCGAGCGGTTTAAATTATGGTTTTCGACGTGGATACTGGAATGCTTTAGGTTTACAGCTGGCACTTTTAGTGCAAATCGGGATTGTGGCAGCTGGGGTCGGGGTGCTATTTGCCACGACACCTTGGGCTTTTTGGGTGGTGAAATGGTTTGGCGTAGCGTATCTCTTGTATTTGGCATACCTGCAATGGACAGCACCCGCACAGGCCATTGAGATTCAACATCAACAACCGACTAAATCGATTCCTAAATTGGTCTTATATGGCTTCTTGGTCAATATGAGCAACCCGAAAGCGATTGTATTTTTACTTGCCGTGTTGCCACAGTTTCTGGATTTGTCTAAACCACAATGGATTCAGTATCTGATTATGGCAGTCACCATGGTGACGATTGATCTGATCGTGATGGCGGGTTATACAGGATTGGCCGCCAAAGTGCTGAGACTTTTAAAATCGCCGGAACAGCAGAAATATATGAACCGGACCTTTGCGGTATTGTTTGCCTGTGCAGCAACGTTATTAAGTTTGGTACATCAATAAAATGAGAATGGATTAAGTCACAGCCTGTTGTTCTTCCATCAGCATAAATAACATATCCAGTTCCGGTGATGCATAATCCAAAGCCGTCATTGCAGCCGTGATTTGTCCGCGATGATGGGTAGCATGATTGAACACATGCATTAGTGTTGCTGCATAAGGTAGGCTCAAGTCTTGGCCCCGTGTATTCCGGTAATGTAGCACGCCATCTAAAGCTTCCTGGTTTAGCTCTTGTATCAAGCTCTGCCACAGCCCAGCACTTTGAAGCAGCCGTTCTAATAATCGATGACGGTCAGTCTCAATCACACTGTTTAAGGCGATAGCGGGTGATTCCCCTTTAGAAAAACGAGAAAACCAAAGTTCATGTTCAGCAACAAGCAAGTGGTTCAGTGTACCCAAAATACTTTTGAAGAACAGACCACAATCTTTCGCAAAATCTTCATCAGAAACAGTGTGTAGAGATATGCTTAAGCGATGGGTGGCCCAAAGATGATAACGCGCCCATAGTTCGAAGGTGTGAATATTCATTGGAAAACTTATTTTGTTTTTTATTTGAACAGTATATATAAAAGCCGTTTGAAGCTTTGGCTAGAATAAAACTATTGTCTGGATAAAGTTGAAATGTATCAGCGTTCAGTGAGTTTTAAAGCCTGAAGGAATTCATGTTCAGTTAATACCACAATACCCTGTTTCCTAAACAGCGCGGCGGTTACGCCTTCACCCTGAATTTTATCTCCTGTAAATGTTCCATCATAAATCAAGTCACTGCCACAGGATGGACTATTTGCTTTTAGGATGGCATGAGTAACCTGATGTTCTTGCGCCAAGGCTAAGGCTGCATAAGCCCCTTGAATAAAGGCATCAGAAACATTCATGCCTTCTCGATCTATTACAGTCGCATGATTGTTCAGAACATCTCTACCTGATGCATTCTGAATTTCAGCAGGCGGGCGAGGGGTAGGCAGTCCGCCACTGATCTCAGGACATAAACTCACATATTGATCAGGTATTAAATATGAAACTAATTCCCTGACTAAACAATCTTGTCCATCGTAACGAACTTTTTGTCCAAGCAGACAAGCACTAATAAAGTATCGCTTGCCGGTCATCACCTTAGCTCAGCTTCTTGAACTTTTGTACGGTAAAAATCACCGCAAATAAAATTGCCATAGTCAGGACAATGGTCAGGCCGGTAGAGGTATCGAGTCCTGCGCTGGACCATAGCCCGACACTAATCCCGATTTGTGCAATCACAAAAGCCCAAACCACCATCTGTTTCGGCGAGTTTGCCAGCAAACGTGCTGTTAATGCCGGAATCACCAGTAAAGCGCCCATCAACAATGAACCGACCGCACGCAAAGCCAATACGGTAAACAGGGCCAGCAGTAGCATAAACACCAGACGTTGCCATTTGGCATTCACGCCTTCACTCACTGCCATATCGGGATCAATCGCAATCTGAATCTGTGCTTGCCAGTTTTTATACAACACAGCTAAAGCCGCAATAATGACTAGGGCAAACATCGGCAAGTCTGACCAGGAAATTTGCAACAGATCGCCAAACAAATAGCTGAGCAGTTCAGGTCTTAAACTTGGAATATGCTGAATAAACAGTAAGCCCGAGCAGAGCAGGGTGGCTGAACAAAGTGCCAGTAAGGCATCATTGGGTAGGCGAGGATCATGTAGTACCCATAAAATAGCCACCAATAAAAAGGCCAGAAAGCTCACGCCCAACCATAAAGGCAGGCTCAAAGCACCTGCAATCGCCACGCCCAATAAAGTGCCATGTGCCATGGTGTCGGCAAAAAAAGACATCCGTCGCCATAACATCAGACAGCCCAGCGGAGCCGTCAGAAACACCAACAAGGTTCCCATGGTCCATGCAGGTAACAAGAGTTGTAACCATTCCATCATGGCTTAAGCTTCCGGTTCAGGGTGAATATGTGGACGAGGATCATGCTGACACGGAGTCGCACTGTCACCATGCGCACAGTGGTCATGATGATGTTGATAGAACACCCGATTGGTGCCAAAAATAGCCTGATATTCCGGATGCTGCTGCACATTTTCCGGCAAGCCGCTACAGCAGATGTGCTTGTTTAAACAGACGACGCGATGTGTACCCTGCATGACCCATTGCAGGTCGTGTGAGACCATCAACACGGCACAGCCATATTTGATCGGCAGGCTTCTGACATATTCATACAATTCAGCTTCAGACTGAATGTCCAGACCCTGCATCGGTTCATCCAGGACCAGAACATCGGGTTGACGCAGTAAAGCCCGTGCCAATAGCACTCGTTGCCGTTCACCACCTGAAAGTTGCTGAACTTTACAATCCTGTAATTTGGTAATGCCGGTATCACGAATAATTTCTGCTTTAATATCTGCATCACAGTGTTCTAAAGCCAATAAATCCTGCACCCGCAAAGGCAGGCTATGCGATGGACTAAACTTTTGCGGCACATAGGAAAACTTGAGTTTTTTATGGCTATGAATTTTTCCTGAATTGGCTTTTACAATGCCTAAAAGCACTTTAATCAGGGTAGATTTTCCCGCACCATTTGGACCGATCAGGGTGACAATTTCTCGCTCGTGTAAAGCGAAATCCACATTTTTTAAAATGTCACGGTCATCAATCCGCACACTGATTTTATCCAGGGCAATTAGGGGATTGACTGTTACTGTTTGTTGCGACACTGCTGACATATCCCGGAAATTTCAATAATACTGTGATGCGCAGTAAATTGATCAGATGCTGAAAGTTCATCTAATTGTTTTAATAGCCCCTGAGCAGAGGCTTCTTTAACATTTTTGCATTCGGTACAAATTAAAAATGCTGCCTGATGTCCTTCGCGCGGATGACAACATGGAATATAGGCATTAATCGAAGTTAAACGATGGATTAAACCTTTTTCCAGTAAAAAGTCCAAAGTGCGATATACCGTTGGTGGTGCAGCAGGACGGTCAGATTCACTCTTGATTTTAGCCAGCAAGTCATAGGCACCCATAGGACCGCTGGCATTTAAAATCAGTTCCAGCACTTCTTTACGTAATGGGGTTAAGCGTGCGCCAGTCGTTGCACAGAGACTTTCTGCTTCAGCAAGACGTGTTGCTATATTATGATGGTCATGTACGCCATGTAATGCATTGTGATGTTCGTGCGAACATAAGCTCATAGCAAAACCTCAAGTGCGAAATTTATAAAAATCAAAGGACATTAAATCTTAACATGAAGCGATACCCGTTTCGATAAACATAGGCATTTTTGTCGATTTGTTATATTATAACACTTATTGAGTATTTGGTGATTTTCTTCATGTCCCGTTTCTTTGCATTTTGTGTTCTGGCTTTATTTAGTAGCGCTGGCTGGACACAGAGTCTGGTGGTTTCTACGCATCCCATTTATCTTATTGCTCAGGAAGTGACTCAGGGCGTGGAGAAGCCTGTGCTCTTACTAGGGGATCAGTCTGGACATGACATTACCCTGACGCCAGCGCATCGCAAAGCCATTCTGGATGCCTCACTGGTGATCTGGCTGGGTAAGGCACATGAAGCTCCATTGAATAAGCTGTTGTCTGATAATCCCAAAGCGATTTCGATTTTAGATTCCGGTATTGTGCAAACCCTGCCGCAGCGTACTACTCGTGGTGTGGCGTTGAACAATACGGTCGATACACATGTGTGGCTAGATCCCAACAATGCTGTACGAATCGGCTTTTTTATTGCAGCCCTGCGTTCACAGCAATTACCCGAACATAAAGAAGCCTACTGGGCCAATGCCAAACGCTTTGCTCAAGAGATGCTGCTGAGTGCACAACAATACAATAACAATGCAACAGTAAAGCCTTATTGGGCATATCATGATGCCTATCAGTATCTGGAACGTGCTTTAAACCTGAAATTTTCCGGTGCATTGACCGATGATCCACATGTTGCACCGACCATTGCCCAAATCAAGTATTTAAATGATAGCCGTCCAGCTCGTAATATGTGCCTCCTGGCAGAAGGGCATGCCAGCAAGAACCAGTACCAGAAGTTGAATCCGGTGACCTTCCAGGCGGTCGATGAAAGTATGGGCAGGGAAGGGGACTTTGTGCTGGCATGGAAAAAACTTGCCGAACAAACCCATAAGTGTGTACAAAATGCACGAAAATAATGCAAAAATTAAACAGTAATGGATGAGTTCAAAAGCGATTTATGTAATTAAAAAATCCGACTTAGGTCGGGAAAAGATTGCATGTTCAGGGGTGTAACTCTATAATGCCTGCGATTAAAAACGATCATCAGCTAAACTTGTCAAGCATGATTGCTGTGAGTGAATAAATAATGAGCCGAACTAGTCGCATGATTGACCGACGATTAGCGAAAGCTTTAGTCATTTTACAAGCATGCATGATCCCTGTTTCAGCCTTGATAGCGTGGGTCCTGAAAGACTCAACTGCAGCTTACAGCGCCGCACTTGGTGCGTTGGTGTGTTGGCTTGCAAGTTGTTATTTTTCTTGGCAATCGTTTCGAGCAGCAGGTGCGCGAGCTTCAAAACAGGTTCTTTCGAACATGTATAGAGGCTTGATGGGCAAGTTTGCAATTGTGATTGTTGGTTTCATTTTAATTTTAAGCAACGTCAAACCGTTGTCAGCGGTGGCGCTGTTTTGTGGATTTATACTTGTTCAGACGATGACGTGGGTCGCACCTTTTTGGGCGTCACGACTCCGGAAATAAGTTTAAACACAACAAAAAATTGAAAAGTTTTTTAGGAGAAGAACGAGATATCAGGCAGCACGCGATGTTCGTTCTCTCTATTTAGTATTTGACATTGACCAGGTGTGATTTATGGCTGCTGAAGAACATGCCCTTACTTCGACCGAGTACATCAAGCATCACTTGACCAATTTAACCTATGGCAAAATGCCTGATGGTTCTTGGAAATTGGCTGAGACTGCTGATGAAGCTCAACAGATGGGGTTCACTGCTATTCACTTGGATTCAATGGGTTGGTCTATCACTCTCGGTGTGGTTTTCTGTTTGTTGTTCTGGTTAGTAGCGAAAGCTGCAAACGCTGGTGTTCCTACCAAGTTCCAGTCTGCAATTGAAATGATCATCGAGTTTGTTGACTCAAGTGTCCGCGACACTTTCCATGGCAAATCACGCTTAATTGCGCCTTTAGCCCTCACAATTTTTGTGTGGATTTTCCTGATGAATGCGATGGATTTACTTCCAGTGGATTTCATCCCGCATCTTGCAGGAATTATTGGTTCAAACGTATTTGGTATGGACCCGCATCACGTTTACTTCAAGATTGTTCCATCTACTGACCCTAACGTTACCCTTGGTATGTCATTGTCGGTATTTGTACTTATCTTGTTCTATAGCATTCGTGAAAAGGGCATCGGCGGTTTCGTCGGCGAGTTAGCACTCAACCCATTTAACCCAAGTAACCCAGTTGCAAAAGCGTTGCTCATTCCAGTGAACTTGATTCTGGAACTCGTAACATTCCTTGCACGTCCAGTTTCATTGGCTCTACGACTTTTCGGTAACATGTATGCAGGTGAGTTAATCTTCATCCTCATCGCATTATTACCGTTCTGGATCCAGTGGGCGTTGTCTGTGCCTTGGGCGATCTTCCACATTCTTGTTATTACGTTACAAGCATTCATTTTCATGATGCTGACTATCGTATACTTGAGTATGGCTAGCGAAAAACATTAATGGTATTGCCTGACTGTCAAAGGATGGTTGGGCTTAATTTTTTACTTTAATTTGGTATATACCTAACCTCTGAGGAATTATCATGGAACTCACTTTAGGTCTAGTTGCAATTGCATCTGCTATCTTGATCGCTTTTGGTGCTTTAGGTACTGCGATTGGTTTTGGTCTTTTAGGCGGCCGTTTCCTTGAAGCTGTAGCTCGTCAACCAGAATTGGCTCCACAACTTCAAACTCGTATGTTCTTAATCGCGGGTCTTCTTGATGCTGTGCCTATGATCGGTGTTGGTATTGGCTTGTTCTTCATCTTCGCTAATCCATTTGTAGGTTAATCAGCTTAATTCCTAAATTAAACCATTGAGGAATAGCAATGAATATCAACCTCACATTGATTGGCCAAGCGATTGCATTTGCGATTTTCGTCGCATTCTGCATGAAGTTTGTATGGCCACCACTAATCAATGCGATTAGTGAGCGTCAGCGTAAAATCGCTGATGGCTTAAACGCTGCTGAAAAAGCGAAAGCTGACCTTGCCGATGCGCAAGCTCAAGTGAAAGCTGAATTAGACGCAGCTAAAGCACAAGCGGCTCAATTGATCGAACAAGCGAACCGTCGCGGTGCGCAATTGGTAGAAGAAGCGCGTACTCAAGCAGCTGCTGAAGGTGAGCGTATTCGTCAACAAGCGAAAGAAGCTGTTGATACTGAAATCAATGCTGCTCGCGAAGAATTACGTCAACAAGTTGCTGCTCTTGCAGTGATTGGTGCAGAAAAAATTCTGACCCAGCAAGTTGACGCAGAAGCTCACAATGCCATGCTGACTCAGCTGGCTGCTAAACTTTAAGAGAGGCGGATTATGGCTGAACTCTTGACGTTGGCACGCCCATACGCTAAAGCAGCATTTGCTTACTCTTCTGAGCAAGGTGCAACTGACGCTTGGTCAAATGCATTAACTTTGCTCAGTGCTGCGGTGCAAGACGAAGCATTTTCAGCTTACTTAAATCGCCCTGAGCTTACTCCTGCAGAGCAGGTAAGTGTTTTTGCTAAAGTTTTAGGTGAAGATCAAACCGCAGCAGTGTCAAACTTTTTGACATTGCTTGCTGAAAATGACCGTTTGACTCTTCTTCCTGAAATTGAAACAGAATACGAACAGCTCAAATCACAGAATAACAACACTGTGGATGTTGTGATTGAATCAGCATTCCCATTGTCTTCTACACAAGAACAACTACTTGCAGATGCGTTGAAAAAACGCTTTAACGCTGCGGTAAATGTTTCTGTAGAAGTTAAACCAGAATTAATTGCTGGTGTAGTTATTCGTGCAGGCGACCAAGTGATAGATGATTCTGCGCTTAACAAGCTTGAAAAAATGCGGACTCGTCTTCTTGCGTAATTATTTATAAAAAATTACTGCGTAAAAGAAGACTGAACTTTAAAAAGATTGAGGTATAGCGCAATGCAACAACTGAATCCATCCGAGATCAGTGCGCTCATTAAACAGCGTATCGGCGATCTGGACACCAGCGCGACCGCTAAGAACGAAGGGACCATTGTTATGGTTTCCGACGGTATTGTGCGTATTCACGGCCTTGCTGATGCAATGTACGGTGAAATGATCGAATTCGACGGCGGCTTATTTGGTATGGCACTGAACCTAGAACAGGATTCAGTGGGTGCCGTTGTCTTAGGTAACTACTTAAGCCTTCAAGAAGGTCAAAAAGCGCGTTGCACAGGTCGTGTATTAGAAGTTCCGGTTGGTCCAGAACTTTTAGGCCGTGTAGTAGATGCTTTGGGTAACCCGATTGATGGTAAAGGCCCTATTGATGCAAAACTTACTGATGCTGTTGAAAAAGTAGCACCAGGTGTAATTTGGCGTCAATCAGTGGATGAACCTGTACAAACTGGTTATAAATCAGTAGATACAATGATCCCTGTAGGCCGTGGTCAACGTGAGTTGATCATTGGTGACCGTCAAACTGGTAAAACAGCAATGGCGATCGATGCGATCATCGCTCAGAAAAACTCTGGCATTAAATGTGTATACGTAGCTATTGGTCAAAAACAATCGACTATTGCTAACGTAGTACGCAAGCTTGAAGAAACTGGCGCTATGGCGTACACAACTGTTGTAGCTGCAGCTGCAGCTGATCCTGCAGCAATGCAGTATCTAGCTCCTTATGCTGGCTGTACAATGGGTGAGTACTTCCGTGACCGCGGTGAAGACGCGCTTATCATTTATGATGACTTGTCTAAACAAGCTGTTGCTTACCGTCAAATTTCATTGCTTTTACGTCGTCCACCAGGTCGTGAAGCATATCCTGGTGACGTATTCTATTTACACAGCCGTTTACTTGAACGTGCTTCTCGTGTATCTGCTGACTACGTTGAGAAATTCACTAATGGTGAAGTTAAAGGCCAAACTGGTTCATTAACTGCATTGCCGATTATTGAAACTCAAGCCGGTGACGTATCTGCATTCGTACCAACCAACGTAATTTCGATTACTGATGGTCAGATCTTCCTTGAAACATCATTGTTCAACGCAGGTATCCGTCCTGCTGTGAACGCGGGTATCTCTGTATCTCGTGTTGGTGGTTCTGCTCAAACCAAGATCATCAAGAAATTGTCTGGTGGTATCCGTACCGCTTTGGCGCAATATCGTGAATTGGCAGCGTTTGCTCAGTTCGCTTCTGACCTTGACGAAGCAACTCGTAAGCAACTTGAACATGGTCAACGTGTAACTGAGTTAATGAAGCAAAAACAATATGCTCCTTACTCAATTGCTGACCAGGCTGTTTCAATTTATGCATCTAACGAAGGCTACATGGCTGACGTTGAAGTGAAGAAAATCGTTGCATTTGATGCTGCGTTAATTGCTTACTTCCGTTCAGAACACGCTGCAGTAATGCAAAAAATTGACGAGACTGGTGCTTGGGACAAAGATATCGAAGCTGAATTCAAAGCTGGTATTGAAAAGTTCAAAGCGACTCAAACTTACTAATTTAGCAACTTGCTAGATTAGTGTTGGTTTGGTTCACGGAATCAACCTTCGAGGGCTCGAAAGAGCCTTCGAATACTAGGTTAAGCGTATGGCAAATTTAAAAGAAATTCGCGCCAAAGTAGCTAGTATCAAAAGCACGCAGAAAATTACTCGCGCGATGCAGATGGTAGCAGCTTCTAAGATGCGTCGTGCGCAAGAGCGCATGGCTCAAGGCCGTCCGTATGCCGAAAATATGCACCGTGTAATTGCTCATTTGGTCCAAGCGAATCCTGAATACAAACACCGTTATATGGTTGAACGCCCAGTTAAGCGCGTTGGCTATATCATTGTGTCATCAGATCGCGGCCTTGCTGGTGGTTTGAACATTAACCTGTTCAAGAAAGTGGTTAAACACGTCCAACAGCAACAAGAGCAGTCAATTGAAGTTCAATTTGCTTTAATTGGTCAAAAAGCGGTTTCGTTTTTTAAAAACTACGGCGGTAAAGTGCTTGGTGCAACTACAAACGTAGGTGATGCGCCAAGTCTTGAACAGTTAACTGGTTCTGTACAGGTGATGTTGGACGCTTACGATAAAGGCGAGTTAGATCGTATTTATCTGGTGTCAAACGGCTTTGTCAATGCCATGACTCAAAACCAAAAGATCGAACAGCTCGTTCCTTTAGCAGCTGCTGAAGAAAGCGAAGGTCTGAACCGTCAATACGGTTGGGACTATATCTATGAACCAGAAGCTGAAGAGCTTTTAAATGGTTTATTGGTTCGTTACATCGAGTCTATGGTTTATCAAGGCGTGATTGAAAACATCGCGTGTGAACAGTCTGCGCGTATGGTTGCAATGAAAGCTGCAACGGATAACGCGGGTGAGCTGATCAAGAGCCTACAACTTATTTATAACAAGCTGCGTCAAGCCGCGATTACTCAGGAAATTTCTGAGATCGTTGGTGGTGCCGCTGCCGTTTAACATTATTAGTTTGAATTGAGGAGACAGCAATGAGTAGCGGTCGTATCATTCAGATCATCGGCGCGGTTATCGACGTCGAGTTTGAACGTAACAGCGTTCCTAAGATCTATGACGCTCTCCACGTTGATGGCACTGAAACTACATTAGAAGTTCAGCAACAACTTGGTGATGGCGTAGTTCGTACTATTGCAATGGGTTCTACTGAAGGCCTTAAGCGTGGTTTGAACGTAACTAACACTGGCGCGCCTATCTCTGTACCTGTAGGTACTGCATGTTTAGGTCGTATCATGGACGTTCTTGGTCGCCCTATCGACGAAGCTGGTCCAGTTGCCACTGAAGAACGTTTGCCGATTCACCGTCAAGCACCTTCTTATGCTGAACAAGCAGCATCTACTGACCTTTTAGAAACTGGTATTAAAGTCATTGACTTACTTTGCCCGTTCGCTAAAGGTGGTAAAGTTGGTCTGTTCGGTGGTGCCGGTGTTGGTAAAACTGTAAACATGATGGAGTTGATCAACAACATCGCTAAAGCGCACTCAGGTTTATCTGTGTTTGCTGGTGTTGGTGAGCGTACCCGTGAAGGTAACGACTTCTATCACGAGATGAAAGACTCTAACGTACTTGACAAAGTAGCGATGGTTTACGGTCAGATGAACGAGCCACCGGGTAACCGTTTACGCGTAGCGTTGACTGGTTTGACCATGGCTGAGTACTTCCGTGACGAGAAAGACGAAAACGGTAAAGGCCGTGACGTACTATTGTTCGTAGACAACATCTACCGTTATACACTGGCAGGTACTGAAGTATCAGCACTTCTAGGTCGTATGCCATCTGCAGTAGGTTACCAACCGACTCTTGCAGAAGAGATGGGTGTTCTTCAAGAACGTATTACATCGACTAAGTCTGGTTCTATTACGTCAATCCAAGCGGTATACGTACCTGCCGATGACTTAACAGATCCATCGCCTGCTACTACCTTCGCTCACTTGGACGCAACTGTAGTATTGAGCCGTGACATCGCATCTTCTGGTATTTACCCAGCGATCGATCCACTTGACTCTACTTCACGTCAGTTAGATCCATTAGTTGTGGGTGCTGAGCATTACGAAATTGCTCGTTCAGTTCAAAACGTTCTTCAACGTTATAAAGAATTGAAAGACATCATCGCGATTCTTGGTATGGACGAATTGGCTGAAGAAGACAAACTTACTGTATACCGTGCACGTAAGATCCAACGTTTCTTCTCTCAACCGTTCCACGTAGCTGAAGTGTTTACTGGTGCTCCTGGTAAACTTGTACCGCTTAAAGAAACAATTCGTGGCTTTAAAGGTCTTCTAGCTGGTGAATACGATCACATCCCAGAACAAG
The DNA here is from genome assembly GCF_002135245.1 of Acinetobacter sp. ANC 4218. Lineage (NCBI taxonomy): Bacteria > Pseudomonadati > Pseudomonadota > Gammaproteobacteria > Moraxellales > Moraxellaceae > Acinetobacter > Acinetobacter sp. ANC 4218. The sequence continues at coordinate 16,921 of NZ_NEGD01000009.1, read as the reverse complement.
CGTTCTATATGGTTGGTGGTATTGACGAAGTGATTGCTAAAGCCGAGAAACTTTAATTAGCTACCTAATTTAGGAGATTCTCATGGCGACTATGCAATGTGACGTTGTAAGTGTTAAAGAGTCTTTGTACTCAGGCACTGTAACTATGCTAATTGCTAAAGGTGCTGGCGGTGAGTTGGGTATTATGCCTGGCCATGCTCCGTTAGTAACTTTACTCAAGCCGGGCGCAATCCGCGTTCTGCTTGAAAATGGTACAGAAGAGTTAATCTATGTATCTGGTGGTGTACTTGAAGTTCAACCGCATGTTGTTACAGTACTTGCAGACACTGCAGTACGCGCTGACAACCTTGATGAAGCAGCAATTATTGAAGCTCGTAAACAAGCTGAACAATTGCTAGCAAATCAAAAGAGCGACTTGGACTCTGCTGCTGCGCTTGCTGCTCTTGCAGAAACTGCTGCTCAGCTGGAAACCATCCGCAAAATCAAAAACCGCGCTCAATAAGACACGGTTCGAGATTGAAAAACCACCCGAAAGGGTGGTTTTTTTATTTTTAAATTCTTTTTACCTCCCCAAGAGATTATTCCTGCTTAAAAAGCAGAGTGAATTTTCTATATTTAATTCTATTTTTCTTTAAAGAAAGCCTGTCTGAGCTGAGCTAACAACATATCACTCACTTTGTCATCTTGTGTCTTAATCAGTTGCTTCAATTTTTCAGCTTTGGGTGTATCCTCCGGAACGATAATTTCTTCTCCAGATTGGTCAGCATATGAAATAGGTTGCGGGTTTGCTGTGGCTAGATTGGATGAAGCGGGATATTCAACATGCCAAAGCTGAGTTGAAAGCGCCATGATGTATTTATATTCATCCGTATCTGGCTGAAAACGTTTATACAGTTGCAAATCTTGTAATGCTTCTAAACGATCATCTGTGTCAGTGGAGGAAGGACTTTGCCCTTCGACAATGATTGGGTGAATTTCATGTTGCATCAAATGGTAGTCAAGCCAGTCACCAAGCAGGTTGTGGTCAATATCTGCAACATAATCGCTGTTTTGTTGGACCAATTGTTGTAGCCGTTGCAATACGCTCATTTCTTGTTGTTGAAGTGCGTAACGTGCTTCAGTGTCCAGTTGTTCCAATTCTTTCATGGGCAAATCTAAAAAACGTTGTTGCTGTTCAAAAGCATCAACAATATTGCTTTGATGGAGATTATTCCATTGCTGCAAGGCGTGAATTTCCAGCTGTTGAATTTCTTTAAATGCTTTGCTTTTGTAGTGACTGAGCTTAATACGCTGAATATTTTGTTGATTCAATTCAATTCGTTGTTTGATATATTCAACATAAGGACCAGTTTGCTTTGGGCTGACCGGTTGGATCACATCAACCAATAACAACTGCTGTTGTTGATTATGTTTGAGCCAGTCTTGAATCAGTTGAACATCTTTTATAGGGTGAGAAAAAAATTGATTTAAGCGTGGCATAGCTTTTTCAGGCATGATGAAATGCAACACGCCATACGCCATGATTGCTAAACAGACCACCACAAGAATAATTTTTTTCATATTATAAAATATTTTTTGTGTTTGCTATTTGTACATATTATAGGAAAAATGAGAAGTGGATAATGTTTTTTATAAAAACATCAATTGTATAGAGGGAAAATAGAACACAGAGCACTGTTCTATTTTTAACTTAAAATTTCATTCGATCTTACTTCCAGCTTATATCTCTACCTTTTTAGATTACCCATGCGCATGTTTTTACTTTAGGAAAATTGGCTTTTGCCGGGTTATTTCAAGCCAAACAATTTCTATTTCATTTTAACAGTGCAAAAATAATATCTAAAGTTGCATAGGTTATAAGCAGGTATTGGGTATAGATTAAAAGTATCTACTTTGAACGCTTATGGTTTTAGATGAACCTTATCGAACATGAACCGCACTTTTGGGAACTTTACCAAGAAGATATTTATTATTACCTTGGTATTGCAGTGGATATGAGCTCGGTCGTATCCTGCTGGGACTTGGTTTTAACGCAAGATGAAATTCTGGATTATAAACAGTACGGTCGAAAGAGTATTGAGGAACTGACAAAGTCGATGGTTGCTTCTGCATATAAGGGTGATTTTTCTGCTATGGAAAGCCGTCTAGCCTCATCTAAAGAAAAACAAGCGATGCAGGCTGCTTTTAAACAATGGCGTGTACAGTAAAATCTATGAGTCGGTAAGAATGAACCTCATCGCTAAGATGAAAAATCACCTTTAATAATTATGTTTACTCTCTATAAATCTTAGTAAAAATCTGAGTTAAATGCGACATGTCTAGTTCTTATCCGTTGCCCGAATCCCGACTTTAGCAAGATCGGCTATCCCTTGCTGTTATTTATAGTCTTACCAGGGATTTTTTTCAAATCGGCTTCAAACTAAGAAACAATTATTTTAGAGCCGGCCCCCCCCTTGTACTGCTGAACGGCAAGCACATCTAAAGTGATCAAATCCGATACAAATCCACTCATTTTGATGATTTATTGTTCGATATAGTAGAGCTGTGGCTCCTCTAACAAGAGTCTTCTCAGTATGCATAATATGGAGAACATCAATATGGCGAATACAATGAAAGCCGCGGTGGTTACGGCATTTAACCAGCCGCTGCAAATACAAGAGCTGGAAATTCCGAAAATCAGTCCGGGCAAAGTACTGGTGAAAATTATTGCAACAGGTGTTTGTCATACCGATCTGCATGCCATGCATGGGGATTGGCCGGTAAAACCGACTTTACCTTTTGTTCCAGGACATGAAGGCGTGGGTGAAGTCATTGAGGTCGGTGAGGGTGTAGAGCATTTAAAGGTGGGTGATATTGTCGGTGTTCCGTGGCTGTATTCTGCATGTGGTCATTGCGATCATTGCTATGCTGGCTGGGAAACCTTGTGCAAGAAACAGCAAAATTCGGGTTATTCAGTGAATGGCAGTTTTGCTGAATATTGCCTGGCAGATGGTGACTACGTCGGCGTGATTCCTGAAGGTGTCGATTTGCTGGAAATTGCTCCGATTTTATGTGCTGGCGTGACAGTCTATAAAGGTTTGAAAATGACTGAGGCCAAAACCGGGGACTGGGTCGCCATTTCCGGAATTGGCGGTCTAGGTCATGTGGCAATTCAGTATGCCAAGACCATGGGCTTTAATGTGGTGGCAATTGATGTAGATGATTCTAAACTGGAATTGGCCAAAAACTTGGGTGCCGATGTGACCATTAATGCCCTGAAAGTGGATGTCAAGGAAGAAGTCATGAAAGCCACGGGTGAGGGTTGTCACGGTGTTTTGGTGACTGCGGTATCGCCAAAGGCATTTGAACAGGCTGTGGCGATTGTTCGTCGTGGTGGCACTATGGTTTTAAACGGTTTGCCAGCGGGAACCTTTGACTTGTCGATTTTTAATATGGTGCTGGAAGGGATTACCGTGCGCGGCTCGATTGTCGGAACGCGTCTGGACTTGAAAGAAGCACTGGATATTGCAGCGCGCGGCAAGGTCAAGGCGCATATCCATGTAGAACCGCTTGAGAATATTAACGATATTTTTGAGCGTATGGAGCAGGGTAAAATTGATGGCCGTATCGTGATTGATATGAGACTTTAATCTTCAATTTAAACAGACCAATTCTGCGGGACCGCTGAATTGGTCTTTATTTTTAGAGGCTTTATCTACAGGGGGATTAACTTTCCTGATCTGATTCACTTGGACCTGAATCATGCTGACCTTCAGGAATCATCATCCCGGCCAGTTTAATCATTTCCGTCTGGATAGTACCCATTTGTTGTTCAATTTTCTTGAAATCGACCTGAGTCAAGTCGAGCTCGCCATTTAAAAACGGGGTAGCTAGTACTTGCTGATTAGCCTGCATCACATTTTGACGAATAGAATCAATTTCCTGACTTTTCAGGTTCAAGCTGCTGAGTGCCTGATCAAAACCTTTTAACTGGGCTTTTAAGGATTCTGCAGTGCTTTGTAATTGCTGCTGATCATGATTGGAAACAGCCGCTTCTAAATCCGATTGGCTCTGTTTGAGCTGTTCAATATAGTCACCGGTTTTCAATTGCATATCGGCAACATCGCGGACAATATAAAACATGTTTCCGCTTTTCAGTTCCGTTTTATTAGCTGAGGCTTCTGTAGCTGACGGGGTAGAGACCTGTTCGGAGACTTCGCTGGATGTTTCATTTTCAGTTGAATCCGGTGTACTGGCTTGTTCACAACCGATCAGCAAAAGGCCCGCACTAAACATCACAAAAGGAGAAACCGCATTTTGGATGAATTTTTTCATATCTCTTTCATTTCAGCTTCAATCAATACATCACAATATAGGGACAGAATGTGGAGAAAAAACTAATTGTTGCAAAGTGATAACAAATATTTTGAATATAAGCGCTTGAGTTATTAAAAAAGAGCGCTGCAGCGCTCTTAACTTTACATAACCTGAGTTCGATGAAATCCACTTAACCTTTTAGCATATTTTGGAAAGTTGGCTTATTGGGGTTCAAACAATAAGCCACTACAGCAGCCATGATATTCACCATGAAGTTATTTACCGAACGATGACGTGAATGTTCAAGTTGATGTAAATTTTTTAATTGATCATTCACTGTTTCGATCAATCCTCTTCTGCAAAGTAATTGTTTTTCTTCTTCAGTTTGGATGGGTTTATTTTTCATATTCCGACGTGATGGGGTCAATATTTTCAGTCCTCTTGCTGCTAAAGCTTCGGCTTTTGCTTTGCTCAAATAGCCTTTGTCTCCGAGTAGGATCCCTTTTAATTCTTGAGTTAAAGATTCTAATATAGCAACATCATGAACATTTCCCGATGTCAGCTTGAGATTAATAATTTCACCTAAATTATTGATAACGAGATGTAATTTAAAACCATAAAACCAACCCGTACTACTTTTTCCACGACCGGCCAAGCCTTTAAATACACGATGCCTTTTAATCCGAAGATTATGGCAAACTACCAATTTAGTGGAGTCAATGATACTGATTCCCGTATCTTTTCCTTTCACCTGATGGAAGAAACTACTCAGAGCTTGCAAACAACGGGGCATGATTTCAATAAATCGGTTGTAGCTAAGCAGTTTAGGAAAAGCAGATTTCCAGAATGGAACGATCATTTGGCAATAAAAATATTTGAAGAATCTAAAACCGGATTGATGAAATAAAATGACAATGGTCATTGCTTCAGACAAGCTTAAAGCTGACTTTTTCAACCTGGTTTTTTGATTAGAAATTAAAGCTTTCTCTAAAGATTCATTAAATTTTTTGCAGAAATCATCCAAAATACAAAATAATTCGGTAATATGATCCATTGAGAAGCCTTGTTTTATAACATTTTGTCTTGAGAACCAATATGTTACAAAAACAGGGCTTTTTTTCTACTCTTTTTTTATATCGAACTCAGGTTACATAAATGACTAAGCTCAATTTGTCATAATTTTCACAATACTGTGATTGAGCGTGTTAATCAGTACATAGTCGCCATTGACGCGAATCCAGCGCTGGTTTTTGCCCGGTTTACTCAGATTTTTATAACGCTTATGATCAATTGCATAGCCTTTACCATAATAATGTGAAGGCAGGGCTTGACCGGCTTTCCAGTCGCGGGATGGTTTTAAAACCCGATCTTGTATGACTTCATGATGACGCTGTCCAGCGTGCTGTTGGCCATGTGTGTCACCCGGATGCATATTTTGGGCATGGCTGTTATTTTCATGGGCATGAGCAGGTGGCGCGGCGATTGCTGCAGGTGCTGCCAGCACGGCAGTGGTTAAAGCAAAGAGTCCAGCATGTACTAGTTTTTTCATGGGTTTACCTATATTAAAAATAGCTGTCAGCCGATATTTTTATTTCACCTCTAAGTTAAAGAGAAAACGTGAATAATCTATTGTATAAATGTAATTTGCTGCCTGCTCTGAAGCATGAATGGCATGCAACTCTCTGAATTCCTGCCTTGATTTGAATCTGCTAATTTCTGTGGACAACCAGCTCCGATGTCCCTTTGCTGGCTGATCGGGAATTTTCAAAGTGCTAGGGCAATCGGCTTTCATTATCCGTCAGTAGTGTGTTTTGTCTGGTGATGATTTGGACTGGCATCTCATTCATGCGGCAGGTTGTTGCACCGATATGATAATAAAAACCGGGGGTAGAAATAGCCTGACGTTCGCCAGGTTTTGGCCATTTTTAACAGATTTCATGTCTGGACAGTTTTTTGAAAGTTAAAATGATTAGAGAAAAATAAAGCCGACTTCAGCCTGAATTAAACACGCTGAACCGGCCGGTTTAGAGCATACTTTTATTTGGCAAGTTCAGCATTAATCGCATCAACAATACGCGGATCATCGGCTGTGATGTCTGGTGCAAAGCGGGCCACCACTTCCCCTTTTTTATTGATCAGGAATTTTTCAAAGTTCCATAACACTTCAGGCGGCTCATTTGGAGTCAGGCCATAATCGACCAGATCTTTCCACCAAGGTCCTTCGCCAATACGTTCAGGAATGGCCTGAGTCAGGGTTTGATAAAGCGGATGCTTATCTTCACCTGCTACGGAAATTTTAGAAAATAGCGGAAAATCCACCTGATAATTTAAAGAACAAAATTCCTGGATTTCTGCATCAGAACCCGGTTCCTGAGCCAGGAAATTATTGGCAGGAAAACCTAAAATTTCCAGTCCTTGGTCTTTCTTTTCTTTATACAGTTTTTCTAAGCCTTCATATTGCGGGGTTAAACCGCATTTAGAGGCGACATTCACCAACAGCAATACTTTGCCTGCATATTGATTTAAGGTGATGTCCTGTCCGGCAATGGTCTTGACCGGAATATCATAAACAGATTGGCTCATGAGAAAGTCCTTGAATATTTGAATGTGAATGACTGCTTTGTTTTAAAGCTTATTGTGTCGATCGACAAGTTTTTATTGAGATCTGGATGGTAATCTTTCATGCAGGGTAAATAAAAACAGGCCAATCGACCTGTTTTTATCATGCAATGCATTATTGTGCGGTTTTGACTTTGTTTTCCAGAGCCTGCATGTCGGCGACCAGTTCTTTTTGCAATTGCGTTGCCTGGTCTCGCAGTTCAGCAATTTTTTTCATATCCGGTTTTTCGGCAATACTTTCTTCAGCAAGTTCGATACCCAGATTATTGGATTCTTTAATTTTGCCACGTACTTTGTCTAGCTCGGTACTTTTCAGGGCTAAAGCATCCAGATCCCGGTTAAAGTTCGCAATATAGGTTTTCATTTCTGCAATGATCGTATTTAGTGCGGCTTTATCATTTTTTTGCGCAGCCTGGTTGGCTTTATTTTGCAAGTCTAAAGCCTCTTTGGAGCGATTTTGGGAGAGGGTCTGGATTTCAATTAAATCATTTTTAATATCTTTGATATTGTTTGTACTCAGTGCTGCGGTTGCAGGTTGTGTACTTGCAGGGGAAGCGCTGGTAGCTGCTGACGATGCGGGTGCTTCATTTGATTTTTTATCACAGGCTGTTAATGCCAGAGTGGCAACACAGAGTGAAGCCAGTAAGGGTGTTTTCATATCGCATCCTTATAGATCCAATGACAACATCAGACCTAACTATTTAAAAAATATTAAAGACGTTAAGAAATATATGCTAGAGACTCCCTTTAATAGAGTGCTGTCATCAAAATGGCATAGGAGTTTAGCCCGTGACTAGGGCATTTTTGTTGTTAAGCTGCTGCAAATTGCAAAGTAGTTATTTAAGTTCATGTAAGTATTAGATATCACGCAGTTGTGCAGGTGTTTGTTCGGTATAGCGTTTAAAAAACTCAATAAAGCTGGAACTGTGCTGATAACCCAGCTCATAGGCCAATTTTTTCACTGTCTTGCCTTGGCGAATTTGAGAGATTGCATATAAAATTTTAGCCCGATTGCGCCATTCCGATAAGCTCAATTGTAATTCTTGCTGGCTCAAGCGCAGTAAATGTCGTTCGCTCATAGGCGAGCCGCTGAGAAGTTGCTGCAAACTCTTGTGAAAGAGCTGTGGATTGGCCAATTGCTGTAATAGCGGCTTAAGCAAAACATGGTTGGTTTGCGGTAAATAGTGATCATATGCCGCTGCAGTTTTTAGTTGATCCTTCACTACCAGTAATAAATGCTGATAATGTAGTGTAGTTATACCCTGCTGTTTTTGCTCTAAGATTTCATGCACCAAATGCCGAAGAAAGGGGCGAATACTTAAGGTTTTGGTGCAAGGTGCAAAATGCTGACATAAGTAAGGATGTACTCGAATACAGACATAGTGGGTGATTTTTTCATCTAGTGCGATAGAGGTATGTGCTGTTTGTGGAGGGAGCCACAGACCATAATTCGGTGGTGACAGATAAATTTGTCCTTCAATTTCATATTCCAAAATACCATTCAAACTAAAATTGAAATCACCCCATAATGAACTGTGTGGCGCAATAATTTCATCTTTCTGATAAAAGAATTCATCCACTTCTATATAGTTTTGAATCTGCTGGAGCATGTGAATGTCCTTGATCTTTATGTATGCGTACTTTCATGCCTGAAAGATATTGGGTGTCATTTCAATCGTCACAACCCAATGCTTCAGTGTCCTGAGCGCAGTATTAATGTCTGAAATTCGATATTATAATTATTTCAGACTTCAGTAAAAATAAAAACTGAACATTCAAGCATGGTATAGGGCATGACACAGCAACACAAAACAGTCTGGTGGGCATTTGTTTTGCCATTACTTGCAGTTTTAATCTGGTCGATGAACATTACCGTAACCCGTTATGTGGCGGACTATATTTCTCCGGTTAGCATCAGTTTCTATCGCTGGCTGGTGGCTTTTATCGTCTTAACCCCGTTTATGCTGGGCAAGGTCTGGCGTGAAAGTCAGCTAGTTTTGGCACACTGGAAGCAGCTCGCCGTTCTTGGTGCTTTTGGTATGGTGCTGTATCAAGGGTTGGGCTATAGCGCAGCGCATTATACCACTGCGACTAACATGGGCATTATCAATGCCTTTATTCCGGTATTTACCATTTTTGTGTCCATGCTCATGCTTAAGGACATGCCTAACCGTTTTGCTGTTGTAGGCAGCATGCTGTCTTTTGCCGGTTTGCTTTATGTCATGGCTCAGGGGAATTTGACCCATCTGCTGCAATCTGGTGGACATCCGGGCGATATCATGATGGTACTGGCAGTATTTTTTTATGCGTTTTATGGCGTTTTCCTGAAAAAATGGCAACTGCAGATTCCCTTGCTGATCAGTCTTTATGTTCAGATTATTTTTGCCCTGCTTTACCATTTGCCCTTCGTTTTATACTTGGGGCTGGATGCAATTGATCAACACAATGTAAGCAGTGTGCTGTATGCCGGTATTTTCCCATCTTTGATTGCACCCTTGGTCTGGATGTTGGCGGTACAGATGATCGGACCGAATCGCACCAGTATTTTTATGAATTTAATGCCGGTCTGTACGGCCATTATTGCCAATCTGTGGTTAGGTGAAGCATGGACCGTGTATCACAGCATCGGTGGTCTGGTCATTTTATTGGGTATTTTATTGGCTCAAAAGAAAGATCGGGTAGTAACAACAGCAAAATTAAATGCATAAACGTAAAAATAACAGATTAAAAAACAGACAAATAAACTGGTTTTATCATTAATTTTTATGGAAATAAAGTCTGAGTCGTAGTTTTAAAAAAGTATTTAAAATGGATATTTAGCTAAAAGATAATTAAAAAATAGTGAGATAATTTAAATTATTAATAAAAAGTGATAAATATTTGATAGTTTTTAGCTGTCTTTTAAGATAAATAATATATTTGTATAAAGAAATTAATTATTACATAATATTTATATCGTGAATGTTTAAGTTATTCTTAACAATCTTTAAACCTTCACAACCAGATTTACATACCCTCTGGATGTGATTTATGCACATCCTTTTTATGCTCAACCATCCCTATATGGTTGAGCTTTTTTTTGCCTGAAAATAATATTCAGCCCGTATTATATCAAAGTGATCCGCATTAAGCGCGGATCACTTCACCTGTTTCAGCATCCACAATACGGCTAGGTTCTTTGCTTAAACCTAAATCGCCATTTAAATAATCTACTTGGCTGGAAAAATATTGGCTGGCTTCCTGAAGGGAGCGGGCAGGGTTTTTTCCAGCAGGATTGGCACTGGTCGAGACAATAAAACCGTTAAAGGCATTGCACAGTGCGACACATAAGGGATGGGTAGTGACCCGTACCGCTACTTTGGGATGGTTGCCTTTAATCCATGCCGGAATATGATCGCCTGCGGGTAACAGCCAAGTGGTTGCACGTTCGGTCGGAGAGCGATGACTCCATGAATCAATGACCTGTTGGCGCATTTCCGCAGTCAGCGGTTTTAACAGATGTTCTACCTGTGCAATTTGTGCTGCCAGGAGAATTACCCCTTTTTCAATGGGACGTTGCTTTAAACGTAGAATTTCCAGGAACGCTTGTTCGTTAAAAGGATCACAGCCTAAGCCCCAAACTGCCTCTGTGGGATATGCTAAAACATGTCCCTGTTTTAAACATTGAGCAGCTTCGGCAACAGAGGTGCTAATCATCAGACCTTTCTCTTCAAATTGATTAAAGCGCTATTGTGAACCTTATTTGCCTGGACGACAACGTAGATATATGCCAGCTTGTTGGGTGCACAAGCCAAGTAATTCCAGTTCCATCAATTGACTGGTCAGGGTGGCAATGTCTAACTGCAGTTGAATGACCAGCTCATCCAGAAGTTGCCCGACCCAGTCCAGCTGATTGTACAAAACGCTTAAATGCGCTGGCAGTTCGGGTTGGGTATCCAAAGGGGCAAGTTTGCTGGCCTGTTCGCTGTGCTGTTGAGTATGCCATTGTGTCGGCAGGGCTAGATCTTCAATCAACTGTTCAGGATGATCGACTAAAATGGCACCTTCACGAATCAGTTGATGGCAACCTTGATGATGCTCGCTATAAATATGTCCTGGAATGGCAAAGATCAATTTGCCTTGTTCTGCTGCCCATTTTGCCGTGATTAAAGAGCCGCTTTTCAGTGCAGCTTCTGCAACAATGACCCCGAGGCTTAAGGCACTGACAATGCGGTTGCGCCGTGGAAAATGTTGCTGTAAAGGAGGGGTTCCAGGCAAGAACTCGGTGATTACCGTACCGGCCTGAGCAAGAATCTGCTGTCGCAACGGATGATTTTGACTGGGATAGGTCAGGTCTAGGCCTGTACCCATCACGGCAATGGTGCGATTGTGCTGCAAAGCACCCTGATGAGCGGCTTCATCAATGCCTTGTGCCAAGCCACTGCTGATATAAAAGCCTTTTTCACTGAGATAATAAGCAAAGTCATAGGCCACCTGGCGTCCGTGATTGCTGGGTTTACGGCTACCGACAATGGCAATTTGCGGTTGTAACAGGGCTTGGACATTGCCCTGACCAAACAGGATCGGCGGCCTATCGGCATAGGGCAGTAGTTGCTGCGGGTAGTATGCATCATCCTGCAACAGTACAAAATCACTCTGTTTTTGAATCAGATCAATACAATGTTGAAATTGCCGCTGTGATTCAGGAAGGTGAAAATCTCGCAGCCGCTGAATATGATTTTTGTGAATGCCAAGTTTTTGCCAGGTTTCAATTTGGTCAGGCTGTGTTGCTTTGGCCAGATGGGTATAGTGTTGATTGATTTTATAAAAGCTGGTCAGTGAGTGTTGTACCAGAAACCATACGCGAATGTAATCCAGCTGCAAGGAATTTAATGAACTGAGCATAATGAGACCTTTAAAGATGTCTTCTTTTTATTGTTTAAATTATTGTTTAAAAAATAAGGCTGAATCTCAGCCTTATTTTATTTTGATTGAAGGATTATTCATCCATCAGAGGTGGCTGGATGCCAGCACCCACTTTAATTGGCAATTCGCTATCCAGTACATAGGCATAACTCAGGTTATCAAAGCTCTTGAATACCATGATGTTACCAATGCGCTGTCCAGGGAGTTGAATACGCTCTTTGGTTTTCGGGTCAGTCACGACTTCGCCTTTCTGGCTCACCGTCAATACATGTCCAGCTTGAACGCCTTGCAAACTACCACGGTCAATCGTCACCACACTGTGTTTTGCAGCAGTGCCAATTGATCCCATCACGCGAACCACTTGGCCACCGGCAGCTACATCTTCTGCATTGGTTGGGTAGAACAAGGTTGGAAGCATTGGATCATATTCGGGCAGTACACGGTCACCACGACGAACTTCAGCATTATAGGTATCTGTCAGTTCAAGCGTAGTAATGTCATTTTCACCACGGATGGCAATGCCAGATGCCACCTGAATCAATTCAAGACCGGCATTGTATTTTTTGCCTTTTGCATCGGTAAACATATACGGTTCACCTTCACGGTAAACTGCATAGCGTTGGCCCACTTCCAGACCATTACCGCGTGCATAAACGGTTTGACCTTTAGCCGCCAGAACACGTTGATCCGCCGTGCCTAAAATGTATGGCGTACCTGTGATGGATTCAGGTGCAACAATGGTGCTGCGTTCTAACCACTGCTTGATGTGTTCCAGCGGAATGACTGGAATGGCATTGTTTAATGATTCTACCCGAACCTGAGGTTGTAACTTAGTGCCACCGGTATAACGACGGATAATCCCTTCACAGCCATCACCTTCATCTTTACCAATAATTGGTTTGCCGTTATAGGTACACATGAGCAGGCGGTCGCCCGGGAAAATCCAGTGTGGGTTTTTCACATGTTTATTGCTGGCCCAGATTTCAGGCCAACGTACTGGATTCTTCAAAAATCTTTTGGAAATATCCCATAAAGTATCGCCTTTTTTTACCACATAAACTTGTGGTGCTCCGGCTTTTAATGCAGGTGGATTGATATTACGGGCAGGTGCTGCTTCAGCAATGCTGACCATGCCAGCCCCAACACTTACACATACGGCAAGTGCCAACAATTGTTTTTTAAACCCCAAGGCACTAAAAGTTGGCATGCCCTTCAAAACCTTTTTCATTATCATAATTCCTAAAATTATGTATGTAGTTGCGTTATAATAACGATATTACACACATTTTTTTGATGAAGCATTCCTTCATTTTGTTTTTTGATCAATGGCATAAGTGAGGACACCGTATGGCCTTATTACCTATTTTAAGTTTCCCGGATCCCCGTCTGCGTACCATTGCTAAACCAGTCGAAGAAGTTACTGATGAAATTCGTCAGCTCGTAGCCGATATGCTTGAAACCATGTATGAAGCCCCAGGTATCGGTTTGGCTGCTACACAGGTGGATCGTCATATTCAGCTGATTGTCATGGATTTATCTGAAAATAAAGATCAACCCATGGTCTTTATTAACCCCAAAGTTACGCCATTAACTGAAGAAACTCAGCCTTATGAAGAAGGCTGTCTGTCAGTGCCCCAAATATACGATAAAGTTGAGCGTCCGTCACGTGTAAAAATCGAGGCAATTAACCTTGAGGGTCAATCATTTGAGCTGGAAGCAGACGAACTTCTCGCTGTTTGTATTCAACATGAAATGGATCACTTAAATGGTAAATTATTTGTCGATTATTTATCGCCTTTAAAACGTCAACGTGCACGTGAAAAAGTGGAAAAAGTAGTGCGTCAGCGCCAAAAAGAAAAAGTCGCGGTGAAACGCTAATCCATACAATTTCCGGATTAAATAGTTTAAAAAAAAGCCCAATTTAAATTGGGCTTTGTTATACTGGCCGCCGACAAATTTTAGGATTTGCCTGTGCTTTTTCGTAGTGGTCTACTGCTATCTTGTATAGCCGTATTTTTACAGATTGCTGTGTTTTTACAGCCTTTGCTGCCGAAGCAATATCAGATTGCTCCGGTCTGTGAAACCATTACGCGTGCATTATTGCAAAAACCTGCTTCATCGTACATTTCCGCATCCACACATGTACATCATCAGTTGCATCAAGATCATCAACAGCAGCCTGTAGAACATGGCCATCATGATGCTGATCATCAATGTCAGTATTGTACCGTCTACGGTAATTTGGTTTTGCCTCCTGAACTGGAGGTCAAAGAAGTTTTAGACCGTATTCAAGTACGCTTATTGGCATTCCAGAAGACTTTTAGTCATGTCTGGTTTGTTTTACAGCGACTCTTTCTTCTTCCTCAAGGGCGAGCCCCGCCAATATTCGCTTAAACCATGTTTTATACGCCGGGTCTTCACTGACTTAGGCACAGTTATATTTATGATTTAAGTGAGATTGAAAATGGCTCAGCCAAAATTCTTTTTACAGCCACTTGCGGCTGCGATTTGTGTTGCCGGTTATTCAGCGGCTGTATTTGCCGAGCAACAAACGACTACTGTTCAAACCTTAGCGCCGATTGTGGTAACTGCTCATCAGGGCAATGATGCCAATGGTTTGATTGTGCATGCCGATCCCAAACAGCCGATCCAGCCGATTCCGGCGACAGATGGTGCAGATTATCTGCAAAGTATTGTCGGTTTTAGTTCAGTCAATAGCGGTGCTGGAACCAATGGGGATGTCACCTTCCGTGGTATGTTTGGTTCACGGATTAAAATTTTGACCGATGGTACGGAAAACCTCGGGGCATGCCCAAGTCGTATGGATTCACCGACGTCGTATATTTCCCCGGAAAGCTATGACCGGATCTCGGTGATTAAAGGACCGCAGACGGTGCAATATGCCAATACCGGTTCGGCTGCGACGGTTATTTTTGAGCGTGGTCCGGAAACAGAATTAACGGCTGAAAAAAATTATCGTGGTCAGGCCAGTGTGCTGCTCGGTTCTTATGGTCGTCTGGATCAGAATGTGGAAACGGCAATCGGCGATGAAAAAAAATATATCCGCCTGAATACCAATCGTTCTGTGTCGGATAGTTATAAAGATGGTGATGGCACCACTGTTCCATCGGATTGGGAACGCTGGAATGCCGATGTCGCATTGGGTTGGACACCGGACGAAAATACATGGATCGAACTGAGTGGGGGAAAAGCCGACGGTGAAGTGGTGTATGCAGGCCGTGATATGGATGGCTCTAAATTTGCCCGGGAAAGTCTAGGCTTGCGATTTGAGAAAAAGAATATCAATGATGTGATTAAAAAAGTTGAAGGGCAAATCAATTACAACTTTAACGATCATGTCATGGATAACTATAGCTTACGAGACGTTCCTGCGGCTGATAAATCCATGAATGTTACGCGCCGTACGCTGAATACCCGTCTTGCAATGACCACTGAATGGGACAAGTTTCAACTCGTATCAGGTGTGGATTCACAGCAAAACCATCATGCCGGTGGGATGAGTTCTGCCATGATGAATATGCCCGTGAAGACAGATATGAAGTTTAATTCCTATGGGGCATTTGGTGAACTAAGTTATCAGATGACTGAACAACATAAGTTGGTCGGTGGTGCGCGCGTTGATGATGTTAGTGTGGAAAAACTTGCAAAAGGGGTGAAGCGGACTGAGACCATACCAAGTGCTTTTTTGCGCTTAGAAAGCCAGCATCCAGATCATAATACCAAAAGCTATCTTGGTCTTGGCTATGTTGAACGCATGCCGGATTATTGGGAACTTTTTAGAACTGATTATGAAGGTACGATGCATACCTTCAAACGCTTAGATACTGAAAAAACCTTACAATTGGACTTAGGTTATCAGCATCAGCATGGTGCATTAAATACTTGGGCTTCAGCTTATGCCGGGCTAATCAATGATTTTATCTTGATGACTTATGATCCAACCAAGATGACCAGTATGATGGCCAATGCAGCAGATTCACGTAATGTGGATGCAACCATTGCTGGTGCAGAAGCGGGTATTGGTTATCAGTTTACCGATGCAATTCAGGCGGATGTGAGTGCAATGTATGCGTGGGGGGAAAATACCACAGACAATACACCATTACCACAGATAGCACCTTTAGAGGCACGTATCAACTTACGTTATATTCAAGACAACTATACTCTGGGTGCATTATGGAGAATAGTGGATGATCAAAGCCGTATCAGCCAGAATCAAGGCAATATTGTCGGTAAGGACTTTAAGGAAAGCGCAGGTTTTGCCACTTTATCCCTAAATGGAACTTATCATTTACGAGATGGTGTTGATTTGTCAGTCGGTATTGATAACGTGCTTGATAAAACCTATACCGAGCATCTAAATAAAGCGGGCAGTGCTGGCTTTGGTTTTGATAGTGATGAACAGTTTAACAATATTGGACGTAACTATTGGGCACGGGTGAGTATGAAGTTCTAATTTGTCTTTAAATTAGGCAAAAAGCAGGAGTATTCTCCTGCTTTTTTGGTTTTTTATTTTATAAAATTTATATTTTTCATAATCTTATGTTGAGGTGATATTTCTAAATAAAATAATGAATATTTTTATTTAAATAATTTAATTATATAAAACATATACTTATTTATTTTATGGTTTATAAAATAGACACCCGATTCAACTGCTTTAAAAAAGGAGTTGCATTGGATAAGGGATGGTGTAGAATGCACATCCATCGGCGGTGATGAAGATTAAAACTTCTGATAAAACAGCAACTTAGCGCGAAGTGTTGAGATTTGGTTTTAGAAAGAAAGTTTAAAATAATTTGAATTACTGATTGACACTGAGAATATCTAGTGTAATATAGCCGACCTAGCTTGCTGGTGACGAATCAGTAAGAAGATCATTAAGAGATTATGAAGAACAACTTGTGTGGATTTTTACTGGTTGATTGATCGAAATTATTTTCATTGATTGATGGTAGAAATTACTCGAAGTTTATTTGAGAAATATTTGTCAGAAAATTGATGAGCCAAGATTGGTAGCCATAAGCTACTACTGATTTTAAACTGAAGAGTTTGATCATGGCTCAGATTGAACGCTGGC
>NZ_NEGD01000008.1:0-174601 GCF_002135245.1 Acinetobacter sp. ANC 4218 | reverse complement strand
ATTCTATTTGACCAAGCATTGGCATATAAATAAGACCAAACGCAAAGTCATAAACAGTTGTGCTGGCGACCATAGCAAGAGTGAACCACCTGATCCCTTCCCGAACTCAGAAGTGAAACCTCTTAGCGCTGATGGTAGTGTGGGATTACCCATGTGAGAGTAAGTCATCGCCAGCTCATTATTCTTAAAAAGCCCCTGCATAAAGCAGGGGCTTTTTTTATGCCTGGAATTCTTATTAAAAAGAAGAATGATTAAAAAAGAACAATTTAATTTTATTTTTATTGATTCAAATTCAAAATTGTCAATTTAAAAATGGTTAAAAACTAAACTCAAGGGTCTAGGATTTCTGTCATTTTTAATACTTTAGTAGAGTGTTTACTCAAAAATGGCTGTGTTCAACTTAGTCAGTTACGAAAGCATGCTGCTATAAATCATTAAAAATAATAAAAAGATTACAGGTCATGTGTTGTGTCGTAGTAATCACAATGAATTAAAACTCACAGGAGGTGGGGATATGACAATGAATACAGTCAATGTAAATGATGTTATTGATAAAGCTGAATTTAAGACCTTTCATTTTAAGGTCGTGTTTTTGTGTTTGGTAATTATTCTGTTTGATGGTTATGATTTGGCAATTAATGGTGTAACTTTACCACTATTAATGAAGGACTGGGGCTTAAGTGCTGTTCAAGCGGGAATGCTGGCCAGTACAGCTCTTGCAGGCATGATGTTTGGCGCGATGCTATTCGGGACTTTGGCGGATAAAATTGGCCGTAAAAAAGTGATCCTGACCTGTGTGGTGCTATTTAGTGGATTTACTTTTGCGGGTGGATTTGCTTCAAATCCAACAGAGTTTGGTGCTTTACGTTTCCTCGCAGGGCTGGGCATTGGCGGGGTATTACCCAACCTTGTCGCTTTAACTTCAGAATATGCTCCGCAGCGTTTAAGAGCAACACTGGTCACCACGATGTTTAGTGGCTATGCGGTAGGCGGTGTAATGGCAGCGTTATTTGGTGCCTGGTTTACTCCGAATTTTGGCTGGCAAATTATGTTCTTTATTGCAGGCGTACCATTATTGCTGTTACCGCTGATCTGGAAATTTCTGCCTGAATCGTTAACCTTTTTAGTCAAGGCTCAAAAGGATGAACATGCACGAAATATCTTGCAGCGTCTTAGCACAAAGTTAGTTTTGAATGCACAAACTAAATTTGAACTGAGTGAAGTTAAAATTTCTGAACCTGCTTTTGTCAGCAGCTTGTTTAAGCAGGGGCGTGCAGGTAGTACGCTGTTGTTCTGGCTTGCCTTCTTTATGTGTCTGTTAACGCTATACGCCTTGGGCAGCTGGTTGCCAAAGCTGATGATGGCAGCAGGTTACTCAATGAATAACAGCTTGATGTTCCTACTTGCGATGAATATTGGTGCGGTGATCGGTACAGTTGGTGGCGGTATTCTTGCAGATAAATTCCATTTAAAACCAGTCATTATTACCTTATGTTTGTCGGGTGCTGTGGCTTTATCTTTACTTGGCTTTAAATCTCCACAACCTGTGATTTACTTACTGGTTGCAGTTGCTGGTGCATCCGCGATTGGTTCACAAATTTTGCTTTATAGTTATGTCGCACAGTATTATCCGCTAACCGTACGTTCAACGGGTATTGGCTGGGCTTCTGCAGTGGGACGTACTGGTGCGATTATCGGACCAATCCTGATTGGAATGTTGCTGGGTATGGAATTGCCACATCAATTTAACTTTATGGCAGTCGGTTTACCGGTAATTGTTGTGGCACTTGCGGTAGCATTGATTGTTCGTCAAGACAAAGTGGTAAAAGCTGATCCATTAGCGGTGAAAAAACTGAACACTCTAAAAGCCCAATGATCGTATTGTGATCAGAATCTTTAAGCGTTAAATATTTCAAAAATATCTAAACCTCTTCAAATGAAGAGGTTTTTTTATGCTATTTCATAAAAGATTAAACCAATCAAAAAAATAATCGAGCTAGAAGGCCTGAAAAGCCCAATTTACTTATAAAAATGATCATAAATTACTCTAATAATAATGTGATATGTCAATCAAATAAATGTTATTTCAGTGATCATAGAAGAATATCAATTAGTCTTATTGTGCGTTAAATCCGGCTTGCGTATATTGCGTCGAATTAAATATTCAGCTGAATATTTAAAGAATGTTACGGACAAGTACTCATGGGAGATGAGAACGATGACAATGGAAACTGTAGATATAAATTCTGTGGTCGACAATGCGAAATTTACGCCTTTTCACTTCAATGTAGTTGCTTGGTGTTTACTGGTAATTTTATTTGATGGTTATGATTTGGCAATTAATGGTGTAACTTTACCACTATTAATGAAGGACTGGGGCCTCAGTGCCGTTCAAGCGGGAATGCTTGCCAGTACAGCTCTTGCAGGCATGATGTTTGGTGCGATGATCTTTGGTTCTTTGGCGGACAAGATTGGTCGTAAGAAAGTCATCATGATCTGTATTGTTTTATTCAGTGGTTTGACCTTTGCTGGTGGTTTTGCCTCTAATCCAACCGAATTTGGTATGTTACGCTTCCTTGCCGGTCTGGGGATTGGTGGTGTGATGCCGAACCTGGTGGCACTGACTTCTGAATATGCTCCACAAAAAATGCGCAGCACACTTGTGACCACCATGTTTAGCGGTTATGCGGTTGGTGGTGTGATGGCAGCATTATTAGGTTCATGGTTTACGCCTGATTTTGGTTGGCAAATCATGTTCTTTATTGCAGGTATTCCTTTATTTTTGCTGCCTTTAATCTGGAAATTCTTGCCTGAATCTTTAGCGTTTATGGTAAAGCAAAACAAGCAGGCTGAAGCACGTCGTATTGTGCGTCGCTTGTCGCCAAATACCAAAGTTACTGACCAAACCACATTTACTTTGCCACAGGAAAGTGTACCTGAAGCGGCAAACGTGGTGAGCCTGTTCCGTCGTGGCCGTGCAACCAATACCTTATTGTTCTGGGTTGCATTCTTCACCTGCTTACTGACCATGTATGCCTTGAGCAGCTGGTTACCGAAGCTGATGATGGCGGCAGGTTACTCAATGGATAACAGCCTGATGTTTATGATGGTCATGAATGTTGGTGCAGTGGTCGGTATTGTGGGTGGCGGTATTCTTGCAGACCGTTTCCACTTGAAACCGGTATTGATGATCCTTGGTATGATGGGTGCGGTTGTGATGAGCTCAATGGGCTTTGCGTCTAACCAATTCTTACTTTACATCTTGGTGTTCCTGGCGGGTGCGGCGTCGATTGGTTCGCAAATGTTGCTGTATAGTTATGTCGCGCAGTTCTACCCACTTGCGGTACGTTCAACCGGTATTGGCTGGTCGTCTGCGATTGGTCGTATGGGCGCGATTGTAGGCCCGATCCTGATTGGTGGCTTACTGGGCATGAACCTGCCTGCACATTTCAACTTTATTGCAGTCGGTTTACCGGTGCTAATTACTGCGATTGCTGTTGCATTGATTATGCATGACGATGAATCTGAAAAGATTGGTTCAGCTGAACCAGCAGTTTCTAAAGCTTAAAAGTTAAGTTTAAAAAGAAGCCTCCGAAAGGGGGCTTTTTATTTATATAATTAATTTAAGTATTTTTCTAAGTTATTGATATATTAAAAAATAAATTATATATTTATAGAAAATTATTGTAAAAAAGAGATAAAAGTGGCTGATTACATTGATAAAAATATTTTGAGTCAAGCATATATACATGTTGAACCAAAAGGTTTGGATTCTGAGCAAGATTTATTAGTATTTAAAGAACATATTCAAAAATTTGTTGAAACTAGAACTGCATTCTATCTTCATCCAGATATGTCAATAAAAGTTGAATTTGAAGAAGGATCTTTAAAAGCTAGGATCACTGTTTTTGGTGCAATTAATATACTATTACAGGCAGTTTCTAGTTATCCAGATTTACGACAAGGTGTAGCCCTCATCTATGGTGATTCAAAAAGATTAGCAGAATATATTGTTTCTGAAGTTCAATTTTCTACAAAAGCAAAACATGAAGATGTGATTAGATTAGAAGCCAGAACCGGGATAATAGGCTCATTACATAAAATATTATCTCAATTAGAAAGTATTAAAAGAAGTGCTGAGTTAGGAGTGCCTGTAACTGAAATTACTCCAAAGATAGAGCAAGTACATGAGGAAATTGAAGAATTAATTAGAAATATAAATGTAAATGATGCGAGTTTAATAAAAAATGGAATCCATGATTTATCTAAGAAAATACCCCTTACTCCAAAAGAACCTAAAGATAAAGTTAACTTACAACAAGATATTGCTTTATATAGAGATCGAAGAAGAAAATTGGTAGGATTATTTGAAAAAGCAAAATGAATATAAGATTCATTATTTAAGTGAGTAAGCTATTTATGAAACTAAACTCATTCTCCCCAATCCCTGAAGATGATGACGAACTGCATCTTCCTGAACTTGTGTACTGGGCATCTATTGGTGACATTGACCAGATTGAGCAGGCTTTACAAGAAGGTCTGGACGTCAACTCAGCTGATGAAGAAGGCTATAGCGCCTTACAGGCAGCAGCTGAAAATGATCATTTAGAAGTCGTGAAGCTATTGATCTGTAAAGGTGCAGATGTTGATCATCGCAGTACTTATACGGCTTTAGAGCTTGCTGAAATGGCAGGCAATAAAGAAGTCACAGCTTATCTTAAAAGCTTAAAAGGATTATCGTGATAAAAAAGAAGCCCCATCATTGTGATAGGGCTTCTTTATATGGGTTGCCTAGGTATGACTCCTATCGTACCTCACGTCCTGATGTTCAAACTTTATTATTGTTGTTTTCTGTTTGGGAAACGTCCTGTTTCCTGATGAATTTAGAATAAGAAATTTATCTTGATGCAGATAGAGGTTAATAGAATCATTTTGTGTACGTTATGTCTTACACAAGCTGACCATAGCAAATGAAAGTTTGTTACCAATAAAAAATAGTGATTTTCAATATTGTACTTAGAATAAAACGGGTGAGCGATTTGAATGGCAGAGGATCATCAGGATGAAAATAAAAATATTCCGACAGCGTATGCTGATCACAACTATATTAATCAGTACATCAAGTTTAACTGCATGTAATGCACAAACTGATGCTGTAAGTCCGGCATCCAAGTCAGCAGCAGAAACCACATCTTCCAAACCTTCTTCAGGTTCAGTCAATCAAACGTATAAACTCACCAGCGTCGCAGAATTTAATGAACCCTGGGCCATGACAGGGCTGAAGGATGGTCGTTTACTGGTCACTGAAAAAAAGGGAAAGTTACAGTTATTTGACCCCAAAACCAGAGAAAAAATTGAAGTCAAAGGCATTCCTAAGGTGGCCTATGGCGGGCAAGGCGGTTTGGGTGATATAGCCTTGCATCCGGAATTTGAACAGAACCATATCATTTACTTAAGCTATGCAGAAGCAGGACAGGGAGGCTATGGGGCTGTGGTGGCACGTGGCGAACTGGATTTATCCAATGTTCAGCAACCACAGGTTAAAAACTTAAAAACAATATGGAAACAGGTGCCTAAAGTATCAGGGCAGGGACATTATGCCCATCGGCTCCTGTTTGGTCAGGATGGAAAGTTATGGATTAGCTCGGGTGAACGCCAGAAGTTTGATCCTGCGCAAAATATGCAATCCAATTTAGGCAAAATATTGCGTTTAAATGAGGATGGAACACCTGCCACAGGTAATCCGTTTAGCGATCAGGGCGAAATTGCAAAACAGGTCTGGTCGTTGGGGCATCGTAATCCATTAGGCATTGCATTTGATGCACAAGGAAAACTGTGGGTGGCGGAAATGGGACCGAAAGGCGGGGATGAACTGAATCTGATTGTTAAAGGTGAAAATTACGGCTATCCGCTGGTTTCAAATGGCGATCATTATGATGGCAGAGATATTCCTGACCATCATACCCGTCCTGAATTTAAAGCACCTGAAATCAGCTGGACACCTGTCATCTCCCCATCTAGTCTGATTTTTTATAACGGTTCCCAATTTCCGGCATGGAAAAATAAGGCCCTGATTGGTGGCTTGTCTTCCAAAGCCATTGTAGTGGTAGATACAGCGATGAAACCTGTGACTGAAGTACAGCGCGTGGATATGAAGCAGCGTATCCGTGATCTGCTGCAAGCCCCAGATGGTTCAATTTGGGTGCTGGAAGATGGTAGCAATGCCAGACTGCTGAAAATGACTGCGAAATAAGGTGATTAATAGATATCTTTCATAAATCAAAAATATGTTCAATCTTAATTTTTTTAATTCAGCACAGCCTCATTTGATGGATTTCATTTTGATGCCTTTGCGTAGGCAATATCGCTACTTTTGAAAGGTCAAAATGAGAACATCAAAATATATTTTGAGTTCGCAAGAAAAACCTTTTGTTTCCCATACACGACTTCCTTGTCGTGATGAGAAACGTGTGGCATCCATGCCACACTCATGAATCCAATACCTGCTAAAAAATCAATTTTTTATTTTCGTATTATGAAATACTTATAGTCACTGAAAATGATTTATGAAATAAATTTAATAAAGTTCAAAAGCCCCTGATGGGGTTTTTAGAATAATTGATATTCATGACTGCACTGAATCAGGCTGCGTAATGCTCATCTGCATTAAACACATTGGCCTGAATCTGGATCAGTTTACGGTTGCCTTGTTTGCCATTCATGCCCCAATCGGCAATCCTGATATTAACCACAAGGGCGACATCACCTTTCTGTCATTGTAGTCACAGGGCATCACGTTAGGTACATGGTATTAAAAAAGGTCTGCTTGTCTTGAGCGTTCCATTTTATTATTTTGTTGAGGATGGCTGGAATAATTCTGAGGGTTATTCTAATGATGCCTCATTTTTGTATGCTTGTGATTATAGAGTTTGAAGTTTCAATAGCATGTAAACTTTAATCGTTTTAGTTGAAGTTTTCGATAAATGCTCAGCCCGATCAGCATCATGCATAAAGAAAAAAACCCCGACATCCTGTCGAGGTTTTTTATATTCTTTCTAAGGTATAACTCCTGTCGTACCTTGCAGCATCCTGCTGTTATATCACTTATCTTTTTAGTTGTAAGTTTAGAGACTTCCTGTCTCGGTATGAGTTAAATATATCGTGAAAGATAATGTGTGAAAAGTAGATATATTCTTCAACTCTTGTAAGCTTAAACGTACAACGATTTTCTAGGTATCAATTGCTTACGTATTGAATCAGTTTATCCAGTACGCCCTTTAAAGTATTTTCGTCAAACTCATTCGGTTCAAATTCTTCGGTTTTATTACGTGAAAAAATATCGCGAATTTCAATCACTGCATTACTGTCAACTAAGCCAAGTTGCGTTCCGACCTGGCGAATCTGGTCGATGGAACGGGAGCCATTGGTTGCACCATAGCCAATATAGGCAGCCGGTTTACCTTGCTATTCCTTACCGACGTAATCGAGGGCATTTTTAAGTGCCGGGCTGTAGCCATGGTTATATTCAGGGCTAATAAAAATGAAGGCATCGCCTGAAGCCACTTTATCTGCCCAGTCTTGTTGTTTGGGTTGATCATAAATGCCCGTAATTGGAGGATGGCTACCAGCAAAAATCGGCAGAGCCCATTCTTTTAAATCGACTAGTTCGGCCTGAACTGTACTGAAATTGGCCTGATCAATACTGCGCTTGACCCAACGTGCCACTTTAATGGCAGTCCGACCTTCACGCATGCTACCCACGACAATATATATTTTCATGTATGGACCTTAGATTTTTGAATTGTCATGTTTAACTTATTATGAATATTATTTATTGAATATTAAGGATTTGTATCTTTAACCATCGCTGCAAGCAGAAAATAAAAAAGCTCCCGAAGGAGCTTTTTAACGAAAAAGGCTGAAACCTTACATAATTTTAACGCCTTGCTGACCCGCCGGAGTCACTTTAAAGATTTCCACTTCAAAGGTAATGTTTTTACCGGCAAGTGGGTGATTAAAATCAATTTCAGTAATATCTTCACCGACCGATTTCACCACACCAAACAGACTTTGCTTGGCTTTATCTTCAAATTCAATCATATGACCCACAACAGGAGGCTGTTCGAATTTAACCGTATCAAATTTCTGTACGTTTTCAGCATTCCATGGACCAAAAGCTTCTTCTGGTGGAAGACTCACGGTACGACGGTCCCCGGCACGTAGACCAAACAGGGCTTTTTCAAAGCCCGGCAATAAACTGCCATCACCCATTACCAGGCTGACAGGCATTTCACGGCTACGGGTGTTGTCAATTTCCACGCCATTTTCAATGGCGACCGAAAAATGCAGCTCGACTTTAGAACCTTCTGCAATTCGGGTTTCTTCATTTGGATTAATAAAATCAGTCATTTTGTTGCGCTTCCGCACGTTGAATACGGTGTTTTTCCAGGAAAAACGTATCGATCAGGAGCAAGATAGTCCCCACGGTAATGGCACTATCAGCAATATTAAAAGCAGGAAAGTGGCTGTTGTTGTAGTAAACGTGAATAAAATCGACCACATAACCCAAGGTGACCCGGTCAATCAGGTTACCGATGGCTCCACCCAGAATCAGGGCAATCGCCATAGGTAAAATCACGATTTTTTTCGGCATACGCATCAGCCAAAATACAAAAATTACAGACACTAACGCTGCTAGTGAAGTAAAGAAATAGCGTTGCCATCCACCAGCATCGGACAGAAAACTAAAGGCTGCGCCATAGTTATGTAGCAATGTCCAGTTTAAAAAGGGCAGTACAGGGACCGGATCTGCATAGTTCAGATGGGTCGTTGCAAACCATTTGGTCCATTGATCCAGAATAATTGCCACTATGGATAATCCGACCCACACCAGATTGTGCGGGTAGAACTGGAATAAGCCCTTTTTATTTTGCGGATTAGGCATACTTTCTCTCTTCGCCTTGACCTGTAGGAAGGTTAATAATACAGCGAGAACAAAGGCCTGGATGTTCATGATGTGTATTCACATCAGGCAGCACATGCCAGCAGCGTGCACATTTTTCACCATCGGCAGCAGAGACTTTGACGCGTAAACCTTCCAGATCGGTTGCCTCACCTTGCGCTGCATCAAAGGCATTTACAGTAACTTGAGAGGTGATCAGGACAAAACGAAGCTCGTCGCTTAGCTGATCCAATACGGCTTTCAGTTCAGCATTGGCCCAAAGTTCAACTTTAGCCGACAGGTTAGAACCAATCAGTTTGGCATTACGTGCCGCTTCAATTTGCTTGTTTACTGCAGATTTAACGCTAATTAAAGTCGGCCAGTCAGCTTCTGAAACCAGGTTCGCAGTTGATGCGACCGGAATGTCATACCATTCGGCAGTGAACACGTATTTCTCGCTTTGACCCGGAATTAAAGGCCAAGCTTCTTGTGCAGTAAAGCTCAAGATCGGTGCCATCCAGCGTACAAAGGCCTGTACCAGATGATACAAGGCAGTTTGTGCAGAATGACGCGCTTGCGAGTCCGCTTTGGTGGTGTACTGACGGTCTTTGATGATGTCGAGATAGAAACCACCCAAGTCATTGATACAGAAGTTAGTCAAGGCGTTAGTGACGATATGGAAGTTCATATCTTCATACGCTTGCTGAATGGTTTTTTGTACGTCTGCAGCTCGTTGCAGGATGTATTGATCTAAGGCAATCAATTGATCGACTGGCAATGCATCCGTTGCTGGTTGGAAGCCATTCAGGTTGGCCAGCAAGAAACGCAAGGTATTACGGATACGACGGTAACCATCCGATGCACGGCTAAAGATTTCTTTACCGGCAGTCATTTCATAACGGTAGTCGGCAGATGCGATCCAGAAACGTAAGCCGTCCGCACCCATATCTTTAATGATGTCTTGCGGGGTAATGATGTTACCCAGTGATTTAGACATCTTGCGGCCTTTTTCATCGACCACGAAGCCGTGAGTCAACAAGCCCTTATACGGTGCGCGTTCGTTAATCGCAATTGAAGTCAACAATGAAGACTGGAACCAGCCACGGTGCTGGTCTGAACCTTCAAGATACAAATCAGCAGGGTCTTGCAGTTCTTCACGTTCACGTAATACCGCGTAGTGGGTTGTACCTGAGTCGAACCACACGTCCAGGGTATCGCGTACGGCATTGTAGTGTTCAGCATCATCACCGATGAAGTCTTTCGCTTCACGGTTGTACCAGCCATCAATACCTTCCTGTTCGATCAGTTTCGCTACTTCTTCGATCAGTTCAGGGGTACGCGGATGCAATTCGTTGGTGTCTTTATGCACGAAGAACGGGATTGGCACACCCCAGGTACGTTGACGTGAGATACACCAGTCTGGACGACCTTCGATCATCGCCTGGATACGGTTTTTACCCCAGTCCGGTACAAAGCTGATTTCATTTTCAATCGCGTTCAAAGCACCTTGGCGTAAACCTTTGGCATCCATGCTGATAAACCATTGTGGCGTAGCACGGAAGATAATCGGGGTTTTATGACGCCAGCAGTGCGGGTAGCTATGCTTGATCGGGTGATGCGCCCAAAGTTTGCCCGCTTCACTTAATGCTTCAATGATTTTTGGATTGGCTTTATAAATGTGTTCGCCGGCAAAAATAGGTGAAGTTGGCAGGTAAACACCATTACCACCGACCGGGTTGTCGACTTTTAAATTGTATAACAGGCCGACTTTATAATCGTCCACACCGTGGCCCGGCGCGGTATGTACTGCACCCGTACCACTGGTTGCAATGACGTGTTCACCCAGGATGACCGGTACTTGACGATCAGCGATTAACGGATGTTGTAGTTGCAGGTTTTCAAGTTTACTACCAGCAAAATCGGCAATCACTTCAACCGTGCTAAAGCCATAACGTTCAGTAGCAGATTCAACCAGGTCTTTGGCCAAGATAAAGTTTTGCGGTTGTTTATCTTCACCACGTGCTTTGACCAATTGATATTCAATTTCAGCATGCAGGGCAACGGCCTGGTTGGCAGGTAATGTCCAAGGTGTCGTGGTCCAGATCACGATGTCAGTTGAGTCTTTAACTTCAACGCCTAAACGTGCAGATAGGTCTGCCAAATCAACCACTGTAAAACCGACATCAATCGCGTCTGATTTTTTGTCTTCATATTCAACTTCAGCTTCAGCCAATGCCGAACCACAGTCCAGACACCAGTTCACCGGTTTTAAACCCGGTTCGATATGGCCTGCTTTGGCAATTGCACCTAATGAACGCACGATGTCGGCTTCTTGCTTGAAGTTCATGGTGAGGTAGGGGTTATCCCAGTCACCGAAAACGCCCATACGCACGAAGTCTTTTTTCTGTAATTCAACCTGGGTGTAGGCATACTCACGGCAGTGCTTACGGAAAGTTGCGGCATCAACTTTCACGCCGACTTTACCGACTTTTTCTTCAACTTTCAGTTCAATGGGCAGACCGTGACAGTCCCAACCCGGAACATAAGGGGCATCATAGCCATCCATCACGCGGCTTTTGATGATGATATCTTTCAGGACTTTGTTGACGGCATGGCCTAAATGGATTTGACCGTTGGCGTATGGAGGGCCGTCATGAAGCACATATTTTTTCTTGCCAATACGCGATGCACGAATCTGCTGATAAATGTTGTCGGCATACCACTCTTCTAACCATTTTGCTTCACGTACTGCCAGATTTGCTTTCATTGCAAATTCAGTACCTGGGAGGTTTAGCGTGGCTTTATAATCCACTGCATTTTCAGGAGTTTGCTTATCGCTCATGCAAGTTGTCTTCCAATTTAATCAGTCTGAGGCTGACGCGTTTTACAATAAAAAATCTGGGATTTAAAAGGGAAAATGGGGCGTGTTTTGTCGAAACTCAAGCAGTTTCTCAACATCGTCATCAATTCCGGCTTTTAATGCTTCAAGCGAAGGGTAGTCCTTTTCGCCATGTAAATAGTTCAAGAATGTCACCCGCATTAACAGGCCATACAGATTAGCAGAAACATCAGGAAAATGTACTTCTAATCGCCATTCCGGATGGACTTGTTTGATGGCCGGTCGGGTACCGACATGTCCGGCACCGAACAGAGCGGTAGGTTCATAGCCTGCAATGCCTGATTTTTCAGGATCGTCGGCTTTCACTTTATCTTTTAACGATAGGGTTTCACACATCACCTCTACGCCGTAAATGCCTTTCAAGCACGGTTTATGACGGTTTAGCGCGACATTAATGGTTGGAAAATCAAGGGTTCGTCCAATCTGGTCACCGTATTGTACCCGACCGGTGATGCTATAGGGACGGCCAAGTAATTTGGCAGCAAGGGCTAAATCACCTGCTTGCAAGGTCTGGCGGATCCTGGTCGAACTGACGCGTTCACCATCCAGTGCAACCGTAGTTAAGTTGGTGACCTGAAAACCATAGGCTGTTAAAAATTCACTATTGCCCTGACGGTTTTTGCCAAAGTGGAAGTCATCGCCCAGAACCAGATGTTCTGCATTAAGTTTTACTTTTAACAGTTCAGCAAAGCTTTCAGCATTTAGACTGCGGAAATGGTTATCAAATTTTGCAACGGCAATGTAGTCCACGCCCAGTTTAGTCAGATATTCCACTTTTTCACGCAGTGAGGTAATACGTGGAGGAGCATCATAACCCTTAAAAAACTCCAGAGGTTGCGGCTCAAAAATCATCACCAGCGTTTTTAAATTTTCTGCGGCTGCCAGCTGTTTTAACTGGCTAATCATTGCCTGATGGCCCAAATGTACACCGTCAAAATTACCAATGGTTACGGCCGTTTTTGGCAATTGAAAATTGGGCGCTAAAGCATTCAGGCGGAGCAGCTTCATGGGCGAATCAATAAGTGAAAAGTTATCAGGGCTATATATTGCCATAATCTTACGCGTTCGTCTTGTTGTTGTGTTTTCATACAAAAAAATATTAAATTTCTTGCAAAAATAGTATTTGAAAAAATCTGCATCCAGAAGATTCATTGCATGGAATGGTTTCAAAATCGTTCATGATAAGAAAAATAAATTTAAATATTCAAGTGAATCGGGGGGATCAAATTTTTGTACGGGAACGTGCTTATGATTTTAAATTTGCACTTATTGGGTAATTCTTTTCTAATTGGCACAATTTTAAATTTGTGCATCGATAAGGTTTTGCTATGTCTGATCTGGCTTTAATTATGGCTTTGCCCAGTGAATCTAAAGGTCTGTTTGAACAGGCAGGCATCGAAGTCCATTACAGCGGTATAGGCAAAGTCAATGCGGCATATAAAGCCTTCGAGGTGATTCACAAGACCGGTTGCAAGACCCTGCTCAATTTGGGTACCGCCGGAAGTTCGCATTTTAATGCGCATGAACTGGTCGAAGTCAGCACCTTTGTGCAACGGGATATGGATGTATCCCCGCTCGGTTTTGCAGTTGGGGTTACGCCTATGGATGAGGATCATCCGGCAGAAATCCATTTGCAGTCCTATTTTCAGCATTTGCCTCAAGGTATCTGCGGAACAGGGGACAGCTTTGAGATAGGCTTGCCTAAAGTGCCATGCCATCTGGTCGATATGGAAGGCTATGCCATGGCCAAAGTCTGTAAAAAACTGGGGATAAGATTCGTTTCTGTAAAATATATTACCGATGGGGCCAATGAAACTGCGCATCTGGATTGGGAAGAAAATTTATTGTTGGGTGCGAAAAAACTGTCAGAATTATATCAAACGATAAAATAAGATGGGTAACAGTAGTAATTTGGCGACCATAGAAGGCTATGGTCGTATGCCAAAATTATCCTTGGGGATAATTTAACAGTTATGAACGAGGAATGACGCCATATAACATCATATGTACAGTATGTTGAATACAACGTTGTTGCATACTGCGGTTGCGTAAGGTTTTACCCGTGACCATTTCCATTTGCGTGGCAAAATCTGCATAGTTTTGCGTCAATGCCCAAATATTCAAAATCAGCAGTTCAGGATCAATTTCTTTGGCAATTTTCCCCTGTTCCTGCCATACGCTAATCACTTTAGCCTTGCGCTTAAACAGTTTCTTTAAAGGACCTTTTAGAATTGGCAAAATATGGGGTGCACCTTGGATCACTTCCAGCGCAAACAGGCGGGATGCTTTCGGTTGAGTACGTGACACTTCAATTTTTTGCAATAAATAATTGGTAATCGCTTCTTCAGGTTCCAACTCTGATTCCAGCATTTGTAGCGGCGCAAGCCATTTCTGTAGAACGGTGGTAAGCACTTCTACATATAAAGCTTCTTTATTTTCATAATAGTAGAAAATATTCGATTTATGCATTTCAGCAATCTGAGCAATCTCGTCTAAGCTTGCCCCATTAAAACCGTAAAGGGAAAATACATCGAGTGCAGCATTTAGCAATTGATGTCTTTTTTGTGTACTCTTTTTTTGTTCCATTGGCAAATTTAAAAAAATTAAAGGGGAAAGGCAAATTGTACGGCAAATCGACAGATTTGTGCATTACTAAAAATTGCATTTTTATCATAATTGATAGTTTATTCTGTAGGTTAGCTATTTAATGAGTTAAAAATCCTATAGAACCTACCGATAGGCAATGATTGCATTTCTTATATAAATGATTAAATGGGATTGATTTTTTTGGTAAATGATACGGCTGGTCTTTTGTGTTTAGATTTGGTGCAGTTTTAAAAAAACTAAAGAGTATGTTTAGGCTGGACTAAAAGATGCATAAACCGAGGAAGGATAACGGATCGTTTAGATTCGTTATCGCCGTGTTGCATGCTCAGGTTGCCAATACCGCATTTAATACTTGCTGTTCCAGCTCGGTAAATGTGTAATCTTTTTTACGTGGTCGAGGCAAATCCACTTTAAACTGCTGGGCAATGTGCCCCTTATCTAACAGGATAATCCGGTCGGCCAGTTGTACGGCTTCACTGACATCATGAGTGACTAAAATGGCGGTAAAGCCCTGTTCAGTCCAGAGTTTTTCAATCAGGTTCTGCATGTCCAAACGGGTGAGTGCATCCAGTGCACCTAAAGGCTCATCAAGCAGCAAAATGCGAGGTTTATGCGATAAGGCCCGGGCCAGTGCAGTACGCTGACGCTGACCGCCTGAAAGTTGTGATGGCCAGAGTCCGGCCTTTTCTTTCAAGCCGACTTTTTCCAGTAGTGCAGAAGCATTGGCTTGCTGTTCTTTGGCTAAACCCAATTGTACATTTTGCTCAATGCTACGCCACGGCAACAGTCGTGGGTCCTGGAACATGACCCGAATGTCATCGCTGGTGATGCCTTCGCGAATATGACGTGCTGATTTAAACTTGATTTCGCCATAGCTCGGTTGTTCCAGATCGGCAATTAGACGCAGCAGGGTACTTTTACCACAGCCACTGCGTCCGACAATGGCCAGGAATTCACCCGGTTGAATATGCAGGTCCAGATCTTCCAGAACTTTCACTTCGCCATAGAATTTGTGCAGCTGTTCAATCAGAATTTCTGCACCCACCACAGCGTTAGGATTGATATCTGTAGGGTCAGGTTGTTGCGATATTGAGCGTTCTTCAGATACATGACGCCCGATGCTTAAATCAGTCATGTTTTATTCCTTATTTTTGATAGCCAGCGTGCCAACGCAGCAGGTATTTTTCTAAAGCGACGGCCAATACATCAGCCAGTTTGCCCAACAGGGCATACAGTAAAATCCCTACCAAGACCACGTCAGTTTGTAAAAACTCACGAGCATTCATGGTCATATAACCAATGCCGGATTGTGCTGAAATAGTTTCGGCCACAATCAGCAGTACCCAGACCAGACCCAGGGCAAAGCGTAAACCGACCAGAATTGATGGCATCGCACCCGGTAAAATAATTTCTTTGTACAATTGCCAGCGCGTTAAGCCGTAACTTTTACCCATTTCGATCAGCTGCGGATCGACTGAACGAATGCCATGATAGGTATTGATATAAAGCGGGAAAAATACCCCTACAGCTACCAGAAACAGCTTGGCGGATTCATCAATCCCGAACCATAAAATCACCAAAGGGATTAAGGCTAAAGCCGGGATATTACGGATCATCTGTAACGTGGTATCCAGCAGGGTGGAGGCAGTTTTAGAAGAACCATTGAGCAGGCCGAGTAATAAACCTAAACCTCCACCGACCAATAAACCGAGCAGGGCACGTCCGGCACTCACCTTTACGTGTTGCCAAAGTTCACCACTGATCAGCAGATGCCAGAATGCAGCTACGACCGCCGTCGGTGCAGGTAGAATGCGGCTTTCCAACAGCCCGGTACTGGAGGCAATTTGCCAGATAACAATCAGTGCAATCGGGAACAACCAGGGCAGCAAACGCTGCCCAAATTGTGTTCCACGTGAAACCTTGAGTTTCTCCAAGGCTCCCGCAGAAATGCTTGTGCTCATTAAGCCGGCTCCTGATGTTTCACTTCCTTCTTGGCCTCATCAGCAACATAGTTATTTGCCACGATTTCACCAAAAGGACCAGTCAAGTTCGGTTGAGCCAGTTTTTTACGGGTTTCTAAAGGCAACAGCGGGAACACCAGTTCGGCAAAACGAATAGACTCTTCCAGATGCGGGTAGCCTGAGAAAATAAAGGTATCAATACCCAAGTCCGCATATTCCTGAATGCGTGCAGCAACCGTTTCAGGGTCACCCACCAGTGCTGTACCTGCACCGCCACGAACTAGGCCTACCCCTGCCCAAAGGTTTGGAGATACTTCAAGTTTAGTACGGTCACCGTTGTGCAGTTCAGCCATACGGCGTTGACCGACGGAATCCATCTGCTTGAATTTTTGTTGTGCAGCAGCAATCGTTGCATCATCTACATACTGAATCAGCTCTTCAGCAGCAGCCCATGCCTGTTCATTGGTTTCACGCACAATCACGTGTAAACGGATACCGTAACTTAAACTACGGCCTTTGGCGGCAGCTTTGGCTCTGACATTTTCAATTTTTTCTTTCACTGCGGCTGGTGGCTCACCCCAAGTCAGGTAAGTATCGACCTGGTCGGTGGCCAATTCCACGGCTGCATCGGAAGAACCACCAAACCAAAGTGGCGGATAAGGCTGCTGTACTGGTGGATAAAGCAGTTTTGCGTCATCGACACTTAAGTGTTCACCGTGGAAAGTGAAACTTTCACCAGTATGTGAACGTTTTAAAATTTCACGCCAGATGGTGGTGTATTCAGCCGCAGTTTTATAGCGCGTCGCATGATCTTCATATACGCCGTCACCTTTAAGCTCTTGCTCATCACCACCGGTGACCAGGTTCAGCCGAACGCGACCGCCAGACAAACGGTCAAAAGTTGCGGCCATACGCGCAGCCAGTGCCGGCGTAGTCACGCCTGGACGTAATGCCACCAGGAATTTCAAATTTTTAGTGGCATCAATCAGGCTGGCAGCGGTAATCCATGGATCTTCACATGAACGGCCGGTTGGAATGAGTACGCCTTCATAACCCAGGTTATCTACCGCGACGGCAATCTGTTTCATATAAGCATGATCGACCTGACGGGCACCTTTGCTCGTGCCTAAATAACGACTGTCACCATGCGTAGGAATAAACCAGAAAATTTTCATTGCATTGATCCTTAGATTATTTGCCTGCCCAAACGGCTTGCTGAATATTGATAGATTTCGGAATGATTTTGAGTTCGCTAAAACGGTTGGCGAGCTCTTGCTGGTCGGCAATTACTTTTTTGCTGAGCAGAGCTGCACCAGACGGGTTAGGACGGCGCTGGATAAAAGTCTGGCTGACAATCGGTTTCAGACCTGTGCTTTGCGCAAACAGGCTTGCAGTCGCAGCCTTGTGGCTTTGTACCCATTTATCAGCAACATTAAGCTGCTTGATAATGCCTTTAAGTGCCTGAGGATGATTCTTAACCAAATCATTTGAAGCCAGATAGAAGGTGTAATTTGGACTTAAGCCTTTCCCTGTGGTCAGTACCTTGGCCTTATCTTCCAGTTGTGCCGCAGCATAGTACGGGTCCCAAATGGTCCAGGCATCAATCGCACCTTTCTGGAAAGCCGCACGGGCATCAGCCGGACTGAGCCAGATCGGTTGAACATCTGTCCATTGCAAACCAGCCTTACGTACTGCCTGCACCAATAGATAATGTGAGCTTGAACCGCGGTGAACCCCAATACGTTTGCCCTTCAACTGGCGGAGCTGGGTAATTTTGGAGTTGCTTGGCACCAAAATGGCAGAAGCCAAAGGTTTTGCCGTTTCATAAGCAAAATAATGCAGTGGTTTGTTGCCTGCCTGAGCATAGACAGGCGGCGTATCGCCGGTTGAACCGATATCTACAGAACCGACGGCTAGGGCTTCTAAAATTTGTGGACCGCCAGGAAATTCATTCCAGCTGATTTTGGCGTTGGGAAATTCCTGTTCAAATAACTTTTGCTGTTGTGCAATCACCAGATTGACAGAAGATTTTTGATAGCCGACGCGAAGCTGTTTCACTGAAGGATCAACAGCCCAGGCGGCACTTGAACCCAACATCGCACAAGCAACTAACATAGCATTTATGCCATGACTGGAGGTCTTGAACCATGTGACTGCTTTGTTGTGTAGTTGATGCTGAGTCATGTTAAATCCCCTAAGTTTTATTTATGATTTACTTCGCTAAAATCGCGGATTGAATATTGAGTTTGTTTGGAATCAGTTTCTGCTGATAAAAGGCATCGGCAACATATTGCTGCTTTTGCACCACCTCATTAGAAATGGGTTGTACTCCAAAGCCCATGCGGGAAATGGACGTTTTCAGGATGTCTTTAGACAGTCCTGTTGGCTTTTCCAGCAGCTTGGCGGCTTCGTCCTGATGCTGGGATACCCATTGGGTGGTGGTGTTGAGTTCATTTACGACCGCTTTCAGCACATCAGGATGCTGCTCGGCAAATTTGCGGTCAGCCAGATAAAACTGATGGTTACTGACCAGGTTTTCACCTGTGGCAATGACACGAGCACCAATCTGCTTTTCTGCAGCAGCAAAGAACGGGTCCCAAATCACCCAGGCATCGACGGCACCACGTTCAAATGCGGCGCGTGCGTCCGAAGGCGGCAAGTACACCACCTGAATGTCATTTAGGGTGAGCTTGTTGGCTTGTAACACTTTTAACAGTAGATAATGAACATTCGAGCCTTTATTGAGTGCAACACGTTTGCCTTTTAAATCCTGGATGCTATGAATGGCTGAATCTTTTTGCACAATCAAGGCTTCAGCTTTAGGTGCTTCCGGCTGGTTGGCGATATAAACCAGATTTGAATTGGCAGCCTGTGCGAAAATAGGCGGTGCTTCACCTGCTTCACCTAATACAACACTGCCGACATTTAAGCCTTCAAGCAATTGAGGACCGGCTGGGAATTCTACCCATTTCACATTGACGCCCTGATCTTTCAACGCCGTTTCTAAAGTGCCGCGTTCTTTAATAATCGGTAACAAGCCATACTTTTGAAAGCCGATATTTAACGTGACTGTTTCAGCTTCTTTTTTTCCGCAACCTGACATCATCATTGCGCCAGCAACTACTGAAGAAAGGACCAGTGATTTCGCCCAGAATTTTGCTTGAATGGCGCTCATGTATGTGTGCTCCGCAATAAGGAAGTGTTGAATATTGAACACATACGCTAAAGCCTTTTCTTTTTCGAAAAAAATAAGAAAAGATAAATTTCTAATGAGGAAAAAAGATAAATAAAATAAAGAAAACCTTATGCGGAAATATGATTTATCAGGACAACTCAATATCCAGTTTTATTTAATTAAATTATTGATATTAATTAACTTAAATTCTAAATCTTAAGCGTGGATAAGAATATGCAAAAATGCCATAAACAAATCATGATAAATTTCGATGGGTTTATCATAAAGATATAAAAAATAAAGATATAAGCGGCATAAAAAAAGCCACTTTAAAGTGGCTTTTTGAAGACTAGGGAATTACGTTGATAGTTATACAGGGCCTGACGTGCATTGGGCAGGTCATCGACACTGGCGGGTTCAAAACCATGTTCGACAAACCAGTGCGCGGTACGTGTGGTCAGTACAAATAGTTGCTGAATGCCCAGACTTTTGGCCTTGTCTTCCAGATAATGCAGAATCTGGCTGCCGCGGTTAGACTTGCGATAGGTCGGATCGACTGCGACACAGGCAATCTCCGCCGATTTAACTTCATTGGCTGAGGTGGGAATAGGGTACAGCGCGGCACAGGCCAGAATCATCCCGTCCCGTTCAATCACGGAAAACTGTTCAATTTCACTTTCTAATCTTTCACGTGAGCGATACACCAGAATACCTTCGGCCTCCAGTGGACGAAGCAGATTCATCAAGCCGCCGACATCCTGAATCGTAGCCGTACGTACATCTTCATAATGGGCATCGGTCATCATGGTACCCGCACCATCACGGGTGAACAGTTCTTCCAGCAAGGCCCCATCGTAGGTATAAGAAATCAGATGTACACGATGTACCCCTTGCAGTGATGCATTTTTGGCACCGCGCAATTGCAGGGCAATATCGGGATTGGAATCCTGATATTGCAAGATCTGCCGATCCAGCTGATGCGGCGCTATTTCACGTTGCAATTGTCCAAACTCGTTGACCAGACCTTGCTGTTTACCCAAAAAAATCAGCTTGTCGGCTTTCAGCAGAATGGCAGTATTGGTGGCCACTTCTTCTGCCACCAGGTTAAACACCTCACCGGTACTGGAATAGCCGGTTGGACCCAGCAACACAATATTGTGATTTTTTAAATGTCTTTGAATGGCGTCAGTATCGACCGTTCGTACTTCACCCGTCAGCTGAAAATCGATGCCGTCCCGAATGCCATAGGGTTTGGCGGTGACAAAATTGCCCGAGATCACATCAATGCGTGCGCCATACATGGGGGAATTGACCAGTCCCATGGAAAGCAGCGCTTCAATTTGTAAACGGATCGAACCCACTGCATTCATGACGCAGCTTAAAGATTCGCGTGTGGTAATGCGGCGGTGATTGTGAAAAGGCGTTTGAATACCGCTGGCTTTGAGGTTCTGGTTGATTTGCGAACGTGCACCATGTACCAGAATCAGACGAATACCTAAAGAATGCAGCAGGGCAATGTCATGAATAATATGCTGGAAATTTTCATGTTGCACCGCCTCACCATCAAACATGATGACAAAGGTTTTGTTGCGGTGGGCATTGATATAGGGTGCAGAATGTCGAAACCAATGCACATATTGCAAATTTGTGCTTTGTGATGTTTCAGATGAATTCGTTTGCATACCTATCTCAAAATTAAAAAAATTTCCTTCCTTGATTCTAATCAAAAAATGACGGGGGGGAAGCTAAAAAATAAAAAACACCTGAATCGAATTCAGGTGTTTTTTAGGGAAGAGGAAACTTAGGCCGGTTTTAGTTGATGATGCGCACAATACGATCGGTACGTTCATTCACTAACACATAGTCGCCATTGATTTTATACCACTGTTGATAACGGTTGGTATTCGGTAAGCGGCGTGCTTCACGGTCGCTGACTTTATAGTTGGATGAGCTAAATACACGCGGGAAGTTTTGGCCGGCACGCCAGTCACGGCTTGGGTTTACTCTTTTATTGTCATAACGATTCTGGTTATAGCGATTATTGTCATAACGATTATTGTGATCCCAACGGTGGTCCTGTTGTGATGCTGTATGATTGTAGTGTTGATGATCATCATAACGATGGTCTGGTGCTGCCATCGCTGAAGTTGCCATCAATGCAGATAAAGAAAGCGCAATTGTAGTCAGAATTTTTTTCATTACTTTCACCCTGGATCATTTAGGAAGATGTTTTCGATGATTCAAAATTAGAGGAAAAGTCGAGATAAACGATGTTGGAATCTTAGTTGAATTGTGAAATTGATGGAGAAAAAAAGAAGATTGTAAAAGACTGAAAGTTATAGAGATAAAGGGATAGGATTGACCATAAAAGTGCAAAAATAAAAAAGCCCAAACAGGAGTTTGGGCATGGAGCATTTAAAACGGCGTTTAGAATCCTTGAATGCGTACAATATTATTGCTGTCTGTATCCACTAAAATATAGTCATTATTGATTTTGTACCATTGCTGGTTACGCGACGGTTTTGGCAAGTCATGGTTTTTATAGTCGACCTTGTAGCCATCGCCACGATAATGCTGTGGCATCACATAACCCGGTTGCCATTTATGCTGTTGTAGGCGCTTGAATCCGCGTTCTTCACGCATACGGCGTTTGTCTTGCATGTCATCATCATCTTCACGAAAATCGCGACCGCGGCTAAATTTTGGCTGATCGGATTGATCCCAGCCACGATAATTATTGTTTTTTTCATGAGGTCCGGCAAGGCTGACACTACTTGCCATCAATGCACTGAAAGAAATTGCCAAAACAGTCAAAATCTTTTTCATGTTGAACCCTCATAAAAAAAGTATTAATTTCACTGATGTTAATGTACAAAATAATTGCAGAGAAACTGTGAAGATCAATCATGCATTTCTTAAAAAATGCAGAGATAATAAGGATATTATGGGAAAATATCTCATCATTTAAAAATCTTCAGCAATTTTATAGCGCTATTAAATATTAAAAAACTTTTGCTTGAGGAAAACTTTGTATCAAAGTTTTGAGATCACGTTGACTGATTTAACAATGTTCTAAGCAACGGGCTGAACAGCGGGTTGGATTCGACAGTTCTATATAGTTTTCTTTTAGTTCCATTGTTCCACCAGGCCTTGTAGTGAGCTGACAGCCTCAGCAATCGCTTCTGCCTGTTTGACATCATCCAGACCGATGATCAAAGAATTTGAAAGCTGTAGTTTTTCAATACAACGAATCGTTTCAATTTTACGTTTTTGATCTGCCATGTTGAAATTTCTCATACTGAATGTTTTTGAATGGTGTTCAGCATAGCGGCATTCTTTTAATTTATAAAAACGAATATTTTTGTGAAAATTATCTAAAAATACGATTTAAGCCTTAAATAGCGAAAGTACAGTTCTGAGTTTTTAAAAATTTAAGTCTGTAATAAAAAAGGGAGCATATAGAACTCCCTTTTTTATTTTTAGAGATTAGTCTTGTGCATCAATGCTTTGACCATTCAAATGCAGGCTGTCGTCCCCCATTAAATACAGGTAAGCCGGCATAATGCTTTCCGGTGTCGCCAGGGTTTTTGGATCTTCCTCAGGATAAGCCTTGGCACGCATGGCGGTACGGGTGGCACCCGGATTGATGCAGTTAAAACGCACATTCGGATAGACATTTTCTTTGGCAAAAATCTGGTTCACTGCTTCAATGGCAATTTTGGATACCGAATAGGCTCCCCAACGTTCCCGCGCTTCACGTCCGACACCGGAACTGGCAAATACCACCGAAGCATGCTCGGACTTTGCCAGTAAGGGCAGCAGTTCCTGGGTCAAAATAAAGGGAGCACGCAGATTCACCGCCATCACATCATCCCAGACATCTACCGGGTAATGCGCCAGTTCGGTACGCTCTCCCAGAATCCCGGCATTGTGCAAAATGCCGTCCAGGCGACCGAACTGTTGCGTTAAAGTATCGACCAGTAACTCATAGTCACGAGGAGAGGCACTGGAGAGCTGCAAAGGCAGAATAGCCGGTTGTGGCGCACCCAGGCTTTCAATTTCATCATAGATGACTTCAAGCTTGTTTAGGGTACGTCCATGCAGCACTACAGTGGCACCATGCAGGGCATAGCTTATTGCAGCCGCACGGCCAATACCATCGCCCGCACCTGTAATCAGGATAATGCGATCTTTTAACAGATCGGGGCGAGGCTGATATTCTGAATATTTCATTGCATACCTCCTCGTTTATATTGTTATGTCGTTATGAAATGAGTGAATGATGATCTTGTTTTACGCCGACTAGTTGATTAATCACTTGATGTAATTCTGCAACTGTCTTCACTATACAATCCGCCTGCCATGCTGTTAAGTTATCTTTGTGTTGCAATGGTAAATAGCCATAGCCTGCCAGAATGGTGTACATATTGGCATTGCGGCCCGCATCAATGTCACGCGGATGGTCACCCACATAAATACAATCTTCAGGTCGTACCTGAATTTGCTTGGCCGCCAGATACATCGGTTCCGGATCGGGTTTGGTATTGC
Source organism: Acinetobacter sp. ANC 4218 (assembly GCF_002135245.1). NCBI lineage: Bacteria > Pseudomonadati > Pseudomonadota > Gammaproteobacteria > Moraxellales > Moraxellaceae > Acinetobacter > Acinetobacter sp. ANC 4218. Next base: position 150,470 of record NZ_NEGD01000008.1, on the reverse strand, counting down.
TGACATCTTCCGGGCAAACCAGAACCGCACAGCGTTCGGTCAGATTGAGTGCCTGAAGCAGGGACTCACTGAGCCAGCGTGGCTTGTTGGTGACAATGCCCCAGGGAATATCCTGACTTTCCAGTTGTTGCAGCAAGGGATACATGCCTTCGAACAGGTCGGTATCCACGGCAATATCTTCACCATACAAATCCAAAAAGCGCTGGCGATGGGCGAGAAACACCGGATCTTCCACTTCCAGTTCCGGATAGACTAGTTTCACCATGGCCCGGGCACCTTCAGAGACTTGGGTACGAATTAAATCCGCGGCCACGATGTCACAGGGTTTGTCGCGGCACATGTCCTGAATAATGCGAATGAAGTCAGCCGCTGTGTCAATCAAGGTGCCATCCAGGTCAAACAGTACAGCTTTCATCAGGCACCTTCTTTTACCGTATAAACCATATAGTTCACATCGACATTTGGTGCCAGCCAGTAACGTTTTGTTAGCGGGTTGTAATGCAGGCCGGTCATGTTTTTCAGTTTCAGATTGGCAGCACGGATATCATGTGCCAGCTCGGAAGGCTTGATAAATTTGCTGTAGTCATGGGTGCCTTTAGCCAGCATACGCAGGACGTATTCCGCACCAATAATGGCAAACAGATAAGACTTTGGATTACGGTTAATGGTCGAGAAGAACACATGGCCGCCCGGTTTGACTAGGGTTTGGCAGGCCTGAATAATTGATGCCGGATTTGGAACATGCTCCAGCATTTCCATACAGGTCACCACATCATATTGTCCAGCTTGTTCCTGGGCCAACTGTTCTACCGGAACCTGGCGATATTCAATATTCTGTACGCCTTCCTGTTCGGCATGAATGCGGGCTACATTTAATGGCGCTTCACCCATGTCGATACCCAAAACATTGGCTCCACGACGCGCCATACTTTCCGAAAGAATACCGCCACCACAACCGACATCGAGCACTTTTTTACCGCTGAGACCGCCAGCATGCTCATCAATCCAGTTTAAACGCAGCGGATTGATCATATGCAAGGGGCGGAACTCAGAATGCTGATCCCACCATATGGCAGCGAATGCTTCAAATTTGGCAATTTCTTGTGGATCAACATTCAATTGCGACATCGGTATCACCTCAATCAAGTCATTATAATTTAAAAAAGTTACAGAAGCTTAGTGTAGCGTTAATTCTAAAAAAAGCGATAAATGCCGTAAAAAAGTTCACAGAATGAAAACGAATTCGGCATAATTGATTTATAGTGATCGCATAAATTAGACATAATGATTTAGAGGACAATAAGGTCAATGAAAAAATTTCTTTTAGGTAGTGTAGCAACGGCTATTTTTGCCTTATCCGGTACTGCAATGGCAGCCAATTTTGTTGCAGGTAAAGATTACACCGTGGTGGCCAATCCGGTTAAGGTTGAAGTTCCTGGAAAAATTGAAGTGCGTGAATTCTTCTGGTATGGCTGCCCGCATTGCTATCGCTTAGAGCCGCATATGCAGACCTGGCTGAAAAAATTACCTAAAGATGTGCGTTTCGTGCGTACTCCGGCGGCAATGAATCCTGTCTGGGAGCAGGGCGCGCGTGGCTATTATGTGTCTGAAGCATTAGGCGTTCGTAAGAAAACTCACTTGCCTTTATTCCATGCCATTCATGCAGGTGGCCAGCAGATTTTTGATCAAAAATCCCAAGCCAAGTTCTTTGTAAAATATGGCGTGCCTGAAGCCAAATTCAACAGCATGTTTAATTCATTTGTTATTACTTCAAAAATAGCGCAAGCCAAACAGTTGGCACAGCAATATCAACTCAGTGGTGTGCCTGCGGTTGTGGTCAATGGTAAATATGTGGTGCAAGGTGAAGATGCCAAAGTCACTCAAGTGATCAGCTACCTGGTAGAAAAAGAGCGTAAAGCCAAATAAGCAACAGGTTCTAAAAAAACCGCCATCATGGCGGTTTTTTTACCTCTGGTCGTTATTCAATTATGAAGAGACCGAATCTTTGGAAGGGTCCCAGTTGGAGATGCCACGGAAAATCAAATGCACTTGAGTCATGGTTTGCAGCTTAAACTGTTTTTGTTGTTCTAGACGTTCTTCAGCCTGATAGTGACGGTTGATATCCATCCAGGTCATGGCCCAGGTAAAAGACAAGTTAATTAAAATATTAGAAAATACTTGTAGGTCTTGGGTATTACCAATGTGCTGCATGGCCTCAATTTGACCCAAATCATTAGCCAGGTCTTCAATTAAAAAATTAATTTCCCGGGCAATGGCCTGGCGAATCACTTCTGATCCACCCCAGCGTTCGGCAATCATAAATACCCATGGTTCAGGATGATGTTCAACTGCCTGAAAAAACAGGTCTAGGCTGATTTGGGTTTCGGTATCTGGTTGATAGATATAGGCTTGTCCCAGCTGATGAAAAATACCTTTTAAATGCAGGGCCACCTGATCGACTAGTTCCAGTCCCAGCTCATTCATGTCCTGAAAATGACGGTAGAACGCCGTCGGTACCAAACCGACATGGCGTGCAATTTCACGCAAACTGATGCTGCTGAAAGAGCGTCCAGACGTGTTTAAAGCCAGCGCAGCATCCAAAAGTGCCTGGCGGCTCTGCTGTTTACGCTCATCCCGTATCGACATGCGACTACCCTAAAAAAATGCTGAATGAAGTCTATCAAAAAAAAACAAATTAAACGACGAATGTCAGTGAACGGATGTTGACTGAATTAAAAAATGATTATAGTGTACATGTGTTCACTATAAGAACACCTGTTCACTCAAATAAATAGCCAGCAATAAAAGAGGAACGTCATATGAGTCATGTCATGCAATATCAGCCGCAATGGATTCGAGAAGATTTCGTCGATTTTATTGCTGAAAAAATCAATCCAGTTTGGGCATGGAAAAAAGTCAAAGCCAGTATTGTCGATGTACAGATGCTGAGTTCAGACTTTTATCAGATTGAGTTGCAGCCGAATCATAATTTTCGTGCTGATGCTTTTCATGCCGGACAAAGTATTTTAGTGACTGTAGTGATTGCAGGTGTGCGTGAGCAACGCAGTTATTCCGTTGTCAAAATCACTGCCAACGGCAACGTGGTGATTGCCGTAAAACGTCAGGGCAAAGTATCTAATGCTTTAACCCATTTGCCCGTAGGTGGCGTAGTGGAAATCTCTCAGGTGCAGGGTGATTTCACATTAAGTTCATCTCAACAACCTATTCTGTTGTTAGCTTCAGGCAGTGGTATCACTGCAATTTATTCTTTATTGCAACAGGCCATCCATCAAAAAGTCAGTCAAATTGACCTGATTTATTTTAGCCGTGATGAGGCTTTTCATAGCGAATTGCAGCAATTGGCCGAGCAGTATCCACAGTTTCAATATCATCATTTTAATACCCTGACCCAGAAGCAACATTTAACGGTGGAACTGCTTGAAAGTATCATTCCAGATTTTAAGCAACGTCAAAGTTATGCTTGTGGTGCCAAGGGCATGATGCAAAGCCTGAACCAGATTTATCAACAGCTGGGGATTACCGATCTGCTCAAACAGGAATATTTCCAGGTCGTCGTTGATGAAACTGCTGCAGTACAACCGGTAATTTTCTTACGCGCTCAACAACAGTTTGAAGCCAAGACCAATTTGCTGGAAAGTGCCGAACAGGCGGGGTTAAGACCCGCACATGGTTGCCGTATGGGCATCTGCAATACCTGTACCTGTACCAAAGTCAGCGGCTCAACCAAAAACCTGCTCACTGGTGAAATCGACCACGATAGCAATACCCAGATTAAATTGTGTATTAGCCAGGCCGTGAGTCCGGTGGTGATTAACCTTTAAAAACAAAAAATGCTTTGATAGCGCTGCTCAGTGATTGATTGCAATTTTTATAGCAGTGTTTGATTCTCACTCAGGAGAAAAACAATGAATATGTCAGTAAAGTTTCAAGAAAACAGTAAATCAAAATATTTAACTGCTGAACAAATTGCCGAATTTGGTGAAAAGGTCGATGCCATTCGCCGCGAAATTATGGACAGCATTGGTGAAAAAGATGCCGAATACATTTATAAAATCCGCGATTTTGTCCGTTATAGCGAAATTGCCTCACGCAGCATGTTGATGTTTGGCGGCTGGATTCCACCAGTCTGGTTATTGGGAACCGGTTTATTGGGTATTTCCAAAATCGTGGAAAATATGGAACTAGGCCATAATGTGATGCATGGTCAGTTCGACTGGCTGAATGATCCGACATTAAATGGTGCCAATTATGACTGGGACACCATGGCAACAGGCGATGACTGGAAACATACGCATAACTATATCCATCACACCTATACCAATATTGTCGGTAAAGACCATGATGTGGGCTATGGCCTGATTCGGGTCAGTGAAGCACAAAAATGGGAACCGCGCTTTTTATTCAATATTCCTTTAACTATTCAGCTGATGCTGTTCTTTGAATGGTATGTCGGTGTACAGAATTTACATCTGGAAGATGCGATTGCCTATAAAACCAAAACCTGGAAACAGGTCTGGAAAGAGTCGGCAAAATTCCGCAAGAAAGCCACCCGTCAGATTGCCAAAGATTATGTCTTTTTTCCTCTGATCGCGGGTCCGAATGCGTTGCCGGTATTTGCCGGAAATGCCGTGGCGAATGTCATTCGTAGCCTCTGGGCATCTGCAGTGATTTTTAATGGACATTTCACTGAAGATGCCGAAACCTTTGAACCGGACAATACGGCCACTGAAACGCGTGCCGAATGGTATTTACGTCAAATTCGCGGATCGAGTAATTTTAGCGGCACAGAATGGCTGCATATTTTGAGTGGTAATTTGAGTCATCAAATTGAACACCATTTATTCCCTGATATGCCGGCGAATCGCTATGCCGAAGCTGCACCGAAAATCCGTGCCTTATGCGCTGAATATGGCATTCACTATAATGAAGCCAGTTTCATGAAACAGTTTGGGAGCGTCTGGGTACGTTTGGCTAAATGTTCATTGCCAAATTCATGGACTTCAACCCTTGAACAATCCAAACAGAAATTAAAAGACTTATTGAGCTTTTAAACTTCACTAACAAGCTTAAGGATATGCAGGGTGGGTAGTGAATTTCATGCAAGCTTAAATGGATGCGTTCGGGCTTGATGGTTTTTGCCAATAGAGAATCTCTTGGCAAAACCTGAGAGCATGCTTCTGTTATACTAGGCCGCAATGAATTTTAGCCGAAATTAAGGACTCATTATGCGTATCGACCAACGTACATTAGATCAATTACGTGACGTAAAAATTACCCGTAACTATACACGTTATGCGGAAGGTTCAGTGTTGATTGAATTTGGTCATACAAAAGTTCTTTGTACCGCAAGTATTGATAATTCAGTCCCGCGTTTCTTGAAAGGTAAGGGACAGGGTTGGGTGACTGCGGAATACGGCATGTTGCCACGTTCTACCCATACCCGTAGTGACCGTGAAGCGGCGCGTGGTAAACAAAGTGGCCGTACTCAGGAAATCCAGCGTCTGATTGGTCGTAGCCTGCGTGCCATGGTTGATTTAAAAAAACTGGGTGAAAATACCATTACCATCGACTGTGATGTGATTCAGGCGGATGGTGGTACACGTACAGCATCCATTACTGGTGCAGCAGTGGCTTTAGTCGATGCCATGAATGTATTGCTTGAAACCAAGAAAATTAAACACGATCCGCTGAAAGGTCTGGTGGCTGCGATTTCTGTCGGCATGTATCAAGACAAAGCCTTGCTCGATTTGTGTTATGAAGAAGATTCAAACTGCCAAACTGATTTAAACGTAGTGATGACTCAAGCAGGCGAGTTTATCGAGCTGCAGGGGACTGCTGAAGACAAGCCATTTACCCGTGCACAATGTAACGAAATGCTTGAATTGGCAGAAAAAGGCATCCAAGAACTCATTAAAAAACAGCAAGAAGTTTTAGGCTGGTAAGTTGTTAATTTAACAATCTAAACAATAAAAAACGCACCCATCGGTGCGTTTTTTATTGACTCAATTTTTATTGAATTGAGTAGGGGAAATCAAGCATTAAAACGCATGGATAAATCCACTGCTTTCACATCTTTGGTTAACACACCCATTGAAATATAGTCCACCCCTGAGCTTGCCACTTCACGTAAGTTTGCGATGGTAATGTTACCCGATGCTTCCAGCTTGCAACGACCGGCAACATGCTTCACCGCATCAATCATTTGCTGCTGGCTAAAGTTATCCAGCATCACGATATCCGCTTTTGCTTCTAAAGCCTGGTTCAGTTCATCCCAGGTTTCCACTTCAACTTCCACCGGTTTACCCGGTGCAATGTTATGTGCCTTGCTAATCGCCTGTGCAATACCGCCCGCTGCCATAATATGATTTTCTTTAATCAAAAAGGCATCAAATAAACCGAGGCGATGGTTCTGACCGCCACCAATCGCCACGGCATATTTTTGTGCAATACGTAAACCCGGCAAGGTTTTACGGGTATCTAACAATTTGGTATTTAAGCCGTCTAGTTCTTTGACATATAAAGCGGTTTTGGTCGCAACTGCAGAAAGTGTTTGCACAAAGTTGAGGGCAGGGCGTTCCACCGTGAGCAGGCTGCGTGCAGAACCGGCCAGTTTTAAAAAGGCTTCATTGGCTTGTACGCGGTCGCCATCATTTTTTAGCCAGGTCACCTGTACCTTTGGATCATAAGCCTGAATCAGTGCATTGACCCAAGGCTGACCGGCCAGCACCATGTCTTCACGGCTAATAATGGTTGCTGTCGCCTGTTCATCTTCAGGGGTTAATAATGCAGTGATATCACCTTCGCCAATATCTTCTTGTAATGCTTGTTGAATGTTGATTTGGATCGATTGTTCAAGCAAGGATTGAGATATGCTCATAAGGATTCCCGTATCTTTTTTAACCCATGAAAATTGCGCGTTATTTTAGCACTGTTCATTTAAAAGAAATGTTTTTTTCCAGCGATTTTAGCTGCGGAATTTGAGATTTTAAGTTTAAAGTTTTAGGATTGCGCTAAAATCATCAGCTTATGCGAACAGGACTCAGGATTGGACTATGCAACAGGCCCCCTTTTTTCAGGTCATCGACGGTCAGTTAATCGGTGCCAGGCAAGTACCTTCCCCCAATTATAATCAACGTCCCGAACATACCGAAATTCAACTGGTTGTGGTGCATAACATCAGTCTGCCGCCGTCACAATTTGGTGGGGGATATATTGAACAGTTTTTTCAGAACCAGCTGGACTGGTCAGAGCATCCTTATTTTCAAAGTATTGAAGGCATGCAGGTTTCTGCCCATCTGCTGATTTTACGCAGTGGTGAAGTGCTGCAATTTGTCAATTTTAATGATCGGGCCTGGCATGCCGGACGTTCCATTTACCTGGGCAAAAAAGAATGTAATGACTATTCCATTGGCATTGAACTGGAAGGCAGTGATGATTTGCCTTTTGATGAGGTGCAATATGCAGTGCTGGCGCAAGTGACGGCTGCATTGCAAGCGGCTTATCCCAAAATTTTACAACATTTGGCCGGTCACTCGGATATTGCGCCTGGACGTAAAACCGATCCGGGCCCATTTTTTGACTGGGTCAAATTCAGAACTTTATTGCAGCAGCATAAAATCCATCAATAATGAATGGGCTTTATGATTAAACAACGAAACTCCATGTAGAGTTTCATTACAATAGCGACTTAATTTTTTCACTGGGTGGTTACGATGGCGCTTTGGCGATCGACCTTTATTGTTAGTACAATGACCATGTTGTCTCGGGTGCTGGGCTTAGTCCGAGATGTGGTGTTGCTGAATGTGTTTGGTGCGGGTAAAGATTTCGATACCTTTGTGGTGGCCTTTCGTATTCCGAACTTTTTCAGGCGCTTATTTGCCGAAGGTGCATTTTCACAGGCTTTTATCCCGGTTTTAACCGAATATAAAACCACGAAAACCCATGCCGAAGTACAAATCCTGATTAGCCGGGTGTTTGGCTGTCTGGCCACCTTTATGACCACCCTGACCTTTATTGCCATGGTGGCAGCACCTGCGGTGCTGTATATCTATGCGCCCGGTTTCCATGATGACCCGGAAAAATTTGCCCTGGCGACGGATATGTTTCGTCTGACCATTCCTTATCTGCTGTTTATGTCTTTAACTGCTTTTGCCAGCAGTATCCTGAACAGTTACGGTTCTTTTTCGACACCGGCTTTTTCGCCAGTACTATTGAATATCACCATGATTGCAGGTGCATGGTGGCTAACACCCTATATGGCCGAACCGATTATGGCACTCGGTTGGGCGGTGGTGATTGCCGGTATTTTACAGCTAGTGATTCAAATTCCAGAGCTGTGGCGTAAAAAATTATTGATTCCACCTAAAGTGGATTTCAAACATGAAGGTGTGGAACGCATCATGAAATTGATGCTTCCGGCACTGTTTGGTGTTTCGGTTACCCAGATTAATCTATTGCTCAACACCATTTGGGCATCGTTCATGCAGGATGGCTCGGTATCGTGGTTATACAGTGCCGAGCGGATGACGGAATTGCCTTTGGGGTTGATCGGTGTGGCGATTGGTACCGTGATTTTACCTTCACTGTCTGCACGTCATGCCGAACAGGATCAGGTCAAGTTCCGTGGCATGATTGACTGGGCTGCCAAAGTGATCATGCTGGTTGGTATTCCTGCCAGCATCGCCTTATTTATGCTGTCTACTCCAATTATTCAGGCCTTGTTCCAGCGTGGGCAATTTACCTTGCAAGATACTGAAATGACTGCGCTGGCCCTGCAATGTATGAGTGCCGGGGTAATCTCCTTCATGCTGATTAAAGTCTTTGCCCCGGGCTTTTATGCACAGCAAGATACCCGTACACCTGTACGTGTTGGCTTGATGGCCGTGGCAGCGAATGCCATTTTAAACGTGGTGTTTATTAGTTTCTTCAAGCTCATTGATTGGCATGCAGAACATATGGCCTTGGCCCTGGCTTCTTCAGGTTCGGCCTTGGTCAATGCCGGTATGCTGTATTTTTATCTGCATAAACGCAATATTTTCCGCTTTGCCGGACACTGGAAAAAGCTGTTTCTACAATATGCAGTGGCGAATGCCGCGATGATTGCTGCACTGTGGTATGGATTGAGTTGGTACAATGGAGAGGTATCACAATGGATGCGTATACTGGAAGTGATCGGTTTATGTGTCGCTGGTGTGGTGGCTTATGCGATTGGCTTATTGGTCACCGGCTTTAGACCACGTCATTTAAGACCTTAATTTTTATCTTAAAACTCTACACGGTGAGATAAGTTAGATAAAAAGATATTTAATTCGGTTCTTTTGCTAGGTAGATAATAGAAAGCTGAATAAAAAAAATCGGATATGAAAAAAGAGCCTGAATAGGCTCTTTTTTTTTGATCAAGTGAGATATTTTTTAAGTGGAGTTCATTCAACTAAACTCTTCCCCTGGAGAGGAAGCCGACGATTGCTAAAATAACGGCAACCACGAGTAAAATAACTGCAAAATCTTTAGATAATCCTGCGACGCCAGCAAAACCTAGTAGACTTGCAATCAGTGCAATCACTGCAAAAATAATCGCCCAACGGAACATAAGCTTTCTCCATGTGTTGTTATTTTCAAAGTAGATTCAGTATAGGGGCGGAAATTTCCAGCAGTGTTATGCTTGTGTTTAAAAAATGTTCAGTTTGACGGCAAATCGATGATTTAAAGTAATAATCACGTTTATGGACTGTAAACATGCACAGGTTATAATATGCTTCATTTGCTAATTTTTGCCTTACTATGACCGAATCCTTACGTCCACAATTTTGGAAAGAATACGCTTTAACTGAACTTAATCCTGCCGAATGGGAAGCATTATGTGATGGTTGCGGTCTCTGCTGTTTAATCAAATTAGAAGATGAAGAACTGCAAGAAGTCGCTTATACCAAGGTGGCTTGCAAACTTTTAGACTGCAAAACTGCACGTTGTAGTAATTATGAGCAGCGACTTGACCATGTGCCGGATTGTATTCAACTCACACCAGAAAAATTAGCCACTATTCATTGGCTGCCGCCGAGCTGTGCTTATCGCCGTTTAAAAGAAGGTAAGAGTCTACCTGCCTGGCATTATTTAAATACAGGAACACGTGACAGTGTGATCAAGGCACGCAAATCGGCAGCAGGCCGTTGTATTTCCGAAACAGAAGTCAATGAAGATGATCTTGAGGAATATATTGTGCGTTGGGTGCGTTAATCCCTTGTTCATCATCATATAATTTTGGTTGAAAGTATTTGGAAATATCATCCTCCCCCCGACCTGACACAGCGATTTTTTTGTAAATCAGCTCATTTGAAATGCGCGATATTAAAATTACATAGTAGACTTAGTTTAAGTACAGTAAAGAAATAACAAGATGTCTGAGAGCCATATTCCACTCCCTGAACGACTTCGTCCGCGTGATTTGTCCGAAATTATCGGGCAAGATCATTTATTGGGAGCAGGTGCCCCCTTACGTCAAATGATTGATCAGGGCCATTTACCTTCCATCATTTTTTGGGGGCCACCAGGCGTTGGAAAAACCACCATTGCTTTGCTTTTGGCTCAAGCCGTGGATCGGCCCTTTATCAGTTTATCGGCGCTCAATACCGGAGTAAAAGAACTGCGTGAAGTGATTGCCGAAAGTGGCGATTTATTGACCCCGGTCGTGTTTATTGATGAAATTCACCGTTTTAACAAGTCACAGCAAGATGCCTTATTGAATGCAGTAGAAAAAGGCAAAATTACCTTAATTGGAGCAACCACAGAAAATCCCTCTTTTGAAGTGAACAATGCCTTGTTATCGCGTTGTCAGGTGTATACCTTAAATGCGCTGGATGATGAGTCAATTCGAACTTTATTGAATAATGCCATACAGCAGGATGCCTTTTTAAAAGAGCGTTATATCCAAATTGAAGAATACGAAGCATTACTGCAATTTGCGGCTGGAGATGCACGTAAGGCGCTTAATCTTCTAGATTTAATTGCCAGTACTTTTGAACCGGAACTGGAAAATATCATCACCAATGCCATTGTGGTCAAGGTGGCGCAGCAGAATATTGCCCGTTATGATAAATCGGGTGAGCAGCACTATGACCTGGTTTCGGCATTTATTAAATCCATCCGCGGCAGTGATCCGGATGCAGCGCTGTACTGGATGGCGCGCATGCTGAAAGGCGGCGAAGATCCGGTGTTTATTGCACGCCGTATGCTGATTGCCGCTTCGGAAGATATTGGTAATTCCAATCCGAATGCCTTGCTTCTGGCGGGCGAATGTTTCCGTTCGGTACAGGCTGTGGGCATGCCAGAGTGTCGTATTATTCTCGGTCAGTGTGCAGTGTATTTGGCGACCAGTGCCAAAAGTAACAGCACTTATCTGGCCATTAATAAGGCACTCGACCTGGCTGAAAAAACTGCAAACTTGCCTGTGCCACTACATTTACGCAATGCACCAACCAAGCTCATGAAAGAGCAGGGCTATGGTGTGGATTATCTCTATCCGCATAATTATCCAGAGCATTTCGTTCTGCAAGAGTATATGCCACCTGAATTAAAAGGCACCAAGCTATACGAATCTGCACGGAACAAGCGCGAAGTGGAAGGAGAAAAACTGCAACAGCGTCGCTGGATGCAACAGCAACAACAGCAATAACAGTCAAGATGATTCCAGGCGCTGAGGCATTTTCTTTCATGTTGAGTTTTTCAGATGAAAAAACGTAAAAAAAAGCCCAATCCATAGGACGGATTGGGCTGAAAATAGGATGTCTTAGGGGAGATACATCCTAGAGGGTAAACTAAAAATCTTGGTCGGTCAGCAGGAGCTTATAAAGTCATTGACTTCAACCTCTTGCTGCCTGGTATATAAGAAATATTAAGTAAAAAAACCAATATTGTAAAAACGATCATTTTTATTAATTAAATCTGTTTTTTCGATTTTTGGAGATATAAAAAACCGGGCTGTTTAGCCCGGTTTTTGAAATTCGATGAACGAATTAGATATCAGAAAGGTCGATACCTAAACGTGCAGCAACTTCTTCATAAGCTTCAACAACACCGCCTAAACCTTGACGGAAACGGTCTTTGTCGAGCTTTTTCTTGGTATCTTTGTCCCATAGACGGCAACCGTCTGGAGAGAATTCATCACCCAGTACGATACGGTCGTGGAATACACCGAATTCAAGTTTGAAGTCTACAAGTAACATGTTACCTGCATCGAACAAGCCTTTAAGCACTTCGTTCACTTTGTAAGTGAGTTCTTTCATTTGTGCCAACTGTTCAGCAGTTGCCCAACCTAAAGCAATCGCTTGAGATTCGTTCACCATTGGATCGCCAAGCGCATCATCTTTGAAGAACAATTCGAAAGTAGGTGGAACCAGTTCTTTACCTTCTTCTACGCCTAAACGACGGCATAAAGAACCGGCAGCATAGTTACGGATTACACATTCAACTGGAACCATTTTCAATTTTTTCACTAAAACTTCAGTTGGAGAAAGAAGTTTTTCAAAGTGAGTTTCAATGCCAGCTGCAGCCAATTTTTCCATGATGAAGGCGTTAAAACGGTTGTTCACCTTGCCTTTACGATCCAGCTGTTCGATTTTTTCGCCGTTAAATGCAGAAGCATCGTCACGGAAAACTAGGATAAGGTGATCTGCACTATCTGTTTCATAAACAGATTTCGCTTTACCAGTATAGAGCAAGGTTTGTTTCAACATGGGGGAACCTTTTTCAAAAAAAAATGCCTAGTACGACTAGGCTGGCCAATTTTGGTAAATCTGGGTTAACAGTTCTGCAGCTTTTTCTTGGTCTGCAAAGCTGTTATCGGCATTGAATACAGCTAAGTTGTTACTTGTGCCTACAGAGGTCAGTCTTAATACATAAATCTGCTGATCAATCTTAATGGTTACTTCGTAACGATTTTTACTTTGACCAACAATGCTATGGTTGAGGCTACTGAGGGTGGCAAGTGTGTACTGCCAGATTGTAGCAGAATTTCCGTCTATTTTGAGCAGTGGATTTTGGTTTCCATCACGAACCAGCTGTGGACGACCGATATTTGTGCTGTCTTGTTGAGCATCGGCAGCGCTATTGCTTTGCGCCTTGTCGGGACGGGGTAGCACAAAGCGGTTACCGTGCTTGTTTTCAAGCTTGGGTGCATGCTCAATCGCCAGCGGGTCAATTGTTGGGGCTGGATACAACGGCGTTGCCGGTCGAACCATTGAACCTTCCGGATATTTCACAGGTTCAAGGGTTGTTGTATTTTTATAGTCCAGTGAACCATTGCTGATTCCCATGGAACTACAACCCGCTAAACTGAATGCCGAAAGTGCAAGGGTTAAACCGAAACGTAATTGCATAGTGTTGTGCTCTTTATTTAATGACACCCGCAGCGCTGAGTGCTTCACGCAACGGGGTACGATATTGTTCTGCAAGAGGAGTTAATGGTAAGCGAATACCGGTACCAATTAAGCCCATTTCATGGAGTGCCCATTTCACAGGAATTGGGTTAGATTCACAAAATAAAATATTGTGTAAATTTGCAACTTTATTATTTAAAGCTTCAGCACCTTCTGCATCACCTGCAAGTGCTGCAGCACAGATCAGGCTCATTTCCTTCGGTGCGACATTGGCAGTGACAGAAATGTTGCCTTTAGCGCCAAGTCCCATGAGCTGGTATGCCGTAGCATCATCACCAGAATAAACCGTCATGTCTTTGCCGGCTAATCCTTCGATGAGTTCTTTCCCACGCGCTACATCCCCAGTCGCATCTTTAATACCGACAATTTGCGGAATATCGGCCAGACGGATCACGGTTTCGTTAAGCATGTCCACGCCGGTACGTCCTGGGACGTTATACAGAATTTGAGGCAAATCAACAGCTTCAGCAATCGCTTTGTAGTGCTGATATAAACCTTCCTGTGTAGGCTTGTTGTAATAAGGCGTAACCAGTAATGCGGCATCTGCACCGAGTTCTTTTGCTTCTCTGGTGAGCTCAATGGCTTCATGAGTCGAGTTTGCACCGGTACCGGCAATAATAGGAATGCGTTTATTGGCTACACGGATGATTTCTTTAATCACCCGAGTATGTTCAGCCATGCTTAGAGTCGATGCTTCACCTGTGGTCCCTACAGCCACAATACTGTTGGTGCCTTGTTCTATATGCCACTCAACCAGCTTTTCTAGACCCTTCCAATCTACGCTGCCATCTTCAAACATCGGGGTGACGATTGCGACAATTGAACCTTGAATGATCTGTGCTTGCTGAGTCATTTTAAAAAATTATCCTATTTGGCCATCCAACTGGGGTAGAAAAACAGAGATGTGGATGGTTACGTATTTTGATTTATAGCAAATTCAAGCCAATTGAATAATGCTTATGCAAATTATGAACGAACAAGCGGTGAAGAACAATATGCTTTAGTCAAACCATCTAAAAACTTTATGAAAAGCAAGTGAAAAACAGCACAAATATAACCAGGGTAATTTTTTTAAATGGATGTGTCCTGAAATTCTAATCTGTTTTTAATCCTTTAAGATCAATTTTTTGACTGTGAAAATGCTTACTTTGATTTTAAAAAACTGCGCTGGGCCCAATCAACTCAATAATTCCGGGTAAAAACATCAGAATTTAAGATTTAATAAGAATCAGTATAGACTTTAAAGCTATATGAACCAGACAGTTAATCTATCAAAATGATCATTAAAAACTAGAAGAATAATTAATAAAAACTATTACTCCATTTTGACTTTTTTCGCACAGGATGATTTTTAGAATCGAATTTATCAAGATCATGTGAATTTTTCTTGTACGGATTAAGCGGATTAAGTGTTTTTGCGACTATGTGTATTTGGTACTGAAAAACTTTAAATATCCAGTATTTTTGTTAATAAAGTGTAAATTATTCAACTTATTGGTAGTTAATTATGCTGCCAGTCTCATAGATGATTGCGACTTTATTATGAACAACGCTGATTGAAACAAGGATATTCCAATGGAAAAATCAGATAACAAGCACGCGGTCATCACAGTAGCGATCTGTTTTCTGATCGCGGTGATCGAGGGCCTGGATATTCAGGCCGCAGGTATTGCAGCCGCGGGTATTCGTGAGCATTTTGGTCTTGACAGCTCGCAATTGGGTGTGTTTTTCAGTGCAGGGATTTTAGGCTTACTGCCTGGTGCACTGGTCGGCGGTCGATTTGCAGATCGTATTGGTCGTAAGAAAGTCCTGATCTGGTCGACAGCAGTGTTTGCCGCATTTACTTTATGTACAGTTTGGGTAAACAGCTTTAACACGTTGCTGGCTGTGCGTTTCCTGGCGGGTGCCGGTCTGGGTGGTGCCATGCCAATTCTGATCACGCTGGCTTCTGAAGCCGTATCGCCAAAAAACCGTGGTCGTGCCGTGGGCCTGATGTACTGTGGTATGCCGGTCGGTGCTGCGATTCTGTCGTTAATTGCCGCAACTGAATTCGGTGCCAACTGGAAGAATGTATTCTACTTGGGCGGTTTATTACCGATTTTCGTGATTCCACTGATGATGCTGTTCCTGCCTGAGTCGAAAGAATACCTGAAAGCACAGAACAAAACTGCAGCTGAACTTGCCGCTGCTCCACAAGGTTCATTCAAGGATCTGTTTAACTCGAATAACCTGTTACGTACCCTGTGCATCTGGGTCAGCTACTTCTTCACGCTGATGGTGGTTTACATCATGCTGAGCTGGTTACCATCATTGTTTATGGAGCTGGGCTTCACCCGCAAAGACGGTTCAACTGCACAGTTCTACTTTATGGTTACTGCAACGATTGGTACTGTAATTTTGGGTATGTTGACCGACCGCTGGAAAAAAGCCTACGTGATTGTGTTGATGTACGGTGGTATTTTGGCAGGCCTATTGGCATTGAACGGTGCAAGCTCGCTGAGCCAGATGTATATGGCTGCAGCATTGGCAGGTGCCTTCGTGATTGGCTGTCAGGGCGTACTGTATGCTTTCGGTAGTATCGTGTATCCGACCGAAGTACGTGGTACCGGTGTAGGTGTTGCTTCTGCAGTAGGCCGTATCGGTGCAATGCTTGGCCCTGTGATTGCAGGTCAGTTACTGACTGCAGGTTTCGGTGCAGCAGGCGTTATCACCGCAGCGATTCCATGTATCATTATCTCCGCAGTATGTATGCTGATTCTGGTGAACCGCACCAAGGTGTAATACTGAAAAGATTAAAAAAGCCTGCATTTGCAGGCTTTTTTAATGCTCAGAATTTAAAAAATAATCATGTTATTGATAGGGGGAATTTCCTGTTTTGCTTATCGTTTGCGATGCAATCAAAGCGATTTCCTAATTTATTAGGCATTGCAAAATAATACAGATATGGAACTGATTCCAAGATTAATCCGAATGAACAGTCATTCTATTTTTATCGGCAGCGCTAAAAATCCTCTACTATTTTGCGCTATGCTTGGGCGTAAATTGATATTTCAAGGGATGAAAATAATGCAGAATGCGGCTTTGATTGTGGTGGATGTGCAACGAGGATTTACGCCGGGAGGCAATTTGGCTGTGGCCAATGCTGATCAGATTATTCCGAACATCAACCAGTTGGGGCTGCATTTTGACAATATTGTGATTACCCAGGATTGGCATCCAGAAAATCACATTTCCTTTGCCGAGAATCATTCTGGTAAAACACCTTTTGAGATGATTCAGCTGGATTATGGCTCACAAGTCCTGTGGCCAAGCCATTGTGTGCAAGGCACTGCTGATGCAGAACTTCATCCAGATCTGCATTTACCAACTGCCCAACTGGTCATCCGCAAAGGCGCGCATGCCCATATCGACAGCTATTCAGCTTTTCTGGAAGCAGATCAAAAAACCACAACCGGTTTGGCTGGCTATTTAAAAGAACGTGGCATTGATACGGTTTTTATTGTCGGCATTGCCACAGATTTTTGTGTGACTTGGACCGCAATAGATGCCTGTAAACTGGGCTTTAAAAGCTATGTGATTTCCGATGCCACCAAAGGTATCGATTTACACGGGTCATTACAGCATGCCTGGCAAGACATGCTTGCAGCAGGGGTCAAGCGTATTTTGATGAAGGATATCGTTCAACGCCATATTTCCTAAAAAACAGGATCAAGCTGAATAAAGTTGCTGTTTTGCTGAATAGATATGGTACAACCAGCTCTCCAGATCAGAACAGCATAAATATTGGATGTATTGTATGTCTGCTTTTTTGCGCTTTACCCAATTTATTCAGAAAACCTTTGCCCTGTGGGTAGTGCTATTTGCCGCTATTGCTTTAATTTTCCCGGAAGCCTTTGTCTGGCTTAAAGCCTATATTACCTGGATGCTGGGAATCATCATGTTCGGTATGGGCATGACCATGACCGTGGATGATTTTAAAGGAGTAGTGCAAAGTCCCAAAGCCGTGGGGATTGGTGTGGTCGCACAATTTGTGCTGATGCCGGGACTGGCCTATCTGTTGTGCAAACTGTTTCAACTGCCCCCTGAAATTGCCATCGGGGTAATTCTGGTCGGCTGCTGCCCGGGCGGCACAGCATCCAACGTGATTACCTATATGTATGGCCAAAGGCAATACCGCGTTATCGGTTGCCTGTACTTCGGTTTCGACTCTTTTAGCACCTGTATTAACTCCGGCAATTTTTTATCTTCTGGCCAGCCAGTGGATTGAAATTAATGCCCTGTCGATGCTGGGTTCAATTTTACAGGTGGTCTTGTTTCCGATTATTCTGGGTTTAACGATTCGGGCGGTACTGAAGTCAAAAGTGGACTCTTATATTCAGGTGATGCCCTTGATTTCAGTGCTGGCGATTGTGGCCATTGTGGCGGCAATTATTGCAGGAAGTAAGACACAAATTTTGCAATCTGGTTTATTGATTCTAGGGGTTGTGGCTTTGCACAATGGTCTGGGCTATCTGTTGGGTTTCTGGGCAAGCCGTTTGTTTAAATTACCTTATGCAGACTGTAAAGCCGTTGCGGTAGAAGTCGGCATGCAAAACTCGGGTTTAGGCGTGGCTTTAGCAGCAGTGCATTTTGCTGCCTCACCACTAACTGCGGTGCCAAGTGCCATTTTTAGTTTATGGCATAATATTTCAGGTCCTGCATTAGCGAGTTATTGGGCAAGCAGGACAGATAAAATAGAAGAATGATCAAGAACTCTCTGTTGAGCACAGTTGTACTTCAGCACAGAATCCTAGAGATAAAAAAACCGAGCAGTTCAGCTCGGTTTTTTATACCTTAAGTTTAAGAGGCCTTGGATTGTTTGGCTTTTAAGATTTCGGTTCTAAAGGTTTGTGCCAGTTCCGCCACTTCACTGTCCATCCCGTTCATCATAAAGGCATGACGGGTCAGTACATTGGTTGGATTCGGCAGGCTAACCAGTTGGTAACAATCCGAGATCTGCTTGAGCAACTCATTCGGTAAGTGAATAGCACTTTCCTTGGCAGTCAATTGTTGTACCAGACGTTCTGCTGCCTGGACAGGGCTGAGCTGCATGGCCTCAACGTGGCTGGAAATGGCACTGCGGGTCTGCAACACAAAACGTTTTTCTTCACGATAACGTTTGTACAGCACATCGGACAAGAGCTGGAACACGGTACTGATCATCACCAGGCAAGGTACTGCATTTGGTGTTTCTACCGTCATGCTAATGGTTGCGCCATGTTCATCAAATTTATGCACCGTGGTGATGTCTGAACTGTTTAACTTGTAATGTTGTACACAGAGTTCAGTGGCTTTATTCAGGAAAATCTGGCATAGATTGAAATAGGGGATGGAAACGGTTTTATTGACCGAATCCATCAGCTGTTTAGGGTCATAAAACTGGATATTTAAGGCAATACACTTGTCATCCAGTACCACAGGTTTCGATTCTTTGATTTTAGCTTTGGCCTGAGCATTGTTCTGTGCCTGGGCAATCGCGACTGCGGCATTGTGCTGTTCTTGTTCCAAAGCCTGAGTCAGGGTTTGAATTTCATGTTTGAGGCGTGATTCATTATTGATACGTGCCAGATATTCGGTACGGCTTGGACGGGCAATGGCACGGTAAGCCAACCATAACAAGCCATGAATCAGCAGCGATAATAAAATCGCCAGCCATTGGGTACGTAAAATTTCCCCAATACTGGGTTGAATGAGGGTAATTTCAATACTGCCCACTTTCTTTTCATTTTGCAGTGCTTCACGAACAAACACTTCGCCTTGGCGTGTTTTGGTTAAACCGCCTGTTGCCAGTACCTGATTGTTCGCATCCAAAATACGGATAGAAGCCACACTCGGGTTGGTGGCATAACGGTCGGCCAGTAAAGCCAATGACACCGTATTGGCCGGTTCCAGCTCGGACAGGCTGTCTGTGACCAGTTGACTGGTCATCAGCTGTCCCTGACTGGCGCGGTTAGCATTCAGCTGATGCGTCGTCGCAAGTACCAGTAAAAAGGTGTGAAAAGCAAAACTTACAATCAGTAGGCTAGCAAATAGCCCTTGTCTAGGCGCATTCAACGTAAACTTCCAAGGCATTTATGTTCAAATTCGATTATGATTCTAGCAATAGTTGTAGCTCAGATCCGAGTCAATTCATGCGAGAAATCATTCTTATATCATTTTTGGGACCCGACCAGCCTAATCAATTTACACGATTAATGCAGGTATTGTCCGTACATTCGTTACAAATTTTGGACGTTGGACAAGCCGTCATCCACAACCAACTGACTTTAGGTATTGTTGTTTCGTCAGATGACCAAACTGCTACAGCATTAGCCATGAAGGAGATTCTGATTCTAGCACATGATATTGGCTTAACAGTGCGCTTTAAACCAATCTCTACATCAGAATATGATCAATGGGTGAGTGAAGGTGGGCAGACCCGTTATATCGTGACGGCACTGGCACCTGAATTGACCGCCTCACATTTGCAGGCCGTGACCCAGATCGTCTCTAACCAGGGTTTTAATATTGAAACCGTGACCCGTTTATCGGGCCGCCCGGAACTTACCGGCACAGTTGAAGGACCAAAACGCTCTTGCGTACAATTTGGCCTCAAAGGACAAATGCTCGATGCTACTGCCATGCGCGCCGCCTGCTTGCGTTTATCCAGTGAACTGAGTGTCGATGTTGCGGTTCAAGAAGATAATGCTTACCGTCGTAATCGCCGTCTGGTCTGCTTCGATATGGACTCGACCCTGATTGAACAGGAAGTGATTGATGAGTTGGCCATTGAAGCCGGTGTCGGTGAGCAAGTGGCTGAAATCACTGAACGTGCCATGCAAGGTGAACTGGACTTCCAGCAAAGTTTCCGCGCCCGTGTCGCTTTGCTCAAAGGTATGGATGCCTCTGTTTTACCTAAAATTGCCGAGCGTCTGACCGTGACTGAAGGGGCAGAGCGCCTGATTTCAACCTTGAAAGCGTTGGGCTATAGAACGGCAATTCTTTCCGGTGGTTTCCAGTATTTTGCCGAATACCTGCAAGAAAAATTGGGGATTGATGAAGTCCATGCCAATATTCTGGATGTAGAAGATGGCGTGGTCACAGGTGAAGTCAAGGGTCACATTGTCGATGGCGCTCGCAAAGCCTTGTTGCTACGTGAATTGGCAGACAAAATGGATATTTCACTGGAACAGGCCATTGCCGTGGGTGATGGTGCCAATGACTTGCCAATGCTGTCGATTGCCGGTTTAGGGGTGGCTTTCCGCGCCAAACCTCTGGTTCGTCAGAATGCCAATCAGGCGATTTCAAGTGTGGGTCTGGATGGGGTGTTATATCTTCTAGGGGTACATGATAAAGACCTGAGCCGTGCCTAATGGTTCAGTCTAACGGTGGATGTTATTGACAAAACGCGACATTGATGTCGCGTTTTTTTGTGGTCAAAATAGTGAAATTACGATGAACGGTTGGCTTAAATTGCCGATCAAAACACCAATCTATCCATTGGTAAAAAATATTTTTTTAATGCTTTTAATGCATTATTTTTTTGTAATGACACGGCAAGTCCGAGCCCATCTTATTTCCAGAAAAAGTTAAAAATAAAAAAATGTAATGACAAAATAATATTGCGACAAGGTATGTCGCTTGCTGAAAATACAAGACTTTTTTTCTTCAAAAAACTCCGCATAATGCTTGCATAGAAATTGATATAAATATATTTCAGCATTTATTCACGCTATCGGGGATTTGATTTAGACCCATATAAAAGTGTCAACATCCTTTATAGGACGGAGGTTTTTATGGTTACAGCGAATTTAGCAACCATCATAGGCTTAAGCTTGATTGCTGCTGCTTTGATAGCTGTTTTCTTCTCGCCTTATCGTCGTTTGTTAAGCTTTATGTTTGCAGGTATGCTGTTTTGGGGCTTGATTGAAGCCATTCGCTTTAGTACTCAACTGGCGTTTGATTTACCGATGGGATACAGCTACCTGACAGCGTTAATGTCGGTTATGGGGATTTTAACCCTGCTGTTAATCCGCGAAGATCGTCGTGCAGAACGCGCTTTAGCCAAACGTCGCTATATTGAACATACACCAGTCTATGATGACGAGCAGCAACACTACTCAAGCCGTTAATTTGAAAAACTGATAATTCAAAGAAAAAGATGTGCTGCGGCACATCTTTTTTTATTGATTATTGTTATACAAAGCCTTACTTCAAAAAACCCAACTTATGGTAGGATAAGTCGTCAATTTTCCAACAATTACAATAGGCTTAAATGTCATGAAACTATCTTCGATTCCTGTCGTAAAATTACCACTGGTCGATGTAAGCACGGATCCGCTTGATTTGTTAGTTGCGGGCTTAGCTTTGCGTATGAAACAGTTGGTGCGTACCAGTCCAAAATTTATTGAACTGGTTCATGAACGTCAATTCCGTATCCAAATTGGCACTGATCTCGGCTTTGCACGTCAAATTATTGTAAATAATGGGCAAATTGACACAGTAGCAGGCGATGCAGAAAAAGCAGACTTCATTTTGCAGTTCGCAGACAGTGAACAGGGCGTAAAAACCTTAATGAAAGGTGATCCAAGCGCTTTCATGACTGGCATGCAAAATGGCACGATTAAAATGGAAGGCGATTTTGGCCTTTTGGTCTGGTTTAATAAAGTTGCCAAACTGATTCCGCCAAAATTACCAAAACCGGTACAAGAAAAAGTGAAATTGGTTCGTGCATTTATCCGTGAAAAAACCGGAAAATAGTTTTTAAAAAATACGCTAAAAATGAAAAGCCCTCAATCGAGGGCTTTTTTATGCATGATATATTATCGCACTATTCAACTTCCAGATTAAACGTCACCGGGCCATCATTGACCAGATGCACTTTCATGTCGGCGGCAAAAATACCTGTTTGCACATTTTCAAATTGAGATTTTGCATAGTCGACCAAGGCTTCATATAAAGCTTTTGCCTCACCCGGTGGCATGGCTGGACCAAAGTCCGGACGCAAGCCTTTTTGCGTTTGTGCCATCAAGGTAAATTGCGACACTAGTAATAATCCACCGCCGGCCTGAGCCACATTCCAGCCCATTTTGCCCTGTTCATCGTCAAAAAAACGGTATTTCAATATCTTGTCGATCAGCTTTTTGCCTTTTTCCAGATTGTCTTCTTTCGCTAATCCCAGAAAAACTAAAATGCCTTTTTCAATTTGCCCAGTGGTTTCACCATCCACCACAACCTTTGCTTCTAGAACCCGTTGCAATAATGCACGCATAACTTAACCAATTTAAATCTTCAATTTATCCGCAGCATTGTAGCAAACAGGCAGAAATTTAAGCTTTAAAATACACACAATATCTCAACAGAATCATCAGGTTTGGTTAAAGATATTTTGCTCTATCTTGACATGAATGAATCCAAGCAGACTTTAATGAAACTGGATATGAAGATGCAAATGTGAGAGTCGTGACTCAAGACCGCTCACAGGAAATAAAATACAGCTCTATTACGGAATAACAGTGAGGTTTACCCGTGGCTCTATTGCCTTGACGGTTCCAGCTGTACGCAAAACTAGCAATATCAAGATAAAAAGTGTGTTTTAATGCAGTCAGCACAGCGAAATTTCATTAGATATGGCTCCAATCATTCAATCTTTGCTTGATACCGACTTGTACAAATTCACCATGTTACAGGTGGTATTGCATAAATTTCCTCAAACGCACAGTGTTTATCATTTCCGTTGCC
Source organism: Acinetobacter sp. ANC 4218 (assembly GCF_002135245.1). Lineage (NCBI taxonomy): Bacteria > Pseudomonadati > Pseudomonadota > Gammaproteobacteria > Moraxellales > Moraxellaceae > Acinetobacter > Acinetobacter sp. ANC 4218. The sequence continues at coordinate 127,260 of NZ_NEGD01000008.1, read as the reverse complement.
GTAATTTAGAGGATACCGTTTATCCGCTGACGGATATTCTGGACGATTTGAATCAGCAACTCGACTATTTATGCCAGCTTAAATTTAAAGAAGATGAGCTGCTCTATCTTCGCAGTTTACGTTTTATCAAAAGTGACTTTGTTGATTATCTGGAACTGTTCCAGTTGAAACGTCGTTTTATTAAAGCCAGCATTGATGAGCAAGGTCGTCTGGACATCTGGATTGAAGGCCCGATGGTTCAGGCCATGATGTTTGAAATTTTTGTTCTGGCGATTGTCAATGAACTGTATTTCATGCGTATTCGCAGTGATGAAGTTTTGGCAGAAGGTGAACGCCGTTTGCAAGCCAAAGTCGAACTGTTAAAGCATTATGAAAAAGAACTGAAGCCTCATGAACCACCATTCCTGGTGTCTGACTTTGGTACGCGTCGTCGTTATAGCTTTGCATGGCAAAAGCATGTGATTGAAGTATTTAACCAAGCCTCACCGAATATTTTCCGTGGTACCAGCAATGTGTTGATTGCGAAAGAATTAGGCATTACTCCGATCGGAACCATGGCACATGAGTTTTTACAGGCCTTTCAGGCTCTGGATGTGCGTTTACGCGATTTTCAGAAAGCGGCACTGGAAACCTGGGTGCAGGAATATCGTGGTGATTTAGGGATTGCCCTGACCGATGTGGTGGGGATGGATGCATTTCTGCGTGATTTCGATTTGTATTTTGCCAAACTGTTTGACGGTTTGCGTCATGATAGTGGCGATCCCTATGCATGGGGTGATAAAGCCTATGCGCACTATAAGAAATTAAAAATTGACAGCAAAACCAAGATGTTGACCTTTAGTGACGGTCTGAATCTGGAAAAAGCCTGGAGCCTGCATCAATACTTTAAAGACCGTTTTCAGGTCAGCTTTGGTATTGGTACCAATTTAACCAATGACTTGGGACAAACCCCACTCAATATTGTGTTAAAACTGGTGGAATGCAATGGTCAATCGGTAGCAAAAATTTCCGACAGTCCAGGAAAAACCATGACCGATAACGATACCTTCCTGGCCTATTTACGTCAGGTATTTAATCTCAGCGAAACAGAATAATCATCATGGCTATAGCTGATTTTTTTGCTAAACCAATGCAAAAAAATCAGCATAATAGTGAAAATGACTTATGTTAAGATCCTTGCTATTGATCTAAATAAAACACGAAAAAAGTATGACTGTATCTGCATTTAATTTTGCTCTGCTGATAGAAGCAGAAGAGCTGGTTCCGTTTTTAGGCAATGAAAAATTACGCATTGTCGATTTAAGCCGTCGTTCTGTTTATGATCAATTGCATATTCCGCATGCCATTCATGTGCAACCGAAGCAGCTGGTACGCCAAGAAGAGCAGGCTTCAGGTTTGTTGCCTGATGTAGAGGGCTTAAAAGCCCTGATTGAATATCTGAATATTTCTCCTGAACATCATGTGGTGGCCTATGATGATGAAGGTGGGGCTTGGGCAGGGCGTCTGATCTGGAACCTGCATTGTCTGGGTTTTGAAAATACCAGCTTGTTGAGTGGTGGCATTCATGCCTGGCTGGCAGCCGGTTTGCCTACTTCTTCAGAAGTGGAAAAATTAGTTCCCGTAGTGCCTCTGGTGGACATTAACCAGACCAATATTGAAAAGTACCGTATTGAATATGCAGAGCTGTTAGAAAAAGTACAAAACAACAGCATTCAATTGTGGGATTGCCGCACCGAAGATGAATATACCGGTCTTCGACTGGCAGCACGACGCGGCGGTCACATTCCAAATGCCCGACATTTTGAATGGAGTACTGCCCTAAATCGTGAAAATCATTTAAAATTGCATCCTTTACAACGCACTCAACAGCGCTTGGAACAACTGGGTTTCAATTTAAAACAACCTGTAGTGGTCTATTGTCAGTCACATCACCGTTCGGGTTTGGCCTATATTCTGGGCCGATTGCTCGGTTGGGAGATACAGGCTTATGATGGTGCGTGGAGTGAATGGGGCAACCGCCTCGACAGTCCGATTATTACCGGAGAGTTACCGTCTTGAGCTTCGCATCACGTTTAAAAAAACAAATTTTTATTCAAGCACAACGTGTTGTGCCACAACACCAATTATCACGTGTCGTGGGTAAACTGGCTGCCAGTGAACATCCGATTATCAAAAATACCGTGATTCAGGCTTTTAAAGCCCAGTATGGAATTGATATGTCGATTGCTGAACAAAGCAATGCATTGAAATTTAAATCATTTAACGAATTTTTTACCCGCTCTTTAAAAGAGGGTGTACGTCAAATCGATACCGATCCGCATAGTATTGTGTCGCCTGCCGACGGTGCCATTTCACAATTGGGTAAAATTGAAGAAGGCGATATTTTTCAGGCCAAAGGGCAAAGCTTTTCGGTGGAAAAACTGATTGCCGATCCACAATTGGCCGAACCGTTTAAAAATGGTCATTTTGCTACAGTGTATTTATCACCTAAAGATTATCACCGTGTGCATATGCCTTTTGCCGGGACTTTGACTGAAACCTTGTATGTTCCAGGGGAATTGTTCTCGGTCAATCAAACCACTGCGGAAAATATTCCGGGGCTGTTTGCACGTAATGAACGGATGGTGTGTCTGTTTGATACTGAGCTGGGGCGTATGGCGGTGGTTTTGGTTGGTGCCATGATTGTTGCAGGTATTGAAACTGTGGCAACGGGTAAGGTGAAACCGACGGGGCATTTGGAGCTTAACCAGCACAATCTGTTCCTTGAAAAAGGGGCAGAGCTGGGCCGTTTCTATTTGGGTTCAACTGCTGTAGTGCTATTTGAAAAAGATAAAATGGCTTGGGATGCTGCATTTAAAGCCAATTCTGTTGTAGTGATGGGCGAAGCGTTGGGGCATACGGTTTAATAATATTCCTCCTCCCTATGGGAGGAGGTAAGGTGGAGGGGTCTTTAAGTATGACCTCTCCCTAGCCCTCTCCTGGCAGGAGAGGGAATTTAAGCGATAAAAAAAGCGCCTCATTTGAGGCGCTTTTTAATGTCTAAAAATTAGCGTTTCACCACAATCGAATCAATACCACTGCGTTGCAAGGTTTGCTGTGCAATCATCGCAGCTTCCTGAGAATCATAAGGCCCAGAAATTACCCGGTACCAAGTTTGACCGCCTTCAACCGATTTTACTACATCTGCAGACAGACCATTCAGGATAATTTCGGCACGGCGTGCATCGGCACTATCTGGATCGGGATAGCTACGCACCTGCAAAATATAACTTGGCTGGTGGGCAACAGGTGCTTCAGTGCTTTCCAGACCTGGCTCGGCTGTTTCAGCCGGAGGAGCTGTTTCTGTTTCTGGAGCTTCAACAATCACTACAGTTTCTGAATTTTTAGTTTCAGGAACTGCCTGATCTGGAATGGGTGTCACTTGCTGTTGTGGCAATAAATCGTAGAAACGATAGTCCTTGTTGGTATCTTCCTGATAATGTTCAGAACTGATCTGATTTTTCGGTTTAACCGGTGCCCACGGTTTCCACAGCATCAAAGCTACGGCAAAACTCAACACAATTAAAATAACCACCAGCGTTCCCAGCCATGCAGGAATCAATGGCTTTTTCGGCTTATTCGGTCGCTCAGAGACACCGCGCTGCGTTTTTCCAAACACGTGGGATTCCTCGTGTATTATTTTTAATTTAAATTTATTTAAAACAAGGTGTTATTTTTAGATAACACCTTGTTTACCCTATTGTCTATAAATCATTAACTAAGTTTAGATGATCACAAACATGACTTTTGCTGCGAGTAACATTGCTGTACAAAGGCATTAATTATTACATCGCCACTTCAAGCATAGCTTTCGGTCTTGCGGTGATGCAAAACCTTGTTTTGCTTACATCGCCTCAGGAGCAGATACACCTAATAATTCTAAACCATTACGTAAAACCTGTTGTACGTTTACTGAAAGTAATAAACGGGCTTGTGTAAGTTCAGCATCATCATTAAGTACTTTATGCTCATTATACCAACCGTGGAATAATGCTGCCAATTCTTTCAGATAGTTACCGACTTGATGCGGCTCATAACTGTTGGCTGCGCGAATCACGATCTCAGGGTAGGCTGCAAGTTTGGCCAGAATTTCTGTTTCTGCATCCAGCGCAAGTTTCGCCGCAAATTGACGTGCATTCGCAGCATCAAAGTTCACACCTGTTGTAACCGCTTTTTCTAGCATACGGCAGATACGGGCATGTGCATACTGAATGTAATACACGGCATTGTCTTTACTTTGAGAAACAGCAAGGTCCAAGTCGAAATCGATGTGCTGTTCAGACTTGCGCATCACGTAGTAGAAACGTGCTGCATCGTTGCCGACTTCTTTACGCAGGTCACGTAAAGTCACGAACTGACCTGAACGGGATGACATTTGCACCATTTCGCCACCACGCCATAAGCTCACGAACTGAACCAGAAGCACGGTTAATTTCTTCGAGTCATAGCCCATGGCATCAATCGCTGCTTTAACACGGGCGATATAACCGTGGTGATCTGAACCCCAGATATCAACGATATCGGTATAGCCACGTTGTAATTTGTTCAGGTGGTAAGCAATGTCAGAGGCAAAGTAAGTGGTTTGACCATTCCGGCGTTTCACTACGCGGTCTTTTTCATCGCCAAATTCGGTCGATTTAAACCAGATGTTGCCATCTTGTTCATACAGATAGCCACGTTGATCCAGTGTTTGTAGTGCTTCTTCAATTTTTTCAGTTAAAGATGCTTCGCTGAACCATTGGTTGAAGGTTACACCAAATTCGCCCAAGTCATCTTTAATGTCATCCAGAATGGCTTTGAGCGCCGCTTGATGGAAGACGCGGTAGCCTTCACCAATCAATGCTTGAGAATTGTGAATCAAGCCATCGATGTGTTTTTCTTTATCGCCCGATAACACCACCTTGTTGCCATCTGCATCCAGTTCGGCAGCATATTGAACATCTTCAGGCACATCTTTGTAGACATCAGCCACTGGACGTACATAAGCCTCACCATCCTGGTCGATAATGCTTTGCGCGATTTCTTTAACGTAGTCGCCTTGGTAAGCATTTTTAGGGAAGACTAAGGTTTGACCCGTAAGCTCTAAATAACGAAGGTATGTAGAGGTCGCCAGGATGTCCATTTGACGGCCAGCATCATTGACATAATATTCACGGTCAACTTTGGCACCGGTTGCTTCCAGCAGATTGGCAACGGTCATGCCATAGGCTGCACCCCGACCATGACCAACGTGCAGGCTAGAAGTCGGGTTTGCTGAAACAAATTCGACTTGAACGCGTTTTTCACCATTGGCTTGGGTACGACCAAATTGATCTTTTTGTGCTTGAATCTGGTCTAAAACAGCAAAGCGCTGGTCGGCATTTAAAAAGAAGTTAATAAAGCCGGGACCCGCAATTTCTGCTTTGCTGATGTCTGCTACTTCAGGCAATGCAGCAAGAATTTTTTCTGCAAGATCACGAGGCTTCATACCCGCAGCTTTAGAACCAATCATGGCAATATTCGAAGCGAAGTCACCGTGGCTTCGGTCTTTGGTTCGCGTTAAATGACCGCTGTTATTCCAGTCGGATGGAAGTACACCTTCAGCTTGAAGAGATTGCACTGCATGATCGAGAGCTGCTTGGATTGCCGTATTCATAATCAGTCGAAAAATAAATGTCGCAGAAAAACAGCAAATATAGCAAATTTCGTGGTCTTTAGGTGAATGCATTTGTATTGAATGAATCTTGTCCGACAACTACCGCAGAATTGAAGCAGGAAAATTCTGAAAAAGATTCAAAAAAGCAGGATTTCCTGAGTGTTTGCTTTTCCCATTGTGCTAACCCTGTTGCCTTTGGTGCGTAAATTAACAGACAAACTGGTTAATCTTTCTGCTCCCAATTCATCGAAGTGAATCAGTTCTTAGTCCAGACCAGTTGCTTTGATGAATAGGCTTTATTGATTTTGAACAGATCTTTAAAGCAATAGATCCACCAAGGCACGGATTATCCCCAGCACCAAACCGATAAATGCACCGACTACAACCCCATTGACCCGAATCATGTGCAAATCGCCACCGACTTCATTTTCAATTTTGTCGATCATTTCGCGTGAATCCCATTCATGAATGCGTTCGCTGATAAAACGGATCACTTTTTCACTGTATTGATCACTCAAATTGACGGCAAGCCCACTCATTCGTTCATTCAGCAATTGACGTACTGCCGGATTGGAAATGATATTTTCCCCGACCTGTTGAATCGCAACACGAAGGTTTTGCGCAATGCCTGAATCGGGTTTGAGCAAGTCTGCTTTAATGGCATCACAGAGGATCACTACGGCACCACTGATAAAATTCAGTACCTGAGGGCTATCCAACAGGGCATCTTTGGTGCGGTTTAACCGCTCACTGGCCTCACTTTCACTATCTGCCAGTTCCAACATCAGCTGCTGGCCCATCTGTTCAATTTTTTGCCGCCAAGGATGCTGCGGATCGGCCAGCATGGATTCCACCCGTTCAATCAGTGAATCGATGGTGCGTTGCTGTACATCAATACCAATCCAGCTGGCACCTTTGGCCAGCTTCCACACGCCCAGTTCTTTGAACAGCCGGCGGGTCAGCTCATTAGTTTGTTCTGGATGGGAAATCATCCATTCATGTGCCAAATCGAGTCCGCGTTGCAATACATCCTGATGGAAGTCATTTTCTAGTACCGCGCGCAGCATTTCACTGGCCAGGGTGTTAACCTGGGTGTTACGCACCCATTGCACACTGTTGTTTTGAATAAAGTTTCCAATCTGTTCCTGACCAACAAATTCGAAAATCTTCGGTACGGTTTGCTGAATGACCTGAGTGACTTGAGTATTATTTTCCGGTTTTGCCAGCCATTGTCCGACCGCAAGGCTGAGATCGGTACTTTGCAGGCTTCTTTCCACCACTTGTGGAGATAAAAAGTTTTCCTGTACAAAACGTCCCATCGATTCGGCAATCCGGGCTTTATTGCGCGGAATGATTTCAGTGTGGTCGAGCAGAAACTTGGGAATTGGCATTTTCCCAAAAGGATTGCGGAACAATACGGTAATGGCATACCAGTCGGCCAGTCCGCCGACCACACCCGCTTCGGCAGAAAGCATGAAAATATGAACCAGCCAGGCATATTCAGGAATCAGTTTGGCCACTACCATTAACACCAACCAGGTCACAATGGCACTGATGAGGGCAATGGTGGCAAAGCGTTTACTGCGTTGCAAACTCGGTGTGGTGATTGCTTCCGCTGTGGTCATGCAGGATTCCTGTCGGTTACTAAACTGTTGTTATTTTACTGTTTTTGGTACTGGTGGTAATACTTGGCCGTTAGGGCCCAAGCCATACTTTTGTCCTAAATATTTTAAAATCAAATAGGCATCAAAGGCATCATCCGGTGCTTTTTTCTGATCTTTATAACATTCAATGCTATAGGAAACCTGTACCGGGTCAATAGTCACCACGTGCGGCATGTCATAAAACGGGTCAGGCCAGAAGCCGGGATAACGGCGATAATAACCATAGGGATAGTACATCGGGCTGGAATAGACCACAGCCTGACGAGGTGGCTGGTTACGGTTACTTGGATCAGCTAGTACTTTAAAATAGCGGAAGCCGTTCTGTACCGTGGTCTGGGCGGCTTTCACCAGAGTAATTTCTTCGGCAGTCCCAAAACTCATGTTAGGACGGGCCTGAAAACTGATGCGATAGCTTTGTGCATTCAGGGGCGTATTGCTGAATTGCCCCAGCTGTTCAAAAGTTAGCGGTTTTGAAGGTGTGGTTGCACAGCCTGACAGCGCTATGGCTATGACCATAGTTAAACCTATAATGCTGTTCTTCATGTTAAACCTCCATACGATTTACTGTGCGCGGGGAGGAGACACAATAAATGTTTAGAAACGACTATTCGGTTGGGTTAAAAATTCGAGCTCTTCCGTAGTTGAGCTACGTGCCAGGATGGCATTGCGGTGCGGATAGCGCCCGAAACGGTCAATAATGGCTTTATGCTGTTTTTCATAATCCAGATTCAGTGGATTATTTAAGCGTTGAAATAATTTTAACGCGAATTCGTGGATCAGTTTCGATTCACTGTGCATAAAGGGCATATATAAAAACGTACGTTGTTCTGGACTTAATTGTTTATCCAAATCCAGGCTAATGGCTTCTTGCGCCAGAGCTAATGCTAAGGGGTCCTGGGCAAAGGCCTGAGCTTGATCCCGAAATAGGTTACGCGAGAATTGATCCAGAACAATAATTTCTGCCAGGCGGCCTTCAGCTGTTTTACGCCATGACCACAGTTCGGCCTGTGCCGCTTTTTGGTGAATGTCATAAAATTTTTGCTTGATCAGTGCATCAAAATCATCACTTTTTGCAAACCACAGCGGCTGGGTTTCCGGATTAAACCAAAAGTCCAAAACATCTGGATAATTCATAATATTTACAAATCCTTAGCACTTATTATTCAATACAAACACAAAATTCAGATGTCTTATACAGTATCTTTGTGATAAAAATTTGCCAGAAATAAAATTGACGTTTTGCTTGAAAACTATACAGGGTGTAATGTAGCAGCCAAAAATCACGTTATACTGATATAAACTGATGATTTTATTTTAGTAGTTTTATTTAGTAGTTATCTTCCGATAAGCGAGATTGTTAATGAGTCAACCCGAATCGACCTCTCAAGTTATGGTACCAACTTGGGTGGATTCTTCGCTGTTTAAGGGCATGTTGCGCGGTATTGAACGTGAAAGCCTGCGTATGCAAAGCAATGGCTTTTTATCCCAGGCAACACATCCTCAGGCACTTGGTTCTGCATTAACACATCCGCATATCACCACTGACTATTCCGAAGCCTTGATGGAATTTATTACCCCTCCACAAGACAGTATTGAAAAAGCACTCGATTATCTGGCTGATATTCATGCCGTTACGCACCGTCATTTGGAAAATGGGGAAAAACTCTGGCCCTTGTCGATGCCCTGCATGCTGGATGATAATGAAGAAAACATTCGTCTAGCCCAATATGGCAGTTCCAATATTGGACGTTTCAAAACTTTGTATCGTCGTGGTCTGGGCGTACGTTATGGTCGTCGTATGCAAACCATTTCCGGGGTGCATTATAATTTATCTTTTCCAGATCAATTGTTTGAAACACTGCAACAGCATGAAAGCGATGAAGCCCTAAAAAGCCTCAGTCTGCAGGATTATCGCAGTCACCGTTACTTTGGCTTGATCCGTAATTTCATCCGTCTAACGCCCTTGGTGATGTTCCTGTTGGGGGCCAGCCCTTCGGTCTGCCAGTGCTTCATGACCGGACGTGACCATCATCTGTTGCCTTTGTTAAAAGGTACCCTGTTCTTGCCTTATGCAACAGCACTGCGGATGGGCAATTTTGGCTATCAGAATTCTGCCCAGAAGCAATTGGGTATTCACTACAACAACCTGTCGGGTTATCTGGAGGGTTTGCAAAAAGCCGTGAAAACGCCTTATGCACCTTTTAGCCGTTTGGGGCTCAATGATGAATACGGTGAACCGATTCAAATTAATGATCATGTGTTGCAAATTGAAAATGAATACTACAGCTTAATCCGTCCGAAGCAGGTGCCTCAAGCAGGAGAAACACCATCCCAGGCACTGCAAAATCGTGGGGTCGGTTATGTTGAGCTTCGTGCAGTCGATGTCAATCCCTATAGCCCGATCGGGATTGATGAAAACACGGCAGCATTTCTGGAAGTCTTGGCACTGCACTGCTTGCTACAAGAGAGCCCGGATTTACTTGATCTGGAACAGGAACGGATTGAGCGTAATCAGGCCGAAGTGGTCAATCGTGGCCGTGCACCGAATGCCGCTATTCTGGATGCGGCTGGGAAACATCCGATTGAGGATTGGGCACGTGCGCAGGTCATTAAAATGCAGCCTTGGGCTGATTTACTGGATGCGACTTATGATACCCAAATGTATTCAGCAGCCCTGGTGGTCATGCTCAATCGTATTGATGAAGTAGATGAAACCCTGTCTGCCCAGGTTATAGCCGATACTTTGGAATATGGTGGGACATGGGGTTTTGGTAGTATGATGGCGCTGCAACATGCAGCAACTTATGAACAGCACCCTTTAAGCCCGGATACGCTGGCTTATTTTGATGGTTTGGCGGAGCAGTCATTGCAACAGCAACAACAACTGGAACAAGATACGAGCATCAGTTTTGAGCAATATCTTGCCGATTATCGATAAAAATTAAGAGGATTTGCCATGCAATGGAGTTATCGCTTCGTGAGTGGTTTTTTATTTTTAGCTAGTGTCGCGGGGATGGCATTTGCGTTGTATTTAGAGCATGGACAAGGGCTTGAGCCTTGTCCACTCTGCGTTTTTCAGCGTATAGGGCTAATTGGGCTGGGGATCATTTCCCTGATCGCTTTCCTGCATAACCCCATTTCAAATGCGTTTAAGCGTTTTTATGCTTTGCTGGGTACGCTTAGTATCCTCTGGTCCGCAGGGGTGGCAGCACGTCATGTCTGGCTGCAAAATTTGCCGCCCGATCAGGTGCCGAGTTGTGGTCCAGGCTTAGATTATTGGCTGGATACCTTGCCGTTAAAGTCGGTATTTGAACAGGTGCTGAAAGGTTCGGGCGAATGTGCCAAGGTTGACTGGACTCTGTTTGGACTATCTCTTCCGGTATGGTCATTGGCCTTCTTTACCGTACTTGCCTTGATCAGCCTGTGGCAACTATTGCGTCACTATCCAGGAATGAACAATAAAACAGCCAAGAAAAAATAAAGAGGTGTATAAAAAAGCCAACTGAATGTTGTAATGCTGATCAGTTAAGGAGTTTAGAAATAAACTCCTTAACTTTTTAGTGATTCATGGCGGAGTCTTACCATTTTAAATCAAACCCTTGCAGCTCATTTGTTACTTTGGTTTCGCCCAAAGTAACCAAAGGCATTTGTCATCCGCAAAACTCGTCAGCCACTATCAACTCGCAAATTTATCGCAGAAACAATCATTTTTTAATGTAGTCCGGCCTCAAACAGTTGCGGATGACTTTCCCACATATCAAATACAGTCATGAATTTAAAAAAGAAAATACCAGTCAATTTCTTAACTGACTGGCATTAAACCGAACGTTGGCTTTTTTATTTTTTACTTAAGTCAGTGCAATACCTGATAAATCTTCCAGCTGCATGCGGTATTCATGCACTTCTTCTTTGACCTGTTCATTTTGCGGCGGGTAGAACCATTTCACAATCTGTTCCGCCACACTGGAATGATAGTTGATTTCAAAATGACTTAAGCCATAAAAGATCGCTTTATGGGATTGTGGCACTTTCAGTTGAAAGCGCGGATTTGGATGTTCACCCAAAGCACTGTCTACACTGACCAGATAGTCCCCCAGCACCTTTAAGGTTCGGTTCTTTTTGTTTTCATATTCAATGGTGCCGGCAACCAGGTACGTATTAATATGTTTTGGCAGGGGAGCCGGTTTACGGTTGTCATCCATGCCGCCAATCCGGGCATGATTATGTTCCCAGTCATCATCGCGGACACTGCCATAGCGCAAATCCAGAATGCCATTGCTGCGGATATTGACAATATGCCGGATGATTTTCACAAAGGGAAAATGCCCGAGTTTGTCTTGCAGGATAAACCCGAAACGTTCCAAGACTGCACCATGATGCGGAGAACCCAGGCAGACCAGGTTCTCGGTCAGATGTATCCATTGATACATGTTCTGTTTGCCGTAAAACAGGGCACTGCGTAAGACCAGGCCGCCCATGCTGTGGCCAATTAAATCAATGCTGGTAATGCGCGGATTGCGACGAATCAAATCTTCTAGGGTATGGGAAAGACTACGGCCATTGGCCGAGATACGACGTCCGCTATTGTAGTTCAGGTACAGCATGGTGTTATTGTCACGTTGCGCCAACAATTTTTCGCCTATACCGCCATATTGCGTGTTGCTCCAGTCCAGATGGTTCATGCACAAGCCATGTACAAAAATGACCACGCGACCGGATAAATCCCCTTTTTGCAGTCCACCATAGTGGTCATACAGCACCATCGGCAGTGCCATCGGGTTCTGGTATTTTAATAAATAATCACCCAGCACCCCGTTGAGCACCCCGACGAGAAAGTGCAGCGCAGGTGTTAGCGGCCTGTCATGTAATTTTGGATATTTTTCAATAATCTGACGTAAACCGGGTGCCAGTAAATAGTTGCCGTAGTTGAGCAGGGTGTCGAAGGACAGCTGGTACAGTTTGTCGATATAAGGAATTTTTTGCAATTTTTTCGAGCGTTGTTCACTCATGCCAAACAGGCTAATTAAAATTTCACGTTGAATCGCCTGGATCAGCTCCTGCATGACGTCGTTGAGACGTGTCGTCACCAATTGTGCGAGACCTTCCAATACATCAGCTTGACTGGGCGGTGTACGGTCCCATCTACAATAGGTTTCATGTAATGGGGTTAAACTCGGCATTTGATCCTGTCCTTTCTGTGACCATGTTTCCCATACTCTTTATTTTTTCTTGGGATCACGGTATAAACTCTTAGCTTTTCATTTTATATCGTTCATCTGGAACAGCTTTTACAATAACGATGATTGAGCTTCGGTATTAATTTTTTTGTCTGACAATTTTGGTTATATCTAGATAAAAACAGATGGGTAGCTAAAACTCAGGTATAAAATAAATCTAGTTTAAATTTGGCAATGATACAATAAAAAAGCATGAACATCATTTATTTACATGGATTTCAAAGCAGTGCTTTATCCATAAAAGGCCAGCAAATTAAAGACTACTGTCAGCAGCAGGGTCAGAAGGTTCGGGTGCATCTGCCGGATCTTAATATGCCGCCCGAGCAGACAATGGCGCATCTAGCTGCCATGATTGAGAATCTTGACCAGGTCGTGCTGGTGGGGAGCAGTCTAGGCGGCTTTTATGCGACACAGCTGGTCGCAAAGTATGGCGTGCCGGCTGTTTTAATTAATCCTGCTATGCGACCATGGCAACTATTTCGTGACTTATTTGGCAGTGATCAGATTCCCTATGTGGTGAATGCTGAATGGACGCTGGATCATACCCATCTGGATCAGCTTGAGCAGATGGCAGTGCCATTTGTGCAAGATGCGGACAAAATTTTAGTGTTATTACAACAAGGGGACGAAGTTTTGGATTATCGTGAAGCACAGCGCTATTATAGCAATGCTTCACATCCGTCCATGCTGATTACCGAAGCAAATGGCAACCATGCGATGGAAAATTTCGCAGACAAAATACCGATGGCCTTACAGTTTTTATCGGATTGTATAAATTAAGGAAACAGTACAACGTGTCTCAATATACGGCTCAATCACTTGAAGTTTTATCTGGTTTAGATCCGGTACGTCGTCGTCCGGGTATGTATACCGATACCACTCGTCCAAACCATTTGGCGCAGGAAGTTATTGATAACGCTGTGGATGAGGCACTTGCCGGACATGCCAATAAAATTACCGTCACAGTGTATAAAGACGGTTCCCTGTCGGTTGAAGACAATGGCCGGGGGATGCCGGTGGATATCCATCCGGAATATGGCCAGAGCGGGATTGAAATTATTCTGACCAAGCTGCATGCCGGGGGTAAATTCAGTACCGATAACTACCAGTTTTCCGGCGGCTTGCATGGCGTGGGCATTTCAGTGGTCAATGCCCTATCTGACCGGGTGGAAGTCGAAGTTCAGCGTCAGGGCAACCTGTATAAAATGGCCTTTGAGCACGGTGAACCGGTTGCACCGCTTGAAGTACTGCAAGGTAAGGCACCGAAACGTGCGACCGGTACCACAGTACATTTCTGGCCAGAAGCCAAATATTTTGATTCGCCCAAGTTTGCTCTAAAAGCGTTAAAACATAATTTAAAAGCCAAAGCAGTTTTGGCGGCAGGCTTAGAGATCAACTATGTTGATCAAATCAATGATGAAAAGATCAGCTGGCAGTTCGAAAATGGTCTGGTTGATTATTTGATGGATGAGCTTGAAGACCGTGAAATCATTCCAAGTCCTGCTTTTGTGGCTACTGGCGAAGCTGAACGTGCCAGCGCCGAATTTGCGATTTGCTGGAATGCTGAAGGTGGCGAACAGATTCAGGAAAGTTATGTCAACCTGATTCCAACTGCGCAGGGCGGTACCCATGTCAATGGTTTACGTTCAGGGGTCACCGATGCCATGCGCGAGTTCTGTGAATTGCGTAACCTGTTGCCACGTAATCTGAAACTGTCTGCCGAAGATGTCTGGGACGGGGTGAACTACATTCTGTCGTTAAAATTTCAGGAACCACAATTTTCCGGTCAAACCAAAGAGCGCCTGTCGAGCCGTGAAGCCTCAGGCATTGTACTGAATATTGCCAAAGATGCTTTTGCACTGTGGCTCAACCAGAATTCAGACATTGCCATGCAACTGGCTGAATTGGCGATTGCCAAGGCAGGCCGCCGTTTAAAAGCGGCAAAAAAAGTTGAACGTAAGAAGATTGTTTCCGGACCTGCACTCCCGGGTAAACTGGCCGACTGTGTAGGACATACCTTGGAAGAATCGGAACTGTTTATTGTGGAAGGGGATTCTGCAGGCGGTTCTGCCAAGCAGGCACGTGACAAGAATTTTCAGGCAATCATGCCTATTCGCGGGAAAATCTTAAATACCTGGGAAGTCTCCTCCGATGAAGTTCTGGGTTCTCAGGAAGTGCATGATATTGCCATTGCGATTGGAGTCGATCCGGGCAGTGATGACCTGTCAGAACTTCGCTACGGTAAAATCTGTATTCTGGCCGATGCCGATTCGGATGGTCTGCATATCGCGACCCTGCTCTGTGCCTTGTTTGTAAAACACTTTCCGACCATGGTGGAAGAAGGGCATCTGTTTGTAGCCATGCCGCCTTTATTCCGTATTGATGATGGCAAGGATGTGCACTATGCGCTGGATGAAGACGAACTGGAAAGCATTCTGAAAAAATGCAAAAGTAAAAATCCGCAAATCACCCGATTCAAAGGTTTGGGTGAAATGAATGCCAGTCAGTTAAGGGAAACCACCATGGACCCAAATACCCGTCGTTTGGTACAGCTCGATCTGGACGACGCGCATTTTACAGCCGGTTTGCTGGATAAATTACTTGCGAAAAAACGCTCATCGGACCGTAAACATTGGTTAGAACAGAAAGGTAATCTGGCTGATCTGGTAGTTTAGTTTTTAAGTTAAATTATTATTTACATATAAAAAAGCCCTCAATTGCGGGCTTTTTTATATGTTTAAATTGAGTTGCATTAACACCAGATCACGCCATTTCCCAAATTTTTGTCCAACTTCTGACATATAACCTGTCTGCTTAAAACCTAATTTTTCATGTAACACAATTGATGCCTGATTTTCATGATCAATCGCAGCAACCATGACATGAATACGATTGTGCTGTGCATGTTCAATCAGTTTCAGCATTAAGGCTTTGCCCAGACCTTGTCCGATAAAGTCCGGATGAATAAAGACCGAATGTTCCACTGTATGTTTAAACCCGCTAATTTGACGGAAAGAAGAATAATCGGCATAGCCGGCGATGTGTTTAGTCTCTGAATGTTCAGCGACAAACAAAGGAAATTGTTGTTCAGTAAGGCTTTTAAACCAATTCAGAAAATCTTCTAACGATTTTTCCTGGTCATTCCAGGTTGCAGTACCATTTAAAATTTCAGCATTATAAATTTTCAGGATATGTTCTAGATCTTGTACTTGAGCGGGACGAATCAGAAAACCCATGAGCATATGCCGAACGACTAAATAGACTATGGATTTTAGAAATAAACCTGACTTTGAGCAATAAAAAAGCAAGACCGAAGCCTTGCTTTTTTATTGCTCAAAACGTGGTGCTTAGAAGTGGTATTTGACCAAAGCACTGACGTCGTTTTGATCAACGCCTTGAATACCAAATTTGTTGTTCCAAACTGAGTGTTCGATACCAACATATAATTTAGTTTTAGGTGAAATATGCTTACCTACATTCCATTTGTACTGGCTGGTCCAGTTCAGCTCGCTTGCTTGAGCACCTTTTTCAGCTGTTGACCAATCCAGGAAGGCATCTACCAGGAAATCTTCAGAACCCAATTTAAACGGAACTGCATAAGTGATCGTCATTTGATAATCATCTTTAGTTTTGTCGTTATCCGCTTTATAGAAGTTCACATTGGCATATTGGGTATATGGAATATCTAAAGAGAAACCTACACCATACAAGAAGTTATTAAACTCTTGGTTTTGATCGTATCCGGCATTGTGTTCCCAAGTTGTCGCAATAAGGACATCTTTAATTGGACCAAAAGAAAGATCTTTTCCAGATACTTCGCCTAAGCTTAAACGTGGCGCTAACTCGAAATATGTATTTTGTTCATCATTGCCATCCAATTGATGGTCAACAAAGAAAAATACATCCGAGTATTTAAGTTTAGCTGCATATTCTGCAGTCACGGTCGTACGGTCTTCAGTACCCACTTCATAGTTTTCACCATAAAGACCAGTTACGCTGAAGTCTTGCCATACCACTGGCGAAGCCTGTGTAAGTGCAGCTGTTGAAGCCAATGCACATGTAGCAAAAAATTGTGTAAGTTTCATTAAAAATATCTCCCCCGAGAAGCAAGCAAAGCATACAGATTCTTTAGCAAAAATAAAGCCAAAATTGATCAATGGTTAAAAAAATAGTCTGCTTTTCTCAGAGTGCTCCTGATTAAAATCAAGACACCGCTTTGATACCTAAAAATACATGTTGATAAAAAAAGTAAAGCAGTTTGAAGAAGGCATTTTATCCGCAAACAAATAATATGATATTTATCAAATTATTTAGAGGGAAAGTCAAATTCCTTATACGTTATAGGGTATTTAAAAAAAATATCAAAATACTACTTGCATAAGCTTCACCTAGACCCTTATATTCAAAGCATAAGGACACGAATCTGCAGAGTTAAAAGTGTTCATCATTCAATGTGGAGGAACTCGTTCCAAACTAGGTTGAAGATGCTCAGCGCTGTTGTTAACAGCAAGGTGAAACGTGCCAAGATAAGAAGTTTTGCACAAAAAAAGATTTGATGAATAAAGAGGATGAAATTATATGAACATTGAAATTCGTACCGATAAAAACATCCAAAATAGTGATCGTTTAATTACTTATGTTCGTGCAGAACTGAATGCTGAATTCCAACGTTATAGCGAACGTATTACCCATTTCTCGGTTCATTTTAGCGATGAAAATGGTCCAAAAGGTGGTGCAGATGATATTCACTGCATGATCGAAGCACGCCCGGCAGGTTTGAAACCGGTAGTGGTGAACCATCATGGTCATAATATCGATACTGCCATACATGGAGCCATTGACCGTTTAAAACGCAGTTTGGAACATCTATTTGAGAAAATAGATGACCCTCGTGCCGCAGTGCCGGTACTTGCTGAAACTGCAGAAGCCAGTGATGTGGACGATGTAAATGATTAAGCAACATCTTGCTTAAAGAAAAAAAAGCTCTTCGGAGCTTTTTTTATGGGCGTTTTAATGCGCTATTTGGGACAGGGCAACAGAAATAAAAAATATACTCCTTATACATTTAGCTAAAACAAATGACAGTTTATTCGGCATAATAGTTAAAAAATGATTGAAGAGTATTTTCTCCATGTTAACAGCACAACAACAAGTCTTTGTACAGGCAATAGAAGAGCTGGATCTTGCTCAGGTACAACGTCTTTTGGCAGAAGGTCTCGATCCGAATTTTATTGATCTGGAAAAAGGTCCGGCCATTTCTGTCTGGTCCGATGGTTTGTTCAAATGGTGGGAGCATATTTGCGAAGCTTATGAAGCCGGTTCACCTTTATCTGAACAAGAAAAAAAGCAGAATCTGGCAGTTCATCTTGAAATTTTAGAGGCGCTTATTCAAGCCAAAGTCAATTTATATTTATGGGATGCCGAAGAACTGTATGGTCCATTATGGGATGCTGCCAGCTCCGCCTGCATGCCTGCAGTGCAACGTTTACTGGATGAAAAAGTAGATCCTAATACCAAAGATGAAGATGGTCAGACCATATTATCCTCGATTAGTGATTTATTCTTTGATTGTGACTTTGACGAAATCAACTGGTCAGAAGCATTGGCCGAAGAAAAGCAAACTTTAGAGTTGCTCCGTAGTTATGGGGCTAAAATGACTAAAGAATTAACATAATTAGTGAGACAACCATGTCAGTCGTAAAAACAGTAAGTTTCATTTTTGCAGCGGGTTTCAGTATCAATGCGATGGCTGCCGATTTTTCTTTTGACCGTCCAGGTGCGGGAATCGGCACTGGCATTACGCCCGTCGGTCAGCTGGCATGGGAACAAGGCTTACCTAGCCTCAGCTATTCAGAAAGTAGAGATGAAACCGGAATTAAAGTTAAAAACACCACTTTAAATGCCGACATGTTGTTACGTACCGGTTTAGCTCAAGATCTTGAATTGCAGTTGGGCTGGCAAGGTCCATCCTGGTCAAAAACCAAAGCAGCGGGTCAGTCTGTTGAAGAAGACGGTTTGGGCGATGTCAGCATCGGGGTGAAAAAGGCTATTAATCTGGATGATGAAAAGCTTTCTATGGCCATTTTAGCTGAAGCGATTCTTGCGACTGGCAATGATGCGTTTAGCAATCAAGATGATATCTACAGTCTGACTTCGGCTGTGGCGTATAATTATAGTGATCTAATTCGTACTTCCATCACCATGCGTTATGAAGCACAAAACAGCAATTGGGCGGTAACTGCAATCCCGAACATTGAATATAAAATTACCGATAAATTGTCCGGTTTTTCTGAACTGGTCTATCGTAAAGCTGAAAGTCAGAATTATGAATATGCACTGGGTTCAGGACTCATTTATGCACTGAATGAGCGTGTGCAAATGGATGCCAGTATTGGTGTAGATTTAAATGGCCGAGATAAAAGCTATCAATCAGGTTTGGGGGTTTCATTTCTATTCTAATTAAAAAAAATAAACTGATATGAAAAAGCATTTTCCAGACATGAGTTTGTGGTTTCGGTTCGCTATATGCGGATTGATCGGTAGTGTGATTATATTGTGCTCCATGACACTGCAGGCGCAAGAGCAATTGCTTGCACCCGAGGATGCTTTTTCTTTTAGTGTTGAATCCAGTAGCACCCATGAAGCCCAACTCAAATGGACGATTCCGGATCGCTATTATTTATATCAGCATAAATTTGAAGTCCGGCAAGGGACGCAAACGCTGGCTTTAAAATTGCCGCCAGCAACCGATTTGCATGATGAAAATTATGGCCATACCCAGGTCTATTTTCACAAGGTCCAATTCACGGTTCCCACCGAAGCCTCAAAAACCTATCAGGTGACGTGGCAGGGCTGTGCCCAGGACCGGATTTGCTATCCACCGCAAACCATTAAGTTTCAGACCGATATTGACGGTTTGGTGCTGTTGCAAAATCAGGCCAGAGCAAGCAAGCGCCTGTTGGATCTTTCAACATCTTCAAACAGTTCTATAACTGGTCAAAACACTTTGAGTGCTGAACAGAATAGCATTCAACCGACAGTAAAGCCCGTCATACGCGATACTGCAAAAGATCAAATGTGGTCGGAAACACTGGCTGAAAGCTCTTTGCTGTATGGCTTATTGCTGTTTTTCGGTTTAGGCATCTTGTTGGCCTTTACGCCATGTTCATTACCGATGCTGCCGATTTTAACTTCGCTGATTGTCCGCGACAGTAAAGGGCTGAAAGCCTGGATGATTGCTCTGGTATTTGTCTGCAGTATGGCCATGGTCTATGCGGTTTTAGGCTTAATTGCTTCATCTGCCGGTTTGAATTTTCAGCGCTGGTTACAGCAGCCTTCCACCCTGATTGCTTTTAGTGCGTTATTTGTTTTATTTGCACTAAATTTATTCGGTTTATTTGAAATTAAATTACCGCAAGGCTGGCTCAACCGCCTGGATCAGGCCCAGTCGCTACAAAAAGGTGGTAGCCTGATTGGGGCAGGTGTTATGGGGATGATTTCGGCACTGCTGGTTGGGCCCTGCATGACCGCACCTCTAGCCGGGGCATTGTTATTTATTTCTCAGAACCAAAGCCAGTGGCAGGGGGCACTCTTGCTGTTCACCTTGGGTTTTGGCATGGGAACGCCCTTGCTTCTGGCCAGTGTACTGGGTTCCAGGGTGTTGCCTAAAGCAGGGTTGTGGATGCACCAGATTAAGGTGCTGTTTGCCTTTATCATGCTAGCCCTGGCCCTGTATTTTATTCGTCCGCTTATTTCTGAAGCCTGGCTGCAATGGGCAGGCTTAGGTTTAGGCATTGCTTTTATTGCGTATATCCTTTTTCGCATTCGGCAACAGACCCCGCTGAGGGCTTTATATATAATCGTCTTGCTCGTGGTGATGCCTTATCTGGCTTATACTCAATATCAACACAGTCAGCGGTTTTTTATCGGGCAAAGCACGACCCAGGCCAGCTGGCATGTAGCAAAAACAGCGAATGAATTTCAGCAGTTATTGGCCAGTGTACCATCCAATCAGGCGGTTGTTATTGATGTTTATGCAGACTGGTGTGTGGCCTGTCAGCCCATTGAACATCAGGTGTTAAAATCGGCTCAAGTCCAACAAGCACTTGCGCCGTATTTTCTGATTAAACTGGATTTGAGTAACTATGATGCAACGCATCAGGTCTTATTGAATCAATGGGATATTTTAGGGCCGCCCACCTATTTATTCTTGGATGCCAAGCAGCAGGAAATTCGTGGTTTACGTCTAACCGGTGCTTTTAGCGAGGCTGAATTACTGAAACAGCTCGATCTGTTTCAACAGCATATAGGACAATAATGTGATGTATCAGCTCTATATAGCCAATAAAAATTATTCCAGCTGGTCAATGCGCCCGTGGCTGGTGTTACAGGCTTTTCAGTTGCCTTTTCAGGAATTCATGATTCCGTTTCCCGCAGAACGCAACACCGGCACATTCAAGCAGGATGTATTGGCTATTAACCCGAATGGGAAAGTCCCGGTATTGATCGATCATGACTTGATGCTGTGGGATTCGCTGGCGATTTGTGAATATCTGGCCGAACGGCACCCCAATCAGCATTTGTGGCCACAAGATGTCAAGCAGCGTGCGCATGCACGTTGTATTGTGGCGGAAATGCATAGCGGATTTTCAGGTTTGCGCAATGCCTGCGGCATGAATATCCGAACCCATTTAGCCGATGTGGGTAAGCGTTTATGGCAGGACAATGCCGAGCTTAGGCAAGATGTGGCACGGATCGAACAGATCTGGTCACAACGTCCAGAGGTGAACGGTTTTTTATGTGGTGAATTTTCAATTGCCGATGCATTTTATGCTCCGGTGGTGACGCGGCTTATGACCTATGCCTTACCGGTCAGTGAGTCGACACAGCAGTATATGCACACCATGTTGCAGCATCCGGCCATGAAACTGTGGATTGAAGGCGCATTGCAAGAACAAGCCTGGGTGAATTATTTAGAGTCGTATCAACAGCAGCAGCTTTAGCAGGGCTTGGGCTCAGTAAACAACTCTGCCTGATAACACTTGACCTGATTGCGTCCGTAGCCTTTGGCTGCATACAGCGCCTTATCTGCCCGGCTGAGCAATTGTTGCGAATTGAGTGAGGGACTGGATAGCGCAATGCCAAAACTTGCGGTGACCGGAATGATCTCTCCCGATTCACTGTATAAATGAAGCTGTTGAATGGCCTGACGACACCGTTCAGCAATAATTTGTGCCTGTTCTAGAGAAGAATGATTTAAAATCAGAATAAATTCTTCTCCGCCAAAACGGCCTAGCATATCGCTATCTCGAATGATTTGAGAGAGTGCCTGACTGACCTGAATCAGGGTTTCGTCGCCTTTATCGTGCCCGTATTGGTCATTAATGCGCTTAAAATGATCCAGATCAATTAACACCAGCGCATAAGATTCATTGGGCTTGCGTTCCAGTTTTTCCAGACAATTGTTGATGCTGCGCCTGTTAAGAGTATTGGTCAGTGGGTCAACCTGACTTAAATGCTGAATCAGTTTTTCTCGATGTCGCCACTGACTTAGTAAAATTTCAAATAAAATCAAACAAGTAATAAGAATTGGTACAATGAAATACATCATTGTCAGTACCCAAAACATATTCTGGTAGGGCAGGGTGTGAAGATTAAACAACGGACCGTAGCTGATTTGACCTTGCAGGCCTAAATACCCGCAAACCAGTAAAAATAATGTGGCCGGGATGAGCGCGCAATAAACGATTTTACGCTTAAACAGCACTAGGCCCACCGTGAGCAGACACATGTAAGTTATCATGGTGGCCGGACTGAGTACGCCGATCACATAACCATCACGACATAAGGACATGACCAAAATCCCCACGGATACATAGGGTAGGCATTGCTGTACCCAAACTTTTTTACGCCATGCCGAACATGGGTAAATCAGCGCAATAAAGACGGTCAAAATCAGGATATTCATTTCCAGCTGTAGTTTGAGCAAGGGTAAATTTACCCAAGGCCAGACTTCAGGAGATAAAAGCACAAAAACTTTCCAGATAATCCAGATCATATGCACTGAACTTCCTAAAATCAGCATCAAAATGCATTTATTCAGGACACTCCAGTTCATTACACCCCCATCTTCTAACAGGTATTTCGCAATTTTTTCTTTGAATGAGAAGGCATGATTTGGTGAAAAGATTGGCTTCATTCGATAGATATAATCCTTGGTTGTTTAAATCATAAATTAATGTGAAATAAGTAGATTTATTTTTAATAATTCACAACATAGCACGTTTTTTCAGTAATGGTAATGGTTGTTTTTTGTACTTTTTGGTCTAAAAAGTACTTTTATCTGAATTATTGTTGTATTAAATATGGAACGTTGTGTTGTATATAAATGTATTATTCTATTTTTAGTGGTCGATTAAAATGCCTACATTGAATAAATAAAGATGAAGGTAACAGCCATGAAAGTTTTACATATCGATTCCAGTATTTTAGGTGATGCTTCTGTTTCACGCCAATTAAGTCAGGCGATTGTCACTCAGTTGCAAGCCAAGCATGCAGATGCGACCGTAGAATATCTGGATTTGGCACAACAGCCCATTCCACATTTAACCGCTGAAATTTTGATGGGGCAAGATGCTGAACAGGCAGCCTTAGGCGAAAAAATTATTCAGCAATATCTGGATGCGGACGTGGTCGTGGTGGGTGCAGCAATGTATAACTTTGGCTTGCCGTCTACGCTAAAAGCCTGGATTGACCGGATCAGTGTGGCCGGTAAAACCTTTAAATATACTGAAAATGGTCCTGTTGGTTTGGCTGGTGAGAAAAAAGCCTATATCGCCAGCAGTCGTGGCGGTGTATATGGTGAAAATAGCCCAGCAGATTTTCAGGAAGGTTTTTTGAAAACTGTATTTAATTTCACCGGTGTGAACGATGTCGAAATTATTCGTGCAGAAGGCGTCAATATGGGTGCAGAGTCAAAAGATCAGGCAATTGCCAGCGCTTTAGCTCAGGTGCAAAGCCTGTAATGTGAAATCATCCTATCCATGATTCCTCTTGGGTCAGCTTCGGCTGACCTTTTTTATGGAATATGGTTCATCGCGGATTAAATTTAGCTTTGATCCAATCCATGGGCAAATTCAGCCAGATCGGCCAGTGCCTGTTTGGCTTCATCAAACCAGGCATGGAACATCTGAAAATTGTGCCACATACCGGTATAAAGTTTAAAATTCACTTGAACATTGGCCTGTTCTGCTTTTTCTTTAAAGCGCTGTGCATCATCCAGCAGAATTTCTTTCGATCCTACTTGTACCAGTGTAGGAGGTAATCCGGTTAAATCTGCAAACAGGGGAGAAATTGAGGGGTGAGATTTATCCATCGATTTAGGGACGTAATAATCAATTCCGGTTTCTAAGGTTTCAATGGACAATAAGGCATCGTGTTTCTGGTTATAGCGTAAGGATTCACTGGTGAGGGTTAAATCTAAAAAGGGTGACAACAGCATCAAACCGCTGACCTGAGGCAGCTGTTCATCACGAATTTTAAGTGCCAAGGCCAAAGCCAGATTGGCACCACAGGAATCCCCAGATAAAATAATATCCTTGGCTTGTATGCCTTGGTCGAGCAAAATATTGTAAACATCAAACAGCGCATCCAGAGCTTCAGGAAAAGGCTGTTCAGGCGCGAGAGGATAATCTACATGCAGCGCTTGCATTTGAGTCCGTGCCACCATGTCGGATACAAATGCCCGATGGGTATTTAAGGATCCTAAAAAGAATGCACCGCCGTGAATATGTAAAATAAGCTGTGTGGCCTCATTGT
This sequence comes from Acinetobacter sp. ANC 4218, assembly GCF_002135245.1. Taxonomy (NCBI): domain Bacteria; kingdom Pseudomonadati; phylum Pseudomonadota; class Gammaproteobacteria; order Moraxellales; family Moraxellaceae; genus Acinetobacter; species Acinetobacter sp. ANC 4218. The sequence continues at coordinate 102,868 of NZ_NEGD01000008.1, read as the reverse complement.
GCGGTTTGATTTCTTCAGCACGTAAACCGGCAAGACGGATTGGGCGAATACTGACATTTTTATTCTGCGGAAATAGACGGCACATTTGTTCAATGACAAAGCGTGCTGAATTTGAAGGTAAGTTAAACTGGCTCGGTAGACGGATGGTGGTTTTTAAAAAACTTTCTGTAATTAATTGTTTCCATAACGGATTTATCTTCATGTTTTTTCCATCTTGTTATATCTTTTGGGGGATAACTGGTTGTTTACCAATTCAAGTTACAAGATTACACTAAACGGTCACACGGAAGAATTGCAAATATGTTGTGACTTTTTAATACTAAGGCCGTCTACACTAGACTAGGAAACGAAAAAAAATGAAAAGAATTGCTCTTGCATTAGGATTGCTCGGATTAACAGCTTTGGCAAATGCTGCTGATCCTTTAAATGGAACAGTTTGGAAAACGATTGACGATAAAACAAAACAACCTAAAGCAATCGTAAAATTTACTGAACAAAAAAATGGCACATTGTCTGCGAGTATTCAAAAAGTTTTGACACCGGGCGAAGAACAGGCATGTAAAAAATGTGAAGGTCCATATCATAATAAATCTTTAAAAGGTTTAAAGATTGTTCACGGTCTTAAAAATGTCGGTGGTACAAGTTATGAAGAGGGTACTATCCTTGACCCTTCTTCAGGCAAAACCTACAAACTCAAAGGTGAACTGGCAAATGGCGGTAAAACGCTCGAATTACGCGGTTTTATTGGCGTATCAGTGTTAGGTCGTAACCAAACCTGGGTTCGCGCAAACTAAGTTTGCTCAGCCAAATGGATTAAACGAAAAAGCCTGAAATTGTCAGGCTTTTTTAATATGGATGGTGCAGGCTGCTTACTTTAATGCCCGATACGCTTCTTCATCAAAGCCGACGATATAACCAGAAGCAGTTTCAAGCACAGGACGTTTGATTAAGCTGTTATGGCGGGTGAGCGCTTCAATGAGATTTTCTTCACTGCTTAAAGCCGTTTGTTGTTCCGCTTCGCTCAGTTTGCGCCAAGTGGTGCCTTTTTTATTCAGGATGACTTCCTGACCTTTGTTATCCAGCCATGTTTTTACCGTTTCAGCAGCAATGCCTTGTTTCTTGTAATCGTGAAACTCATAGGCAAGGCCAAGTTGATTAAGCAGGTCAAAGGCTTTTTTCATTGAATTACAGTTTTTGATACCATAAATCTTCAGCATAGGTGAATTATTCCATTTTCTATTCTTCAATAGCGTAACGAAAATCCATCAGAAGCTCTAGAGTGAATTAAATGATTAAAATTAAAAAATTCAGCTGTCATTAAACTGACATTTAGATTTGTAATTATAAAGCTATAAATAAGAACCATATGATTATTCTAAATATATAGAAAATAGAAAAAATATAGAAATAGAAAAAATAAAAATAACGAATAGAGAAAACCCGCATTCAATCATCCTGATTATGCGGGTCTCATTTCAACGTCCATTGTCACATCCTTGCAAAATAAGCTACCGAAGTGCTTTATTCTGTTTCATCCTACGGCGTCCTATCCCTTTTCAGTCATCCTGACTTGTCCCTGTGCCGTGCGACAATAATGCACTTAAAAGATCTATATAAAAAGCAACAAATTCGACATCTTTTGTAATCTATATGCCTGTATTGAGTGAACAATGGTTCACTCAATACGCATTATGGACTATATTTTATAATCAATAATCACTGGTGCATGGTCGCTAAACCAGGTCTCCTTATACACCCAGGCATTGACAGTACGGGCTTTCCAGTCTGGTGAGCAGGCTTGATAGTCAATGCGCCACCCGACGTTTTTGGCACGTGCCTGTCCGCGATTAGACCACCATGAATAAAGTTCGGCTTCCTTGCGCACTTCACGGAAAGTATCGACATAACCCAAATCATCATAAATATGATCGAGCCAGGCGCGTTCATGTGGCAGGCAGCCTGAAGATTTCTGGTTGCCCGACCAGTTTTTAATATCAATGCGTTTATGCACAATGTTGTAATCACCGCAGACGATGATCGATTTATCTTCATCCCGCCATTGTTTGAGAATATCTTGATACTGATCCAAAAAGTGATCTTTACGGGCCTGAGCTTCTTCACCAGATGAACCTGAAGGCAAATACAGCGAACAGATATATACCGGCTTGTCTAAACCGAGATCAAATTCGGCAGCGATAAAGCGCCCTTGAGAGTCGGCCAGTTCAAAGCCTAAACCATCTTTTACGGAGACAAAAGGTAGGCGACTATAAATGGCGGTACCAGCATAGCCTGCACGTTCTGCCGGGAACAGGTGCGTGTACCAGCCTTCAGGTCTAAATTTTTCAGTCCACTGCGCATGGGTGATCCGGCTTTCCTGCATACAAATGACATCGGCATCTGACTGTTCCAGCCATTCCAGCAAGCCTTTGGTCACTGCTGAACGCAAGCCATTTACGTTAATTGAAACGACTCTTAGAATTTTTTGATCACTTGGATAGCTACTCTTTGGTATCATGCGCAAGTCTTACCTCTATTTATGAATTTTGGAGCACCTCATGACGTCGCAAGCGACTTTTAACCCTCAAGCTTTTATCGAACTTGCATTATCACGTGGTGTGCTTAAATTTGGTGAGTTTACTTTAAAATCGGGTCGTGTGAGTCCTTATTTTTTTAATGCAGGTTTGCTCAATGATGGCGAGGCGTTAACACTACTGGCTTCAGGTTATGCAGATAAATTAACGGCATGTGACAATGTCGAAGTGATTTTTGGCCCAGCTTATAAGGGGATTCCATTTGTTGCTGCGACTGCCGTGGCATTGTCACAAAATCATGGTGTAAGTGTACCTTGGGGCTTTAACCGTAAAGAAGCCAAGGATCACGGTGAAGGCGGGGTGCTGGTTGGCGCATCGGTTGAAGGCAAAAAAGTCTGGATTATTGATGATGTCATTACTGCAGGTACAGCCATTCGTGAAGTGGTCACCATTCTTAAAAATGCTGGTGCGCAAATTGCCGGAGTATTGGTGGCTCTAGACCGTCAGGAAAAAGGACAGGGCGAATTGTCTGCTATTCAGGAAGTTCAAAAAGAACTGGAAATTCCAGTTCATGCCTTGATTACCATGAAAGATTTGATGGATTTCTTGGAAGCTAAAGGCGAAAAAGACGCTTTAGCGAAAATGGAAGCCTATCGTGTGAAATACGGTATCTGATCGGTCAATGGTTAAAAAGGGAAGCCATGTGCTTCCTTTTTTGTCATTTTAAGAAAATAAGAGATAACTTAAAAAAATCGACTAAAAAAGTACTCAGGCTTTAAACAAAGCTCTAGTCATATTCATCTTTTGTTTGTTTTTAGGTTGAAAGAAGACGCCAATACATGCTATTGAAGTTGAGCACCGTTTTAATCTATACCCTCTAAACCGGTATTTATTTAGGGCTAAGACTAGAAGATTTAAGAGAGACTTACCCCTTTTGCTCAGGCTCCGTATACGGATAGCTCTTAAAATTTTGCGACAAAGAAAACCCGATTTTTCAGAGTAAAATTCCACTTTAAATTTATTCTGTATAAAAATATCTAATAAATTCATGATTAGTTAATAAATTATACAAAATGCATATTGTAAGTTAGTAAAAATAGATTATTTTTCATTCTATTTTATAAGGTACTGTGATTTTATACCCTAAAGGTATAAAATTTTTATAGATAAAAATGCTAAATTAAACAGTATTTTATTTTTATTAATAAATATAAAAAGACTATAAATTAAATTATAACTTATTTTTTGATAATAAAAGTGCAAAAAATGGAGGATTTTTCCAAAATAAATTACTGTAAACTTTGTCACATTTTTACACATTTTCAGAAATAAAATGGTATTTTTTGTGATAGATCATTTAACCATTAAAATGATTTAATCGGCTTGCATAATAACAATAGATAAATATAAAAGGGATCTTCATTTAAACTTTGGCTCTCTAATTCTTTTTATAAAAAAGAGGCTCACAGAAGCGAAAAAGAATTAGAGAGTTAATATTAACTGAGAGTGAGTAGAAAATCTTAATACCAGATATTAAATGGATAAAAGTGTAACCTAAAACTAAAGAAGCTAAAATACAATGCGTCTTTAAAATAATTTTAATGGTCTTAATATATTAAAAAGGTGAGATTATGGCAAAAAAGTACAATAAATTTTTATCTGGATCTGCAGATTTTAATTTAGAAAATTCTCTGTATCACTGGATTACTCAAGTACATGCTCAATATATACAAAATGTTGATCATGCATTAAAGAAATATGGTTTAGATAATTCGCGCCGTCGTATCTTGCTGGCATTACAATCCAAAAATAAGGCTAGCGTATCTGATCTGTCGGAAATGTTGATTTCTAAAATGTCGACCACCACCAAAGTGGTCTATCGCTTAAAAGAAGAAGGATTAGTAAATACTTATTGTTGTGAAGATGATGCTCGAATTACGCGAGTATTATTAACAGATAAAGGACAACAAATGATTCAAAAAATTAATGATCTCAGCCTGGTCGTATTAGAACAATCTTTTGATGGCTTAACACCGCTACAAATTGAAAAAATGCTGGATAACCTGAAACATATTTTTAAAAATCTTGCCCCTTAAAATAAATTAAAGTGCATAGCTATTTAAATAAATTGCTCATGATTTTTTATTGTGAGAATAAAGAGGATTTTTTTTATATTAGAAATAAGTTAATCGTTATAATTTTAATAAAATTATGAAAGGTTATATTCTTTAAGGTTAATAAGGTAAATTTTTTGTTAAATAAAAATTAAACTGGTTGGGGTGAATATGATTGATGAAAATTTTATTTTTTAAATATTTTGATTTAAATTATCTGTACTTTATTATTTAAGCAGTTTTAAATTTCATAAGGTTAAAATAAAATTATTTTTTAAGATGGGGTAAATAAGATAGAATATTATATTCTGCATAAGTATTTTATTATTTATCCTTTATGGATTTATAATTAAATTGGTTCTTCACATTTCCTACACTCCAACATTATTCCTAGTTTCTCTTTTCGACCTTGTTCAGTTATCACCCATGGGCGGTTTTGCCAAGGCGGATTATGTCGAACATGCTGGGTATGGCCACAGGCCAGGTCTGCAACCCAATGGTTTTCTTCATCTAAATGAAATCCAAGAATCGCTTGTTGCATGAGGTACTCCTTGCCGCTTTCAAATGATTCGATACAAGCTTTATTAAAATTGAGAAAAAAGAAAGATTAAACTCCGTTATACTTTTCTCAAGTTAAAAATACATGAGCAGATCGATATGCGCGTACTTGTTGTGATGGATCCCATCGAAAATGTAAACCTGAAAAAAGATTCTTCTATGGCCATGCTGTGGGCTGCCAGCCGTCGTGGGCATGAGTTGGGTTATGCATTACAGCAAGATTTATATATCGATCAAGGTAAAGCCTTCGGTTTGATTTCACCCCTGAAAGTGTTTGAAGACTATAACCATTATTATGAATTGGGTGAAAAGAAAAAAGAATCGATTGCAGCTTATGACGTGGTGTTGATGCGTAAAGACCCACCTTTTGACATGAATTTTGTTTATACTACGTATATTCTGGAACAGGCTGAGCGTGAAGGGGCGTGGATTATTAACAAGCCGCAAAGCCTGCGTGACTGCAACGAAAAATTATTCGCCACCCAGTTCCCTGAACTTCAGGTTCCGACTCTGGTGACCTCAAATGAAGGGCTAATCCGCGAGTTTCTAAAAGAACAGGTGGATGTGATTGTAAAACCACTGGATGGTATGGGTGGTACAGGCATTTTCCGTTTGTATCAAGATGGCATCAATATTGGATCGACCATTGAAATGCTGACCAATAACGGTACTCTGCCGATTATGGCGCAGCGTTATATTCCGGAAATTGTTGAGGGCGATAAGCGCATCCTGATGGTAAATGGTGAGCCTATACCTTACTGTTTAGCCCGTATTCCGCAAAATGGTGAAGTGCGCGGCAACCTGGCAGCCGGTGGTCTGGGTCAAGCCCGTCCCTTAACTGAAAATGATAAAGCGATTGCGGCAAAAGTAGGCCCTTATCTCAGAGAAAAAGGCCTGATTTTTGTGGGATTAGATGTAATTGGCAATTATGTGACAGAAATCAATGTTACTAGTCCAACCTGTATTCGTGAGATTGATGCACAGTTTGGTACATCTATTGCCGACGATTTATTTGCTGTTCTGGAAACAGGTTTAAAAGTAAAAGCATAAGTCTGATGTTTATAAAAAAGAGTTCCTAAAATAGGAGCTCTTTTTTATTCTGTTTGATCCGTTCCTTTTCTTGCTTTTTATTTTGGGATACAAAGGGACTGGAATTTATGCATTGTTCAAAAGACGGGTCATAAAATTGCTTAAAAAATATATATTTTGCTCGATTATCAATAAAACTAGTTTAAACTTTAAAATCTGAAGAAAAAAACAATGAAACGCATGTTGAAAAAAAGTAAATAACCTTTCACGGTTATGCGTTTGTGATTACAATTGTTAGCTTAAAATCAAATTTCGTTATTCCTATTTTAGAATTGAAGAATTAGACTGTGACCGAAGCAACGCAAACAAAGCCGAAACATGTGATGATGATGGCTGCCGGAACCGGTGGGCATGTTTTTCCAGCACTTGCTGTTGCCAAAGAATTACAGCAGCAGGGAATTCAAGTGTCCTGGTTGGCAACGCCGACAGGCATGGAAAACCGCTTATTAAAAAATCACAATATTCCAATTTACCAGATTGATATTCAAGGTGTACGTGGTAATGGTGCTGTGCGTAAGTTATTGGCACCGTTTAAAATTTTAAAAGCTACTTTAAGCGCCATGCGCTATATGAAACAGCTGAAAGTCGATGCCGTAGCCGGTTTTGGCGGTTATGTGGCTGGTCCTGGTGGTTTGGCTGCCCGTGCCTTGGGCATTCCCGTGATTATTCACGAGCAAAACGCCATTGCAGGTTTTACCAATACCCAGTTATCACGTATTGCCAAAAAAGTGTGTCAGGCATTTCCCGGTACTTTTGCTGAAAGTGCAAAAATTGTGACCACAGGCAATCCGGTCCGTAAAGAAATTACTGAAATTTTAAGCCCGTCCTGGCGTTACCAGGAACGTGAAAAAGCTGGTTTGCCGCTACGTGTATTGATTGTCGGTGGCTCACTTGGTGCGCAGGCATTGAATGAGCGTGTACCGGAAGCGTTAAAGCAGCTAAACGTACCATTGAATGTGTATCATCAATGTGGTCAAAATCATGCCGAGGCGACCCGTGCCCGTTATGCCGATAAGCCGGCATCGTTGCAGGTTGAAGTCCAGCCCTTTATTGAAGATATGGCTAAAGCTTATGCTGATGCCGATCTGATTATTTGCCGGGCCGGTGCTTTAACCGTGACAGAAATTGCAACCGCAGGTGTGGCAGCTGTTTTTGTGCCGCTACCAAGTGCGGTCGATGATCACCAGACGGCGAATGCCAAATTTTTAGCCAAAACTGGTGCGGCAAAAATTTGCCCGCAAGCCACTTTAACCCCGTACAGTTTAAAAGAACTTTTAGTCCCGTTGATGAATCGCCAATTGTTGTCTGAAATGGCAGTCAAGGCACGTCAACAGGCTCAACCAGATGCAACCCAACACGTGGTTCGTTTAATTCAAGAATTGTAAAATTAGAGTAATATATGTCTCCATCTACTCCTGCTGATCAAGCAAAAAAGTTAATCAAAGTGCCTGAAATGCGCCGTATCAAACACATTCATTTTGTCGGAATCGGTGGTGCAGGGATGTGTGGCATTGCAGAAGTACTGAAAAACCAAGGCTATCGAGTGTCTGGGTCTGATATTAAGGCCTCAAAAACTACGGCTCAGCTCGAAGAAAACGGTATCAAGGTTTATATTGGCCATGCGGCAGACAATATTAAAGATGCCAATGTACTGGTGGTTTCAACTGCGATTGATCCGGAAAATCCGGAAATCAAGGCAGCGATTGAGAGTCGTATTCCAGTGGTTCGCCGTGCAGAGATGCTTGGTGAGCTGATGCGTTACCGTCACGGTATTGCTGTTGCTGGTACGCATGGTAAAACCACCACGACAAGTTTGGTGACTTGTATGCTGGCGGAAGAAAATCTTGATCCAACCTATGTGATTGGTGGTTTGCTGAACCGTACCGGTGTCAATGCGGCACTGGGTGCAAGCCGTTATATCGTGGCTGAAGCAGATGAGTCAGATGCATCATTCCTGCACTTGCAACCTATGGCCACCATTGTGACCAACATTGATGCGGATCATATGGATACCTATGGCGGCAGCTTTGATGTGCTCAAAGATACTTTTGTCCAGTTCCTGCAAAAATTACCATTCTACGGCCTGGCTGTGGTGTGCGGTGATGATGCCAACATCCGTGAAATCATGCCACGTATTGGTCGTCCAGTGTTGACTTATGGCTTTAATGAAGACAATGACATCCGTGCTGTCGATGTCGATCAGGACGGTATGCGTACTCACTTTACCGTGCTGCGTAAAAACCGTGAACCGCTTCGTGTGACGGTGAACCAGCCGGGTCTGCATAATGTGCTTAATGCTTTGGCAGCAATCGGTATCGCTACGGATGAAGGCGTTTCTGATGGCGCGATCTGCCGTGCATTAGAAGGCTTTAGCGGTGTGGGCCGTCGCTTCCAGGTTCAAGGTGAATTTGAGATTGAAGGTGGCAATGTGAAACTGGTGGATGACTATGGTCATCATCCTAAAGAAGTCGAAGCTACCATTAAGGCTGCACGTCAAAGTCATCCAGACCGCCGTCTGGTGATGATGTTCCAGCCGCATCGCTTTACCCGTACCCGCGACTGCTTTGATGACTTCGTCGATGTATTGTCACAAGTTGACCAATTGTTATTGCTGGAAGTGTATCCTGCAGGCGAGAAGCCGATTGTCGGGGCAGATAGTCGCAGTCTGGCGCGCAGTATCCGTTTGCGCGGTGAGGTTGAACCGATTTTGATTGATCCTGTAGATGGCAATTTACAAAATGTGATGCAAAAAGTCTTGCAGCCAAATGACTTGTTATTAACGCAAGGCGCAGGTAATGTGGGTGCGATCTCGGTTGAGCTTGCACAAAATAAGTTGTATTTAAAATAATCACTTTGTGTGTTTTTGAGTGTGATTGTTCAGTTATAAAGTTTAAGGATATAAACGTGGCAAATGCTTCAAAATTCGGCAAAGTTGCCGTATTGCTTGGTGGTAAATCAGCTGAGCGCGAGGTTTCTCTAGATAGTGGTAAAGCTGTGCTTGAAGCATTGGTGCGTTCGGGTGTGAATGCCGAAGCTTTTGACCCGCAAGAGCGTAGTGTAACTGAATTGGTGAACTATGACCGTGCCTTTATTGTCTTGCATGGCCGCGGTGGTGAAGACGGTCAAATCCAGGGTACATTGGAATGGTTGAATATTCCTTATACCGGTACTGGTGTGCAAGGTTCTGCGATTGGCATGGACAAGGTGAAAACCAAGCAGGTCTGGCAAGGTTCGGAACTGCCAACGGCCCCCTATCGCATTGTGACCAAAGATTCTGATCTGGATGCCATAGTGGACAGCATTGGTCTGCCGTTTATTATCAAACCGGTACATGAAGGTTCAAGTATTGGTATGAGTAAAGTTGAACGTAAGGAAGACTTTGCCGATGCAATTGCCAAAGCCACTGAGCATGATGCCGTGGTGATGGCAGAAAAATGGATTACCGGCCGTGAATTTACTATTGTGATTTTAAATGGTCAGGCTTTGCCGATTATTCGCTTGGAACCGCCAAAAGATGTGGCATTCTATGACTATGAAGCCAAATACAACCGTAATGACGTGCAGTACGGCATTCCGTGTGGTTTAACCGAAGAAGAAGAAAAACGTCTGCAAGCTTTGTGTTTACGTGCTTTCCAGGCCGTAGGTGCAAGTGGTTGGGGCCGTATTGATGCCATGCAGGATGAACAGGGCAACTTCTGGTTACTGGAAGTGAATACTGTTCCGGGCATGACCAGTCATTCTCTAGTACCAAAGGCGGCAAAAGCTGTAGGCTATAGTTTTGATGAGTTATGTGTGGCGATTTTAGAACAGACTTTAACGGCTGCGGCTCACTAGACTATGGCTCAACTCCCTGCTTCAATGCGTCGTAAACGAGCAGCAATTACCTCTATTCATGAGAAGCCACCTACACCCAAGGAAAAGCTTGCGAATTTGGGTGGCTGGTTGTTGCTGCTGGTTGCACTTGCCGTATTGGCAGTGGGGATTTATGGTCTGTATGGTGTCATGACGGATGCCCAAGTGGCTAAACTGAGTGTGGTGGGTACCCGCTCAGAGGCTGAAAATCGCCAGGTCATGACTCATGTTGCACCTAAGGTGACAGAAAATTATTTTACCTCTGATCTGGAACAAATCCGCGATCAGGCTTTAGCGTTGTCTTGGGTGGATCGCGTGGTAGTCTCACGTGCATGGCCAAATTCAATTCGTGTACGCGTCATGCCGCATCATGCCATTGCCCGTTGGGGAACCGGACGGCTATTGAGTGACAGTGGTGATATTTTTGCAGAAGTGGTGCCGCAGAATAACCAGAAATTACCTTTACTGCATGGTCCCGCTTCTCAGTCAAAAATGATGATGCGTCGCTACAATGAAATTAACCAGTTGTTCCTGCCGGTCAACATTCGTTTAAAAGAATTATATTTAACAGAACGTATGACCTGGTTCATGCAGTTTGATTCGGGTTTGCGCATTATTGTCGATCAGGATCAGACCATGGGTAAACTTCAACGCTTAAGTCATCTGGCACAAAGTGATCTAAAACCGGTTTGGGCTAAAATTTCATCAGTAGACTTGCGTTATAGAAACGGATTGGCCATACAATGGAAGAATGCAGCACCCCCGAATATTGTAAATGGTCATTTTGTTGTAACGATTGATGACACAAGCATTGCAGATACAAGAACGGTAAAGCCATAATTGAGCGGCTTTATATAAAATAGAGGCTTAAGGCCATAAATTAACTAAACACGTAATGGTAGTAGTAGATAATGAATGAAGCTGTTCCCTCGGTTGTTGCGATTGACATTGGGACACACAAAGTTTCAGTTTTGATTGGTAAGGTACATGCGCCAGACAATATCCAAGTGATTGGGATGGCAACAGCTCGTAACCGAGGCATGAATAAAGGGAAAATTGTAAGTCTCGATAAGGTCATCACTGCAATTAAAAATGCCGTACAAGAAGCAGAAGATATGGCTGAATGCCGGGTGCATTCTGCTTGGGTTTCCATTCCAAGTGCAGAATTAAAAAGCTTTTATGCCTCAGGCCGTACTCCGATTGAAAATGGCGACCACACAATTACAACAAGCGAAGTGGTTCGTGCACTCGAATTGGCCAAAGCCAGCCATTTAACTTCAGACCATTATCTGGTGAGTGCGGTACCTTTAGGTTTTGAACTGGATGATTCTGCTGAATGGGTGCAAAATCCGATTCGCATGTCTGCACATAGCATGATCGGGCATTACCAGCTGATGATGTTGCCGATCAGCACCATGCAAAATCTGGATCGTGCATTGAAAGGGGCTAATATTGGCGTGGAGAAAATGGTGGTTTCCTGTTTGGCAACAGCTGAAGCCAGTTTGCTGAAAGATGAAAAAGAATATGGGGTATGTTTGGTCGATATCGGTGCCGGTACCACCAATATTGCCGTTTATCTGGATGGTCGTCTGGCATTGACGCATACTTTGCAGCGTGGGGGAGAGCATGTCACCCGTGATATTGCTGCGGTATTGCAAACCACCACTGAAGAAGCTGAACGGCTGAAATTGTTGTATGGCTGTGTTGACCTGAAAGTGGTTAAACCTGACCATATGATTCAATTTCAGGGCATTGATGGTCCACAGACCATTAGCCGTATTGAATTGGCAGAAATCATTATTGCGCGTTATGAAGAAATTCTGACCCAGGTTCATCAAGAATTAAAGCAGAATGGGGCAATTCATGGTCTGTATCATGGTGTAGTTCTGACGGGTGATGCTAGTCAAATTGAAGGTATGGTGAATTTGGCACGTCATATGTTGGGGGTGTCAGCGCATTTAGGCAATCCACCAGTACAAGTACATGCTGATGAACAGAATCAGGCGGCTTTGCGCCGTTCACAGTATGCCACTGCTGCCGGCTTGTTGATGTTTAGCCAAAGTGATACGCAAGATACTATTGTAGAAGCGACAGATCCTGAAAAACTGACTCTATTTAAGCGGGTCGGTCGGGCATGGTCAGCGTTAAACAATCAGTTAAAATCGATATTTTAAGTGAAATTTATTGGGAATATTGTAAGGAAGTTGTTCGTCTAACGGCTTGCACTTGACAAGCGTGTGGTTGGACAGCATCCTAAACTCAATTTTTATTAAGATCAAGGCAGTATACGGGCTTAAGTGACTGCCAATTACGAATTAGGAAATCCAAAGGTCATGGCCTCATTTGAATTTTTAGAAGATGATCAAAACGATAGCAACGGTCAAGCCCGTTTCACTGTATTTGGTGTTGGTGGTGCTGGTGGTAATGCCGTGCAACATATGCTTGAATCCGACATTCAGGGTGTAAAATTTGTTTGTGCCAATACCGACAAACAAGCTTTAGACCGTATGAATGCGCAATTCAAAATCCAGTTAGGTGAACAAAGCACGCGTGGTCTGGGTGCCGGTGCAAATCCTCAAGTGGGCCAAACCGCTGCTGAAGAAAGCCGTGAGCTGATTCGCCAGCATCTGGAGGGTACCGACATGGTATTTGTCACTGCCGGTATGGGTGGTGGTACAGGTACGGGTGCTGCGCCAGTTGTTGCTGAAATTGCCAAAGAAATGGGCATTTTAACTGTGGGTGTGGTGACGACTCCGTTTAACTTTGAAGGTAAGCGTCGTCAACAGTCGGCAGAAAAAGGCATTGAAGCTCTGGAAGCACATGTCGATTCATTAATTATTATTCCTAACCAGCGTTTGCTTAAAGTCTTCCGTGACATTTCCATGAAAGATGCTTATAAAAAGGCAGATGATGTATTGCTGAATGCAGTGCGCAGTATCTTTGATCTGGTGGTTCGTCCCGGTCATATCAACCTTGACTTCGCCGATTTGAAAACTGCCATGAGTACGCGCGGTTATGCGATGATGGGTGTGGGTTCAGGTCGTGGTGAAACACGTGCCCGTCAGGCGGCTGAACAGGCTATTCGCAGCCCACTACTGGATAACGTGACTATTATGAATGCCAAAGGCATTTTAATTAACGTCACCGGTGGTGATGATGTGACCTTCGGTGAAATTGAAGAAATTACCGATGTCGTCAACCAGATTGTCGATCTGGATGAAGGTCAGGTGTTCTACGGTACGGTCTTTGATCCAGATGCGCGTGATGAAATCAGTGTCACTGTAATTGCAACTGGCTTAACCCGTAATTCAGCGGACTCTGCAGATACGGTAAAACGTCCATCAGTACAGTCTGCAACACGTCCAGTCAATCATACGGCTCAGGCTGTTGTTGAAGATGATGATGTGCCAGCCATTCAACGTCAGCAAAATGAGGCAGGAACGGCACCTGCTCCAGCAGTCGGTTCAGCCCGTCCAACGCCAATGAGTATTCAGGATTACTTGAAAAATCAGCAACGTAAATAATGGTAAATTTATGCAGAATGCATAAATTCAACAGAAAAGGTAGTCGCAAGACTACCTTTTTATTTTTTATCAATGGCTAAATATGCTAACGTATAGCGGTTTGATGAGCAGATGATAGAAAAACATGTTGAAACAACGTACCCTACAGCGTGTCGTGAAAGCGAGCGGTATTGGTCTTCATAGTGGGCAAAAAGTCTTAATTAACTTTGTGCCGCACCATGTGGATGGGGGTATTGTATTTCGACGTATCGATTTAGATCCGCAGGTGGACATTCCAGCAGATGCCATGCTGATTCAAGAAGCATTCATGTGTTCTAATCTGGTTCAGGAAAATGCCAAAGTCGGGACCATTGAGCATGTCATGAGTGCCATTGCAGGACTGGGGATTGATAACCTGATTATTGAAGTTTCGGCTTCAGAAGTTCCGATTATGGACGGCAGTGCTGGTCCATTTATTTACCTGCTGATGCAAGGCGGATTACAAGAACAGGATGCGCCGAAAAAATTTATAAAAATTTTAAAACCTGTTGAAGCATTCATTGATGATAAGCGTGCAGTATTTCATCCGCATGACGGCTTCCAGCTCAACTTTACCATTGATTTTGATCATCCTGCATTTAAAAAAGAATATCAGTCAGCAACCATCGACTTTTCTACCGAAACTTTTGTCTATGAAGTCAGTGGAGCACGCACCTTTGGTTTTATGAAAGATCTGGATTATCTAAAAGCCAATAATCTGGCCTTGGGGGCGAGTCTGGATAATGCCATTGGCGTGGATGAAACTGGTGTGGTCAATGAAGAAGGGCTTCGCTTCTCAGATGAATTTGTCCGTCACAAAATTCTGGATGCAGTCGGGGATTTATATCTCTTAGGCCACCAGATTATTGCCAAATTTGATGGGTATAAGTCCGGACATGCCTTAAATAATCAATTATTACGCAATGTTAAAAGTGATCCAAGTAATTACGAAATTGTAACATTTGATGACATTAATCAATGCCCAATTTCTTATGTAAGTGTGACATAAGTTATTGTCTTTTAATGCACACGTTATAATATAACAAAATGAATTGTTAAGCAGTTCACATGTTTTTTTTCTTAATTCAAAGATATGCCTAGATTGGTTACTTTTTATTTCTTGCCAAACGTAGCATAGCTTGGCTAAGCTTAGGGTCGCTTACAAAGTCAGCAGCACCACGCAGTAAGTCTTGAGTATCTGGACTAAGGGATCGGGACAGAGATTGGGGTTTTAAAGGGGGTTGCATCTGAATTCTTAATCGTACTTGCAATTTTTGTAAGTCTTTAAATTCAGGTAATTGTAACAATTGTGAGATATATTGCTTTTGAAGATAGGCAAGCTGGCTAATCATGGCTTGATTTGCACCCGTAATCGTCAAAATGCCATGTTGATAACAAACAACTTGCCATTGCTCCGGTTGGGGCAATATCGGTTGAATGAGTTTTGTAAGTTTCTGCCATGCAGCAACTTGTGTAGAGAGAAACGTAAAGTTTCCTGTTTTTAAGTGTTTTCTTGTTTGTTGAAAGATGTTAACTGGTTCCGACATACATTGTTCCTACATACTCGTGTCTTAATCTTACGCACTTCTTTTAGTGGATATCAAGGAAGAGATCACGCAAGGACATTGACTAAGAACAGTTAAAAGAGGTTTTTTATGCATACGCGACGTATTTTATTAGCGTTTTCATTGGCAGCTTCTGCCGCATCTGTGGCTTTTGCAGATTTAGTTGAATTAAATCCTAACTCTAATAATGTATCGGAAGATCGCATTGAACAATTGACTCGTACTTTGGCTCAAGGGTCTTATGCAGAGTCAAATGATATCGATCTTCCTGCTGAAACCAGAATGAATGTTCAATTGCGTGAAAAAACAATTGAATTAAACAATGAATCATTGGCTAAAAAATATGGTTCAAAGAATTCACAAACTTATTCTGGCAATGCTTACTCATGGTTAGTATCTCATCCCCTTCCAGCCATGAAACGTGTGAGCTCAGACTTTGGTGGCCGTACCATGGGTGGCCGCGCTGAAAATCATTCTGGTCTGGATTTGTCCGCACCAAGCGGTACGCCTATTTATGCAACTGGCCCGGGTGTAGTGACCAAATCGGGTTGGGGTACAGGTTATGGCCAATACGTGGAAATTAATCACGGTAATGGCTATTTAACCCGTTATGCGCATGCGTCGCGTTTGATTGCCCGTGTTGGTGATCGCGTAGAAGCTGGAGAGCACATTGCCAATGTGGGTTGTACAGGTCGTTGTACCGGTCCACATTTGCATTATGAAGTAGTGAAAGATGGACAACGCAAAAATCCATCTACTTATTTAGCAATGTTGCCATAAGACAGATGTACATATTCGTTAAAGAGTAACTCTAGGGTATTTAGAGCTTTCAAATATAATAGTATCATTCAAGAGAATAGTTATTGTATAAAAAACCGCCTTTATTGGCGGTTTTTTGTTTTATTGCGTAAAGAATGGTCAATGAGTATTTATTATCTAAATAATAGTGGTATTCCGTATTCAGTTGTGGCGATAACTGATGCCCTCTAAAGTGTGATACATATAGAAACTGTAAATAAGCTTAAGGAATAGGTGAAATATGGCGTTTTATGGTGATACCGACGCGCAAGAAACCCAAGAATGGCAAGATGCATTTGACTCGGTTTTACAGCATATGGGTACAGAGCGTGCTGCATTTTTGTTAGAAAAACTCTATCAGCGCGCGATTGCCAAGCATGTTCCTATTCAGCGTCTAAATACTCCTTATCTTAATACCATTTCAGTTGAAGAAACCCCGGCCATGCCAGGTGACCAGGATATGGAACGCCGTATCCGTGCCCTGATTCGCTGGAATGCCTTGGCAATGGTGTTACGTGCCAATAAAACCGGTGATGACCTGGGTGGTCACCTGGCCAGTTTTGCATCTTCTGCAACCTTGTACGATGTTGGTTTTAACCACTTCTTCCGCGCCAATAGCGACAGCTTTGGTGGTGACATGATCTATTACCAAGGACATTGTGCACCTGGTATTTATGCGCGTTCATTCCTTGAAGGCCGTTTGACTGAAGATCAGCTCAACAATTTCCGCCGTGAAGTGGGTGGTAATGGTTTACCGAGTTATCCGCATCCGTACTTGATGCCGGATTATTGGCAGTTCCCAACCGTATCGATGGGTCTGGGTCCGATCATGTCGATCTATCAGGCGCATATTCAAAAATACTTGATGAACCGTAGCCTGATTAAAGAAGAAGACCGTAAAGTCTGGGCTTACCTCGGCGATGGTGAGATGGATGAGCCAGAAAGTACTGGTGCGATTTCACTTGCTGGCCGTGAAAAGCTGGACAACCTGGTATGGGTGGTGAACTGTAACTTACAACGTCTGGACGGTCCTGTTCGCGGTAACGGTAAAATCATTCAGGAACTTGAATCTTTATTCCGTGGTGCCGGCTGGCGCGTAATTAAAGTCGTGTGGGGTCGTCATTGGGATCCATTACTTGCCAAAGACGAATCTGGTGCTTTAAAAGCCGTGATGGAAGAAGCGGTGGATGGTGATTATCAGCGTTATCAGGTGAAAGGTGGTGCATATACCCGTGCTCACTTCTTTGGTAAATACCCAGAAGCAGAAGCATTGGTCAAAGATTTAAGTGACGAAGATATCGATAACTTAAATCGTGGTGGTCACGATCCATATAAAGTCTATGCTGCGTATGCTGAAGCAATGAAATCAACAGGTCAGCCAACAGTTATCTTGGCGAAGACCGTCAAAGGCTATGGTTTGTCTGAAGAAATTGAAGCGGTCAATAAAACCCACCAAATCAAGAAAATGCAGCTTGAATCACTCAAGTATGTACGCAACCGTTTCAACTTGCCATTTACCGATGAACAGCTTGAAGAAGTTCCATTCTACCGTCCAAGTGAAAACTCGCCTGAAATTAAATATATGAAGGCGCGTCGTGAAGCTTTGGGAGGGTATTTACCCGCTCGTCGTAAAGAAAGTGAATCATTGCCAATCCCTGATTTGTCTGTCTTTGATGCGGTATTAAAAGGTTCAAATGGCAAACAACAATCAACCACGATGGTGATGGTCCGTTTAATCTCGGCACTACTGAAAGAAAAAGCAATTAAAGACCGCGTGGTTCCGATCGTACCGGATGAAGCGCGTACCTTTGGTTTAGAAGGCATGTTCCGTCAGCTCGGTATTTATGCTGCACATGGTCAGAAATATACTCCCGAAGATCAAGAACAGCTGATGAACTATCGTGAAGCCAAAGATGGTCACATGTTGCAGGAAGGAATTAACGAGGCCGGTGCGATGAGTGCATGGGCAGCCTTGGCAACCAGTTATTCAACCAATAACTTGCCGATGATTCCAATGTACATGTACTACTCGATGTTCGGTTTCCAGCGTATTGGCGATATTGCCTGGGCAGCCGGTGATGCACAGGCACAAGGTTTCTTGCTGGGTGCAACTGCGGGCCGTACTACATTGAACGGTGAAGGTTTGCAGCATCAGGATGGTCATTCACATATTCTGGCGAATACTATTCCGAACTGTGTCTCTTATGACCCATGTTTCGGTTATGAACTTGCGGTGATCGTACACGATGGTTTGCAACGCATGTATGTCAATCAGGAACGTGTGTTCTATTACCTGACCGTCATGAACGAAAACTATGAGCATCCTGAAATGCCGCAAGGTGTGGAAGAAGGCATCAAGCGTGGTATGTATCTGCTTGAACAGGATGATAAAGCCACTGTTCAGCTGATGGGTTCCGGTGTGATTCTTCGTGAAGTGATTAAAGCAGCGAAAATCTTACGTGATGAATACCAGATTCACTCGAACGTGTGGAGTGTGACCAGCTTCAATGAACTGGCACGTGATGGCATGGCTTGTGAAGAATACAACCGCCTGCATCCATTGACTGAAGAAGCGAAGGAGTCTTGGGTGTCACAACAATTGCGTGATACTGACGGTATTGTGGTTTCTGCAACCGATCATATGCGTGCATACAGTGAACAGATCCGTGCCTATCTTCCAGACAACCGTCCATTCGTAGCCTTGGGCACCGATGGTTACGGCCGTTCCGATACCCGTGGCAATTTGCGTAGTTACTTCGGTGTTGATGCTGCGCACATTGTCGTGGCAACCTTGAAGAAACTGGCTGATGAAGGTGAAGTTGATGCGCGTTTGGTGAAAGATGCCATCTCCAGCTTCGAACTTGATACTGATCGTCCAGTCGCTTGGGCACCTCAAGCACACCCTGAAATTCAGGCGGTTGCGGACTATAAAGAACAATCAGGTGAGGAGAACTAAGCATGCAAATCAAAACACCTGATATTGGGGTAGATAAAGCCACCGTTGCTGAAATTTTAGTGAAAGTGGGCGATAGCGTTGCGGTAGATGACAGTCTGGTTTTGCTTGAATCGGATAAAGCCTCTGTTGAAGTGCCAAGTACTTCAGCGGGGATCGTGAAAAGTATTACGGTTGTAGCAGGCGATGTGGTTTCAGAAGGTTCGGTCCTGATTGAACTGGAAGCTGAAGACGGTTCAACCAGTGCGACTGAAGTCCAGGAAGTAGATGCTTCACAGAAGACTTCGGAAAATACTCCGACCTCGCTGCCTAATCAGGAAATTATGCAGGAACTGGCATCCCATCAACCAGCAGCTTCTGCACCGAAGGCTCCGACTGGCAGCTCTTCAATTGTTGAAGTGCAAGTCCCTGACATTGGGGTAGAAAAAGCCCTGGTCGGTGAAATTTTGGTTCAGGTAGGTGATGAAATCGCTGTCGATCAAAGCATTGTAGTGGTGGAATCTGATAAAGCCACTGTAGAAGTGCCAAGTACCGTTTCAGGTACGGTTGAGAGCGTTGAAGTTCAGGCAGGTGACACAGTCAAAGAAGGTGTGGTTCTACTCAAAGTGAAAACTGCATCTTCAGCTGCTGAATCAGCACCAAGTACAGCTTCTGTGAATGCGCCAAAAGCAGAAACATCAGTTCAGGCACTTGTAGCCTCTGCACCAAGCGGAGACGTTGAAATTGCTGTGCCTGATCTGGGTGTAGATAAAGCTGTAGTGGCGGAAATTTTAGTTCAAGTCGGTGACACGGTTGAGGCGGATCAAAGCATTATTGTGGTTGAATCTGATAAAGCGACCGTTGAAGTACCAAGCTCATCGGCAGGGGTGATTAAAGCCATTCACGTACAAATGGGGCAAAATGTCTCACAAGGCATGGCTCTGGTAACCATCGAAGTGGAAGGACAGGCAGTTGTAGCTCAGCCAGCTAAAGTTGAAGCTACTCCTGCAGCCAAAGCAGCACCTGCTCCGGCAGCAGTGCCACAAGCGGCTACATCTGTAGAACAAGCACCCGTTCAATCGGCTGATAAGCTGAGCAAAGAGCAGAATGCTGCCAATGCCAAAGTCTATGCCGGTCCTGCGGTGCGTAAGCTGGCACGTGAGTTGGGCGTGGTCTTGGCTGATGTGAAAGCATCTGGTCCACATGCACGCTTGATGAAAGAAGATGTTTTTGCTTATGTAAAAACACGCTTAACTGCACCTCAAGCTGCTCCTGTAGCACAGGCCGTAGCACAAGTTCCTGGTTTACCTGCATTGCCAAACTTCTCGGCATTTGGTGGTGGTGAAGTGAAAGCCATGACCCGTCTGCAACAGGTATCTGTGCCGCAATTGTCATTGAATAACTACATTCCACAGGTGACCCAGTTTGACCTGGCCGATATTACCGAGCTTGAAGCATGGCGCGGTGAACTCAAAGCCAAGTTTAAACAAGACGGTATTAGCCTGACGATTCTGGCTTTTATTGCCAAAGCAGTCGCTCATCTGTTGAAGGAAGAGCCGTATTTTGCAGGCCATTTGGCAGACGATCAAAAATCAGTATTGCTGCGTAATGAAATCCATATGGGGATTGCCGTGGCAACACCGGATGGTTTGACTGTGCCGGTACTTCGCAACCCTGACCAAAAATCAATCAAGCAAATTGCAGTTGAACTGGGTGAATTGAGCAAGAAAGCACGTGACAAGAAATTGTCACCGAAAGACTTGCAAGGGGCAAACTTTACCATTACCAGCCTGGGTTCAATTGGCGGTACCGCATTCACACCATTGGTGAACTGGCCTCAGGTGGCGATTTTAGGTATTTCACCAGCCACCATGCAACCAGTCTGGAATGGTACAGGTTTTGATCCTAAGCTGATGCTTCCATTGTCATTGTCTTATGACCACCGTGTGATTAATGGTGCAGATGCAGCACGCTTTACCCATAAGCTGACCAAATTGTTGGCGGATATCCGTAGTCTGTTGCTCTAATTTTCAGTTTAGGCTACAAAAAACCCTGCTTCGGCAGGGTTTTTTTATGAAATCTTTGGTATTGAGACATACGCAGACTCATTCTTATGATAGGGATAAGATGGTTAACACAGCCGCTTAAAATGATCTTTAATGCAATTTTTGTCATGAGTAGCAATGTTTAGCATTGTCCTGAAATGATATTTTTAAAGTCATTTGAAAATTTTTATCTTTCAGCTTAAAATGCATGCACTTCATTGGGGAGTAGCCGCTTTTTACGCAATGTAAAAAGGTGATGGTCAACATAATTGTTCCACAGAACATGGTCATCATAGCAAAGAACCAAATGATCTTTTGATCACGATTTTCTTTTTGTTGGCAAGACCTTTGATTTACCACTCTGCTCAATTTGGCTAGCAGGAGGGGTGAGTCACAGGTTTTATTATGCTAGCCAGAGAATACATCATGCTTTCAGCCTTCCTGATTTCTTTAGCTGTTGTTGCCTTGTCCGAAATGGGTGACAAAACTCAATTGCTGGCTTTACTGCTGGCCGCGCGTTTCCGTAAACCTGTACCAATTCTGATTGCAATTTTTCTGGCGACCGTGGTCAACCATGGTGTTTCCGCTGTACTGGGTCAATGGATTACGACTGTTCTGAGCCCGACCGTATTGTTATGGATTGTTTCTCTTGGATTTATTGGGATGGCGGCCTGGATGCTGATTCCAGATGAACTGGATGATGAAACTGAAAGCATTAATAAATGGCAAAAATATGGCGTTTTTAGTGCCACGTTTGTTTTATTCTTTCTGGCAGAAATTGGTGATAAAACCCAGATTGCTACCGTGGCCCTTGCCGCGCGCTTTGACAGTGTTGGCTGGGTAACATTGGGAACTACACTGGGCATTATGCTGGTCAATGCTCCTGCGGTCTTTATTGGTAACAAACTGGCAGAAAAACTACCGATTTCACTGATTCATAAAATTGGTGCAGTTGTGTTTTTAGTGATTGGTGTGGCGGCACTGGTACAACATTATTTCTTTTAAATTTGAATAGCATTAAAAAAATCCTGGCATTTTTGTCGGGATTTTTTATTGTGAAATACCACACAATTTACTGATAAATCTACCAGTATTCAGATGTTATTTTGTTGTAAATTTCCATGAATCCCTATATGTTGAGAGGAATTAAAAATTTAGTTTAAAAACGATATTTTGGGGAATGGGTATGGCGTTTGATCGCACCACATCACAGGTACTATTTGATAATGGTACGCATAAATGTATTAGTTTTACCAGTTTAGTGAAAGGTGAAGGTGTACAGGCAAACCAGTTTCTAATCTTGGATCATGAACGTGCTGCAGTGCTTGATCCAGGGGGCGACTTGACCTATGTTCCATTGACCATGGAGCTGAACAAATATACCCGTCTAACCAATCTTGATTATGTCATGGCCTCCCATCAGGACCCCGACATTATTACTTCTATGCCACGCTGGCTGGTCTACACCGAAGCCAAAATAGTAGCATCAAAATTATGGGCACGTTTCTTGCCACATTTGAGCTCGGCTTTCATGAGCGACCGGATGAAAGGGAACTGGCTGGATCGTCTGGTTGAGCTGCCTGACCATGGTCAGGTGATTCCGTTGGGTGAATCGAGCATTGTTGCCGTTCCGGCACATTTTCTGCATTCGGTCGGTAATTTCCAGTTTTATGATCCGATTGCCAAAATTCTGTTTTCTGGTGATATGGGCGCATCCATGGTAGATGATGTCTCTAAACCGCTGGAAAATTTTGCTGCGCATATTCCGAAGATGAAAGGCTTTCATCAACGCTATATGTGTTGCAATAAAGTGATCCGTCTGTGGGTACAAATGGTTCGTAGCATGGATGTGGAAATGATTGTGCCACAGCATGGCACGCCATTTATTGGCAAAGAGCAGATCCATCAATTTTTGGACTGGATTGAAACTTTGGAATGCGGCACAGACCTGATGGACGAAAGCGTATTTACCTGTCCTGAATAGTTCAAGAAAATACAAAATTTTTCTTGAGTCAAAAAACAACATTTTTTATATTTTCTAGCCCAAAAAACTTTTTTGATGACGAGAATTTATAAGAAATGTTGTCTCAAGTTCCTGCACAGGATGCATGTTTAAGCTGTGGCGCATGTTGCGCCTATTTTCGGGTTTCATTTTATTGGGCAGAGGGAATTCCCATGCCTGAACACTATACTGAACCTGTCACAGCAGTCTATTCATGCATGGCAGGAACCAATCAAAAAAATCCACGCTGTATCGCGCTAGAAGGCAGCATAGGTGAACAGGTCAGCTGTGGCATGTACCAGCTGCGCAGTTCCTCGTGTAAAGAAGTGCAAATTGCCGATGAACAATGTAACAAGGCCCGTATGGCCCACAATATGATTCCCTTTATCCAGATTGAGGTAGAGGATGCCGAGAATGATGACAGTTTTGAACGTGTCAGCTAGATCGTGATTCGTCATCCAAGAATAAAAAAGTAGGGCCCTGGCTCTGCTTTTTTATTTAAAAACACACTTTTTTGATGGGTAAAGCCATGATTAGAGGCTTTTGCACTGGTTAGCGGGGCTTGCGGTGTCTAGGTGATACAGCGCGAGGTTTTTTGTTGTCCAGTCTGAATGAAATACTGATCAGGAAATTCAGCCCGAATTGCGGTATTTAAATTCAAAAACCCAATAATATTCAGTAATCTAAATTTATTTTACATTGCTGCCTGAAATAAGCATGAATAAAATTGTTTTTTTTGTTTATAATAGCGCACGGAAATTACCAGTGAGACTGTTATGTTGACCATCGTTCAAGAAGCTTTAACCTTCGATGATGTCTTATTACTCCCTGCCTACTCAACTGTTCTCCCAAAAGATGTCTCCTTAAAGACACGCCTTACTCGTGGCATTAATCTGAATATTCCTCTTGTGTCAGCAGCTATGGATACAGTGACTGAATCCCGTATGGCAATTGCAATGGCGCAAAATGGCGGTATCGGTATCTTGCACAAAAACATGGACATTGCTGCGCAAGCTGCAGAAGTACGCCGTGTGAAAAAATTTGAAGCGGGTATGGTGAAAGATCCTATCACCGTAACGCCAGAAACTACTGTTCGTGAACTGATCGCAATCACTCAAGCTAACAACATCAGCGGTGTGCCTGTGGTTAAAGATGGCAAGGTTGTCGGTATTGTGACCGGTCGTGACACACGTTTCGAAACCAATCTGGAACAACCTGTCAGCAATATCATGACTGGTCAAGACCGTCTGGTAACTGTTCGTGAAAACGAATCAAAAGAAAATATCCAGGCACTTCTACAAAAAAATCGCATTGAAAAAGTACTGGTGGTGGGTGATAACAACGAACTGAAAGGTTTGATTACGGTCACTGATTTCCGTAAAGCGGAACTTTATCCAAACAGCTGTAAAGATGACCTCGGTCGTCTACGTGTCGGTGCGGCAGTCGGTACTGGCGCAGAAACACCAAGCCGTGTTGAAGCACTGGTTGAAGCAGGTGTAGATGCCATTGTTGTCGATACAGCCCATGGTCACTCTGCAGGCGTGATTGAACGTGTTCGCTGGGTCAAAGCCAACTATCCGCAAGTTCAGGTGATTGGCGGTAACATTGCCACTGGTGATGCTGCACTTGCGCTTCTTGATGCCGGTGCAGATGCGGTGAAAGTAGGTATTGGTCCTGGTTCGATCTGTACCACACGTATTGTTGCCGGTATTGGTATGCCGCAAATCTCTGCAATCGACAGCGTTGCCAATGCCTTGAAAGACCAGATTCCTTTAATTGCTGACGGTGGTATCCGCTTCTCTGGCGATATGGCGAAGGCAATTGGTGCCGGTGCAAGCACCATCATGGTCGGTTCATTGATGGCCGGTACTGAAGAAGCACCGGGTGAAGTAGAATTCTTCCAGGGCCGTTATTACAAAGCTTACCGTGGTATGGGTTCATTGGGTGCAATGGCGGGTGCAACAGGTTCTGCTGACCGTTATTTCCAGGACGCTAAAGCCGGTCAGGAAAAACTTGTACCAGAAGGTATTGAAGGTCGCGTACCCTACAAAGGCCCTATGGGTAACATCGTTCATCAAATGATGGGTGGCCTGCGCTCTTCTATGGGTTATACCGGTTCTGCAACCGTGAATGATCTTCGTCAAAATGCCAAGTTTGTGAAAATTACTGCAGCAGGTATGTCTGAATCACACGTGCATGATGTGACCATTACCAAAGAAGCACCGAACTACCGTGTTGGTTGATTTTTAGTAATCAACCTTATGAAAAAGCCGTCATTTATATGACGGCTTTTTTGATTTTGGTGTAAAGTATTTGCATGAAAATGGGATGGTTAATTTCCCTATAAATGTATAAGAAGTGAGTAGAGAAAGAGAATGAGCTATTTTGGTACAGATGGAATTCGTGGAAAGTTTGGGGAACTTCCGATTACACCTGAATTTGCCCTGAAGTTGGGTTTTGCTGCAGGTAAAGTTTTAAAACAGTTCAGTAATAAGAAAAAACCGATTGTTGTGTTGGGTAAGGATACGCGTTTATCAGGCTATATTTTAGAATCTGCATTACAGGCCGGTCTCAATGCGGCGGGTGTATATGTGCATTTGCTTGGTCCTTTACCTACCCCTGCGATTGCCCATTTAACCCGTGCTTTACATGCCAGCTTAGGGATTGTGATTTCAGCTTCACACAATCCTTATTTTGATAATGGAATCAAATTCTTCTCTAGCGAAGGCAAGAAACTGCCGGATGAATTACAGGATGCGATCAATAAAGAGCTCGAAAACGAACTTAAAATTGAAGATACCGCAAACCTGGGTAAAAGTGTGCGTGTAAAAGATGCCAATGGCCGTTACATTGAATTCTGTAAATCGACTTTCCCTTACCATTTTGACCTCAGTAACCTGAAAATTGTGGTGGACTGTGCCAATGGTGCTGCCTATAACGTGGGGCCATCGGTGTTTAAGGAATTGGGTGCCAAAGTCGTAGCACTTTATAATGAACCGGATGGCTTAAACATCAATCAGGACTGTGGTTCGACCCATCCGGAAAACCTGCAAAAAGCCGTGCTTGAACATCAGGCAGATTTGGGTATTGCCTTTGATGGCGATGCAGACCGTGTGATTATGGTGGATAAACATGGTGAGCAAATCACTGGCGATCATATTTTATATATTCTGGCAACACAGGGCTCGAAAAAGCCGGCAGGCATTGTCGGTACGGTCATGAGCAATATGGCACTTGAATTGGCTTTGGAAAAAGCTCAGGTTCCATTTGTCCGTGCCAGCGTAGGTGACCGTTATGTGCTACAAGCCCTGGATGAAAATGGCTGGGCCATTGGTGGTGAACCATCAGGACATATTCTGACGCTGGATAAAAGTACCACAGGCGATGCGATTATAGCTGCCTTACAGGTATTGACTGTCATGGTCGAACAGAAGAAAGCCTTACATGAACTGGTTGAAGGTTTCCATTTATTGCCAAATGTCTTGGTAAATGTACGTTTGCAACAAATGTTTGACCCGTATGCTGTGCCTGCATTGGTGGCTGAATTTGATTGGGCTGCAGCACAATTAAAAGGCCGTGGTCGTTTACTGATTCGTAAGTCAGGAACGGAACCGGTCATTCGGGTGATGGTTGAAGGGGATGATCTGCAAGAAGTCACGGCTTTGGCCAATCAGCTTGCAGACAGTGTACGTTCTAACGCAGTATAAGGGAACAATATGAGTGATCTGATTAAAGACTTAAGCGAACTGCGCTTGAGTTACCAAAAAGGGGAATTGCATGAAACTCAGGTGGTTGAAAACCCGCATGAGCAATTCTTGAACTGGTTTAACCATGCCTTAGAAGCAAAACTGCATGAACCCTATGCGATGTCGCTAGCAACTGCGAGTGCACAAGGTCGTCCGCATGTACGTACCCTATTATTACGTGGTGCGACTGAAGCAGGTTATGATTTTTATACCAATTACGACAGTCAAAAAGGCCTGGATTTGGCAGAAAATCCCTATGCCGAATTGCTGTTCTATTGGCCTGAGCAAGAACGCCAAATTCGTGTCGGTGGCCGCGTTGAAAAAATCTCTTTAGAGGAATCAACGGATTATTATCATAAACGCCCGCGAGACAGCCAGATTGCAGCGCATATCAGTACCCCACAAAGTGGTGTGATTGCCAGTCGTGAGGAACTGCAGACTCGTTTTCAGATTTTGCAAGATCAGGTGGCAGAAAAAGCAGAATTGGTAAAACCTGAATTCTGGGGCGGCTATCGCCTGCAACCGGATTATTATGAATTTTGGCAAGGTCGTCCTAACCGTTTACATGACCGCTTGTGTTATGAAAGAATCGACGGTAAGTGGAACTTACAACGACTCATGCCTTAATGCCAAAAACACTGATTCAGCAAAGACCATTTATTACACGCCCTGAAAACTTTCAGGGCGTGTCGCCGTTTATTGCGCAAATTTTAGCGCGCCGCGGTGTGCAGTCAGAACAAGAACTTGAACTGAAATTGAAGCATCTTTTAGCTCCAACCATGAAAGGTTTGGATGCTGCCATTCAGCTGATTGACTTAGCCATTGATCAGCAAAAGAAAATCGTGATTGTGGGAGATTATGATGCCGATGGTGCCACCAGCACGGCATTGATGATTTTAGCGCTGCGGGATATGGGAGCGAATGTCGCGTATCTGGTACCGGATCGTTTTAAATATGGTTACGGTTTAACACCAGCCATTGCCGATTTAGCGTTTACCACTTTCAAGCCAGATCTGCTGATTACTGTAGATAATGGTATTTCCAGCCATGCCGGGGTGGAACAGGCACAAGCACATGGCATGCAGGTGATTATTACTGATCATCACCTCACCACTAAAGAAACGCCTAAAGCGGAAGCTGTGGTCAATCCGAACCAGTTGGGCTGTGAATTTCCAAGCAAGGCCCTAGCCGGGGTGGGGGTCGCATTTTATCTGCTTGCCAATTTGTCCAGTTATCGCAGTCAATTAGGCAAGTCCACTGCTAAAGTTACCCAATATCTCGATCTGGTGGCTTTAGGCACCTATGCCGATGTGGCCAGCCTGGACTATAACAACCGGATTTTGGTCGATGCTGGAGTAAAGCGCATACGGCAAAATCAGTGCCGTGCAGGGATTAGTGCATTACTGGATATTGCCGGACGTGATCCAGCCTCCGTAAAAGCTCAAGATTTGGGTTTTGTTCTGGGACCGCGGATTAATGCAGCTGGACGCATGGAAACCATGGACATAGGGATTGAATGTCTGCTGGCTGCCGATCTGCAAACCGCTTATCCCTTGGCACAACAATTAAATCAATTGAATACTGAGCGCCGTCAGGTCGAGAGCCAGATGAAGCAAGAGGCTTTGTCTGAGCTTACCCAGCTGGAGCTCGATCAAGAGCATTTACCAGCTGCGCTCATTCTGTTTGAACCGCATTGGCATCAGGGCGTGATTGGGATTGTGGCCGGTCGCTTAAAAGAACAGTTTCATCGCCCCAGTATTGTTTTTGCCTCCGATGAAGATGGTATACATATTAAAGGCTCTGCCCGTTCTATAGATGGCGTACATATACGCGATGCGATTGAAATGATTGCCGAGCAGCATCCCCATTTGGTCAGTCATTTTGGCGGACATGCCGCCGCTGCCGGTTTGACCATTCAGAAACAGCATTTTGATGAATTTAAGCAGGTCTTTGAGGCTTTAATCTCAACGATGGATGAGTCACTGTTTCAGGCCACTTTATGGACTGATGGTGAATTACCGACAGAAAATTTTCACATTCAAACAGTCGATTTTCTGCAAAATTTAACCCCTTGGGGGCAAAAGTTCCCATCACCGATTTTTGAAGGGATATTTAAGGTTCTGGATTATCGCTGGCTGAAAGAAATGCATTTAAAGCTGCGTCTGGCTTTGCAAGATGGTCAAATTGTGGAAGCCATCGCCTTTAATGCACGTAACAAGTTTGAATTTGATGCCATGCAGGGCAGTGTACGACTGGTCTATGAAATTGATAAAAATGAATTTAATGGAAATGTCAGTTTACAGCTGCGCGTGATTCATCTGGAACAATAAAAAAACCGCTCAATTGAGCGGTTTTTGTTTTTAATCTTAAAGCTTAGAAGCGGAAAGTACCGTTGATTCCAAAAGAGTCCGCACCATCAGTTGTCGTGTAATTCATACCTGCAGCAATGGCTGGAGTAAAGAATTTCTGACCACGAATACTGAAAATGGTATCTGAATCTTCAATCGTTGAGTCAGCGAAGGAAATACCAACACTAAGTGTAGGATCGAGGTAAAGGTCTGCACCTAGACGATATGCAGTTTCATCTCCAAAATATGTTGCTCCCTCAAAATTGGTAAAATGATTGCCAATTTGAGTGACGTATTTTGCGCGCAAAGTCACAGCAGTCTCATCTGCTACAGAGGCTATATTGGTAAAAGTGTCTATGAAACCATTTTTTGAAACATATACCGGATCAATGTTTTCTTTAGAAATACCTGCAGCTAACAGTAAGCCGTTAACTGGTAGGTAACCTGCTTCAATTGCATAACCTGTATTGTCATCAGATGCTTTACCAAATTCACTTTCAACAGTCACTTCAGCACGATTGATGCTACCAGCAACATAAAATTGAGAGTTAGGGATAAAGAATTCACCATTAATACCTACAGTATCAATTTCTAAGTCTGCAAAATCATCATCAGTACGGGCATTGGCATAGCCAAGACCAATATTGCTTGCTTTGCTTAAAAAAGCTGCTTCTGCAAGTGGACCATTTTTAGCATTTACACCATTTAGATAATATTTGCCACTGATCGCAAATGTATCGAGATCTCCGCTGTCATCGATATCGGTATTTTCATAGCTCCCATTAATTTCAGCTTGATAAGCATGTGCAGTTCCTAGGCTAGCCAAAAGTGCTGTAGCAAGAGCAAGTTTTTTAAGCATTTAGATTTCTCTCTTTGTTATAAAAATATGACTGTTTCATGAACAGTTGTAACAAAGTGTACAGTTTATATTTGCCCCGTCAATGTGCAAAAACGATCTAAATGCTTTATTACAGAGCAAAAAAATGGCCCATCCGAAGATGGGCCACTTGATGAAAAGGGATTATATGTGCTTAGAAGCGGTATTTAGCAGCTACACCAAATGAGTTGTAGTCGTTATTACCCACTTCACCGAAACCAACTCGACCTTCAAGGCTGACTTGTTGGTTAAAGAATTTACGCGCATTAATGCCAAATTCATTTTGATCAGTTAAGTCGTTGTTGTAATAGTCAGCACCAACACTTAATGATTTATCAATGAAGTAATCGGCAGCAAGATTGAACTCGTCTAGATCACCAAATGATGCGCCTGCTTCAAGGTTGATATCTTTACCATTACTCAGCTGGGTCACGTATTTGGCACGAAGTGTAGGGTCTACACCATCATCATTGTCGTTGTCATATCCTTTTACACCAGCGGCAATTAATAGGCCTGGTGCTGGAAGATAACCGACTTCAGCAGAATAATAAGTGGTATCAAAGTCATATTTTTGACCCAATACATCACGATATTCAGTGTTGTTACGGCTTACATCACCACCCAGATAGAAATCTGAGTTTGGAACATAAACTTCAGCACCCACACCATAAGTGTTGTCATCTACATCGCCACGATCGGCAAATGTGGCGTGTGCATTGACGTTGCTGGCACGGTCAAGGAATGCCGCCTCTGCAAGTGGCGCATTACGAGTTTGAACGGGGTTAAAGTAATAAGTACCATCTACACCGAAGGCACTACCTGAACTGCCGTTGTCTGGATCAATATAAGCTGCTGCTGCACCGACTTCGGCCTGGTAGGCATTGGCTGTACCTGTGACTGCTAGAGCAGAAAGAAGTGCTGAAGCAATGGCTAATTTTTTCATGGATACTACCCCTCAAATTTCGGTTAAAAATAATACATTTTTTGTTACAACTTTTAGTCTAGAGCAAAACAAAACTAGGTCAATCCACCCAAGGTTACAGAAATGTTTCTAAGGTAATATTGTGTAATTTATTTTTAACAACTATTTGAAAAATATAAAAATATTAAAATGTTTTGTTTTATTAAAATTGTGGAGGTTTTATGAATTTAGACGTTTTTTACATAAAAAACCGAGTATTTTGTAACATAAAAATGATTTGAATCTTAAAAATGCTCTCCTGATTAAGTGTTTTTTATAAGCTGTTTTTATGCAGTATTTGCTCAATTGTTATTGAATTAAAGCCCTCTAAAACTGCATCGATGCTCTGTGTTATAATTGATGGCTATTTAAGCCTAATATTCTGATTGAGAGTAATTCACGTGGAAATTAATCCTTATCTAAACCAATTAAAAGACTTAAACGACCGTGGTCTGACATTACGGGGGTATCTTTGACTACGATCTGAAAAAAGAGCGTTTAGAAGAGGTTCTGCGTGAACTGGAAGATCCGGCGATCTGGAATGACCAAAGCCGAGCCCAAGCTATGGCCAAAGAAAAAGGCGAGCTTGAGAATGTACTGAATGTACTGGATGGTTTAGCTACTCAGCTTGAAGATGCCCAAGCCATGCTGGATCTTGCGGTTGAAGCCGATGAAGAAGCCATGCTTGAGGATGTTCAGGCTGAACTTGATGTTGCAGAAGCGGAACTGGCAAAACTTGAATTCCGCCGTATGTTCAGTAATCCGATGGATCCGAATCCATGTTACGTGGAGATTCAGGCTGGTTCTGGCGGTACGGAAGCACAGGACTGGGCTTCAATGCTGCTTCGTATGTACTTGCGCTGGATTGAACGTCATGGCTTTAAAGCTGAAGTGATGGAAGAATCTGACGGTGATGTTGCCGGAATTAAATCGGCGACCATTCGTGTAGAAGGCGAGTATGCCTATGGCTGGTTGCGTACTGAATCCGGTGTACACCGTTTAGTGCGTAAATCGCCATTTGACTCAGGTAACCGTCGTCATACTTCATTCTCTGCCGTGTTTGTATCGCCAGAAGTGGATGACAACATTGAAATTGATATTAACCCGGCAGATGTACGTACCGATACTTATCGTGCATCCGGTGCCGGTGGTCAGCACATTAACAAAACTGACTCTGCGGTACGTTTAACCCATGCACCAACCGGTATTGTAGTGGCCTGTCAGAACCAGCGTTCACAACATGCCAACCGTGACCATGCCTGGAAACAGTTACGTGCCAAACTCTATGAATTAGAGATGAGCAAACGTAATGAAGCGGCGCAGGCGCTGGAAGATACCAAATCTGATATCGGCTGGGGCAGCCAGATTCGTTCATATGTACTGGATGACTCGCGTATTAAAGACTTGCGTACCAGTGTAGAAACCTCGAATACTGGTGCAGTACTGGATGGTGATCTGGATAAATTTATTGAAGCCAGCCTGAAACAGGGTCTATAAGTTTATTTCGTGGAAAAGCAGAGGCGGGTCCTCTGCTTTTTTAGCTTTAACATTTGTCGATCAGCAGGATGAATGCCCCTGACCAGACAATGCTAGAATGATCTGGATTTGGATAAAATGACAGCAATTTACAAAATGACTCATAATATCGATAATTTTCGATATTAATATCGCATAAATTCGATATAATGATTTTTGCGAAAGTGCTGATCATGAACATGAGTGAAATGAGATGGACACAGAAGCGATTTATAAAGCCTTAGCCAACCCGATTCGACGCCAGATTCTGCAATGTTTAAAAGAACCTGAACGTTTCATTGCCACTGAAGAATGTGGCAGTGATTTCAGTCGTGGCGTATGTGCAGGGCAGATGGAAAAAATCGCGGATATTTCCCAATCGACCATGTCCAATCACTTATCGGTGTTGCAACAGGCAGGACTGATTCAGGTGACCAAATATGGCCAATGGTCTTATTTCTCTCGTAATGAAGCACTGATTCAGGAATTTTTACAACATTTACAGCATGCGCTTTAGACTTTAATCAGTCCAGGCCAGCTGTAAGAGGATGGCTTGATGACAGATTTTTCTACCCCAATTCAATTTGGTGAACTCAAACTTAAAAACCGTGTGGTGATGGCACCACTGACACGTAGCCGTGCTACCGCAGACCGTGTTCCAACGGCCATGATGGCGGAATACTATGCACAGCGTGCTAGTGCAGGTTTAATCATCTCCGAAGCGACAGTGATTTCAGAAGAAGCCAACGGTTATGAAAAAACCCCGGGTCTGTTTACCGATGAGCAGGTAGAGGGCTGGAAACTGGTTACCAATGCGGTGCATGGTAAAGGCGGTTTGATCGTAGCGCAGTTGTGGCATGTGGGACGTGTCTCCCATCCTGATCTGTTAAAAGGTGAAACACCAGTTTCAGCCAGTAATGTGAAGCAAGCTGGCTATGTCAGCCTGCTGCGTCCAAAACGTGAATATGTGGTGCCACGTGCCCTGGAAATCTCGGAAATCCATGCCATTACTGAACAATACAAACAAGCTGCAATTAAAGCCAAAGCGGCCGGTTTTGACGGGGTAGAACTGCATGCCGCTAACGGTTATTTAATTGACCAGTTCCTGCAAAGCAAAACCAATCTGCGTGAAGATGAATATGGCGGTTCTGCTGAAAACCGTGCCCGCTTCTTATTAGAAGTGGTGGATGCACTGATTGAAGTGTGGGGCGCAGGTCGTGTCGGTGTACATCTGGCACCGCGTGGCGATGAGCACGATATGGGTGATGCCAATCCTAAAGAAACCTTTGGTTATGTCATGCAAGAATTGGGTAAACGTCAAATTGCCTTTTTCTTTACCCGTGAATATCTGGCCGAAGACAGCATCAGTCTGGAAATGAAGGCGCGTTCCAACGGTGTACCGTATATTGCCAATATGCGTTTAAGCCGTGAAGATGCGCTTGAGCTGCTGGCATCGGGTAAAGCGGAAGCAGTGTCTTTCGGTAAGGCTTATATTGCCAATCCAGACCTGTTTGAGCGTTTGGTGGAAGATGAACCACTAAATGAATTGAAACTGGAAAACATGATTGGAACCGATGTGGCAGAAGGCTATATTGACTATCCATTCCTGAATAAACAGCTTGCTGAAAGTTAAGCAGCTACTTCCATAAAACAGAATAAATGATGTCACAGAGCAGAATTCATTAACATGTGAAGGCTGCTCTGTTATATTTTGCCGATTGAACATGATTTGAGGCAACTTGTTTGGCTACTCCTTTTTGGTACAATGCGGCACTTACTCTAATTAAGCCATTGTATAAATGGCAGATAAAAAAACGTGCGCTGACTACGGAGCAATTGCAACAAGAATGTCTTGAGCGCTTTGGTCCATTTCAACCGCCGAAAAACCTGTATGCCCTCTGGTTTCATGTGGTATCGGTTGGAGAAACCAACGCAGCCCAGCCTTTAATTGAACATTATCTCAAACTCGGCCATCCGGTACTGGTCACTAATACCACCAAGACGGGTCAGGCTCGGGCCAAGTCACTATTTCTAAAAGCACCTTATGAACATTTGTTTCAGGCCGTGTATTTACCTGCCGATCAGAAAAAATTAGTCCAGACATTTTATCAAAAATATCAGCCGAAGCTCTTGGTTTTGATGGAAACTGAAATCTGGCCGAATTTAATCGATCAGGCACAGCAATTTAAGGTGCCATGTTTACTGATTAATGCCCGACTTTCGGAAAAATCGGCCAAAGGCTACAGTAAGGTTCAAGGGCTGACCCAAGGCATGCTGAATGGGCTGAATCGCTTGCTGGCTCAAGACCAGGCGACTTTAGACCGTTACCGTAATTTAGGTATGGCAGTAAATAAAAGTCAGGTACTCGGCAGCATTAAATTTGATATTCATGCGCCGGACAGTTTTATTCAACAGGCGCAGCAATTGCAGCAGGACTGGAATTTATCAGCACGGAAAATAATCACCCTCGCCAGTACCCATGCGCCTGAAGAACAAAAACTGTTAACGGTTTTCAAGCCTTATTTAACACCACATCCAGAACTGCTGGTCATTGTGGTGCCACGTCATCCGGAACGCTTTGATGAAGTGTTTCAGCTTGCGCAAAACCTGAATCTAAAAACCAGTCGTCGCAGTGCAGGGGAAGCTATTCAGTTAGATACCCAAGTCTATTTAGCCGATTCGATGGGGGAAATGTGGCTGTGGTATGCACTTAGCCAAGCCTGCTTTGTTGGCGGTTCGTTGAATGAACCGGGTGGCGGACATAATATTCTGGAGCCGATTGCCTTAAATGTGCCGACGGTTTTGGGTAAAAATTATTTTAACTTCCAGACCATTATCGATGAATTTGTTGCTGTAGACGGTGTGAAAATCGTGGAAGATGCAGAGCAGGCCGCGCAGGTTTTAATTGAATTGTTAAATGATCGCGTGACTACACACCAGCTGAACCAGCATGCACAGAAAATTATGTTGCAGAACAAGGGTTCTTTAGCCAAACATATTGCGGTGATTGATCAGTATCTTTAAATAGCCCTATGTTGTTATCGTTACGCTGAAACTTATTTCGCGGAGGCGGCAGGGATGCCGCCGTTAGGCTATGGTAAAGGGACTTACCATTAGCCTAACAAAGAGTTTTGCCTACTTTTGCTCTATCAAAAGTAGGAATATGCCTACGCAAAGTAAAATAAAGTCATGAGATGATACGTGGCTGTGCACGCGTCTTGCTTTTAATAGTTGAAATTTATAGCTTATGAATATTGTCCTCCTTGACCCACGCCAAACTGAATCTGAATACTGGTCTATTACCAGCAAACGTCAGTTAGAGCATCTACAGCAACATCTAGAGATTACAGTCGGTGATACGCTCAAAGTGGGTATTCGTGAGGGGAAACGCTATCTCACCGAAATTGTAGAAGTGACCGAACACGCTATAAAATTAAAACCGCTCAAAGAAGAAGTTGTTCCAGCCAAGTTGCCAGTAACTTTAATTGTCGCCATGCCACGTCCGAAAGTGCTGCGCCGCCTGATTATGGATAGCGTGACTCTGGGGGTGGAAAAAATGATTTTGCTGCATAGCTATCGGGTGGATAAAAGCTATTGGCAAACCCCATTTCTACAGCAGCTGGATCATTATGTCACACTGGGTCTGGAACAGGCAGGGGATACGGTTGCACCGCAAATTGAAATTCATAAACGCTTTAAACCTTTTGTTGAAGATGTGTTGCCCGGTTTAATTACGGCAGAATGTCCTGCTTATGTGGCCCATCCTTATGTAGAGCAATCCATGCCTTTTGCGATTGATCATCCCTGCACCATTGTGATTGGCCCAGAGGGCGGTTTTATCCCTTATGAAATTGATTTACTCATAAAAAACGGCTGCCAGGCAGTCAGCCTGGGCAACCGTATTATTCGGACCGAAACGGTAATTCCTTACGTATTGGGCCGCTTATTTAGCACGTGCTGATTCAGCGAGTTCTGTCGTGTCATTGCCACGATAGATTTTGATTTCCTGTACCGGATAAGGAATCGAAATTTCATGTTCAGCAAAGGCTTTAATCACGCGTTCCTGAACTTCGCTGATTGAACCTGCAGTGGTGGTTTCTGTAGTATCGACCCACCAACGTACATTCAGGTTAATCGAGAAGTCTGCAAGTGCATTGACGTTTACTGCAAATCCGGGCTGGCTCAAAATGGTCGGGTCTTTATCTAAAATGCTTAAAATAATGCTCTTGGCTTTTTGTACATCATCTTCATAACCAATCCCCACCACAAATTCACAACGACGGCGTTGATAGGCCGTGTTTACAATCACGGCACTGGTATATACCGTCGCATTGGGAATCACGATGCGGCGACCATCGGGAGAACGTAAGTAGGTTGCACGAATCTGGATATCCTCAACCGTTCCTTCCATACCCGAAACAATAATGTCATCGCCAATTTTGAACGGTTCACCCAGCAGGATTAAGATGCCAGAGAGCAGGTTCTGGAAAATGTCCTTGAACGCAAAACCGATGGCAACCGAACCAATTCCCAGAGCACTCATCAGCTGACCCGGGGTAAAACCCGGAATGGCAATGACCATGGCAATTAAAAAGCCAATAAAAATGATGGCTGAGCTGCCGACACGGTTCAGCACCAGTACCAGGTTTTGTTTGGTATAACTGCGGTCAGTGAGTGCTTTACGGACAAAGAGCTTAAACAGTTTTGACAGCAACCAGAAAATGCTAAAGACCACCAACGCGATACATAAATAAGGCAGGCGTTCCCAAAAGGCATCAACAAATTTGTCGATGGTGGAATAGGCATCATTGTATTTTGCCGTATGTTCAATGACAGTTTGCGCTGTCTTTTCTGTTGCTTCTTGCAAAAGTTGAGAGGTGTCCTGAGTTACCTCATTCAAGGCGTTTTGTTTTTCAGCCACAAGTTTTCCGGATGATGATCATTGCCGGACATTTTGCCTGAAACTGAACAAAAATTTAACCGACAATATTTAGCATTCATTGACGTTTTGTCAAAAATTGTCAGCCAACTTTAGAAATATTGTGTGCCTTTTTGGATGACTTGAGGGGGAACTTCCAGCTCACCTGTACCAAACTGATAAGATATTATGCTGCCTGAAGCCAGAAAGCTCAGAACTGAAATGATGATCATCAACCAAGCCAATATTTTTTCCCAGACCAGTGTTTCACGCGGCAGTCCATATTTATTGCTGCCTTTAGTCCCTGAACCCAAAAGCAAATACAGCCCCATAAAAATATTCACCAGTGGCAGCAGAAACAGCAGGGTCAGCCAGCCACTACGGTTCAGATCATGCAAACGGCGTATGCTAATCACGATCAGAAAATAGATATACAGCACCAGAATGGCTACGAAACCGAGTCCGGCGATTCCTGTAAGGGTATTGACGAACTGATTGTCCATCGACAGGGTATGAAAGTTAAAGATACCCATCGTCAGGCTAAGAGCAATGGTGGCAAAGAAAGCAATCAGATGCACAAACCCATACCAGCCAATTGAACTCAGACGACCAAAGCGACCTTCTGGAGAGAGTGGATTATCTGACCTGGCCGGTTGGGCGCGTGAAAAAAAGGAGGAGTCGTCGTGCGGGTTCATACGCGTTTTCCAAATAAAATTCAGAGAAGAAAAATATTGTATTTTGTAAAGTTAACAGTACGTTCTATGCTTAAATTATAAGATTAAAAGAACAGGTCAGATACTCATAAAACCATATTTTTTTGTTGAATATGATGAGAGGTCTGTGTTTTAAGTTGTATAAATAAACTACGACCAAAGCATGATTGAAGCGGTTGAAAAATAATCGCCATACTGTAAATACGCAGTCAATAAATAAAGCAATAACGCGGCATAACATCTCGTGATGAGATGAATAAGATCAAGGAAGTAAGCAATGAATGAAATCTATCCTGTACCAGAAGAATTTAAAAAAACCGCTCGCACCAATGAGTCTGAATATTTCGAGCGTTATCAAAAATCCATCGAGCAGCCTGATGAATATTGGGCTGAACAGGCCAGCAAGCTGGACTGGATTAAACCTTTTACCCAAGTCAAAAATACCAGTTTTGACAAAGACAATTTCAAGATTGAATGGTTCGCTGATGGCCAGCTGAACCTCAGTGCCAACTGTCTGGACCGTCATCTCAAGGAACACCCTTATAAACCGGCCATTATCTGGGAGGGTGATCACCCGTCCCGTCACAAGATTATTTCCTTTAACGAACTTTATGATGAGACCTGCCGTTTTGCCAATGTCCTGAAAAAGAACGGGATTAAAAAAGGCGACCGGGTGGTGCTGTATATGCCGATGGTTTCGGAAGCCGCAATTGCGATGCTGGCCTGCGCCCGGATTGGTGCGGTACATTGTGTGGTATTT
Source organism: Acinetobacter sp. ANC 4218 (assembly GCF_002135245.1). NCBI lineage: Bacteria > Pseudomonadati > Pseudomonadota > Gammaproteobacteria > Moraxellales > Moraxellaceae > Acinetobacter > Acinetobacter sp. ANC 4218. The sequence continues at coordinate 64,002 of NZ_NEGD01000008.1, read as the reverse complement.
GGCGGCTTTTCTCCCGATTCACTGGCCAGCCGGATTGAAGACAGCCAGGCCAAAATGGTGATTACCGCCGATTCCGGAATGCGCGGCGGCAAGCCGATTCTACTTAAAGCCAATGTTGATGAAGCCTTGAAAATTGCCGGGACTGAATCGGTTGAACATGTGATTGTGGTACACCGTACTGGCAACCCGATTGAAATGCAGCCAGGACGTGATTTGTGGTATCACATGGAAATCATGTCGGTGAATGAAATCTGCCCACCTGAACCGATGAATGCCGAAGATCCGCTATTCATTCTGTATACCTCGGGTTCGACTGGCAAGCCTAAAGGAGTGTTGCATACGACCGGTGGCTACCTGACTTATGTGAATTCCACTTTCCGCGAAGTGTTCGATATCAAGCAGGATGATGTGTTCTGGTGTACTGCGGATGTGGGCTGGATTACCGGGCATTCCTATGTGATCTATGGTCCACTTTCCAATGGCACCACCACGGTGATGTTTGAAGGTGTACCACAATATCCAACCTGGGCGCGTACCGGTCATATTGTCGATAAGCACAATGTTTCCATCCTCTATACCGCACCCACGGCGATTCGTGCCATGATGCGCGAAGGCGATGCCTTTGTTCGGGAAAGTGACCGCAGCAGCTTGCGCCTGATCGGTTCGGTGGGTGAGCCGATTAACCCGGAAGCCTGGAACTGGTATTACACCGTGGTCGGTGAAAGCCGCTGTCCAATTGTCGATACCTGGTGGCAAACCGAGACTGGCGGAATCCTGATTTCACCTTTGCCGGGTGCAACCGATTTAAAACCGGGTTCTGCAACCCGACCATTGTTCGGCATACAACCCGCCATCGTCGATGCTGAAGGCAAGGAACTTGAAGGTGAAGCCGAAGGCAACCTGATCATCAAGGATTCCTGGCCGGGTCAGATGCGTACCATCTGGGGTGATCCTGAACGTTTTATCGAAGCCTATTTCTCGACTTATCTGGGGACGTATTTCACTGGAGACGGTGCCCGCCGTGACAAGGATGGCTATTACTGGATTACCGGACGCGTCGATGATGTGCTGAATGTTTCTGGCCACCGTTTGGGTACGGCAGAAGTGGAAAGTGCCTTGGTGGCGCATGAGCATGTGGCTGAAGCGGCAGTGGTCGGTATGCCGCATGATATTAAAGGTCAGGGTATTTGTGCATTCGTCACCTTACAGGCAAATTTTGAGGAATCTGAAGAGCTGCGTCATGAACTGATCAACTGGGTGCGTAAGGTTTTGGGACCCGTAGCTACACCGGATGCCTTGTATTGGGCACCGGCTTTACCGAAAACCCGTTCCGGTAAAATCATGCGCCGTATATTAAGAAAAATTGCCGCCAATGAACTGGACACTTTAGGAGATACTTCAACCCTGGCCGACCCACAGGTGGTGAACAATCTGATAGCAACGGTCTATCCTGACAAATAAGTCATTTATAAAAATACCGCCTTATTTTCAGGCGGTATTTTTATTTTATGCATAAGCACAGCAGGCATTCAGATAAAGCAGCAAAACATCATCTGCTAAGCTAAAAATATAGCAATAATCAGATCATATTATGAATGCTTCATCCCCGCTTTTAACGTCAAATCCCTTACACATCGCTCAACAACTTGCGGAACAGTTTTCAACCACTGCTGCTGAACGTGATAAACAGGGTGGCAACCCAAAACAGGAGCGTGATTTAATCCGTCAAAGTGGTTTACTGGGACTTGCCATTCCAACCCAATATGGTGGACAGGGTGCGGGCTGGAAAACGGTATTTCAGACTATTCAGGTCATTGCCCAGGTCGACAGTTCACTGGCACATGTTTATGGTTTTCATCATTTACTGATTGCGACGGTGCAACTGTTTTCACAGCCTGAACAGTATGGCAAATGGTTTGAGCAAACCGCACAAGAAAACCTGTTTTGGGGCAATACTTTAAATCCCTTAGACCGACGAACCATTGCAACCCAAGTGTCTGAAAATGAATATCTATTTCATGGCGACAAAAGCTTCTGTTCAGGTTCGATCGATTCTGACATCTTGCTCTGCTCAGCTTATAATGATGAAGGTAAATTGCTGATCGGTGTGATTCCGACAGCCCGAGAAGGGGTGAGCTTCTTAGGTGACTGGAACAATATGGGACAACGCCAGACTGACAGCGGTACCAGTCATTTTGAGCAGGTTAAAATTAAAAAAGATGAGTTATTGCTCAATCCGGGACCCCTGAGTACGCCGTATTCGAGTTTACGTCCGTTGATTGCGCAACTGATTTTTGTGCATCTGTTTTTAGGCGTAGCAGAAGGGGCTTTTGCAACTGCCAGACAAACCGTACAGAGCCAAAAAGCCTAGTCAAAATCTTTGGTGGAACATGCCATCAATGATCCATTTACGCAAAAACACTTTGCCGAATTTTATGTACAGCTTGAAGGCGTGCGTTTACTGGCAGCTAAAGCAGTTCAGAGCTTACAGACGGCATGGGATCTAGGTAATGATCTCACTGCTGAACAGCGCGGTGAAGTGTCCATTGCAATTGCGACTGCCAAAATTGCTGCGACTAATACCTCACTGTATATCACACAAAATATTTTTCAGGTGATGGGTGCGCGTGCCACCACAGCCCAATTAAATCTGGACCGTTTCTGGCGCAATGTCCGTACCCAAACTTTGCATGATCCGGTGGATTATAAATATCAGGAAGTGGGGGAATGGGTGCTGACGGCTAAAGTACCTGATCCGAGTTTTTATTCATAATGAAATAAGAAAATGCCATTTTATGAAATGGAGCCTTTTTACTTCTAGATTTAAAAATGAATTAAGAGCGTGGAACGTGAAAAATCACTTAAAAAAGCCTAATTTGTGAAAATTAGGCTTTTAATTATACATAAGTAATTGATTTATATTAACTAAATTTTAATTTCGTATAGGGTGTATTATTTTAAGCTTAGAAATAATTGAAAATCTAGTGACATCACCTGACGGTCAATAAAATCCTATTGTTGGGAGAAAACTATCTATCAAGATAAATAACAGATTCAAAATTATATTAAAAGAGATGAAATTTATTCTTTAATTTCTGGTAAGTATTTAAGTGAATCATGACAACGATTTAAGACAAATATAGTATAAGAATTAATTAGCAATTTTTTATCAGATTCATTTTTCAAAATTGGGAAATACTGTGTTTCATTCACAAGCATTTCTAAACTATTGATCAATTGTTGCTTAATTATTTTACCTTTTACATCACTATTTGATTCAATACCCAGTTGAATCATTTTTTTCACTTGATCACTTGAAATATTCTTTTGTCGAGCCTCCATAACACTGGAAGATAAATTAGAAATAGAAGGGCATAATTTTTTTACGAACAATTGCATTGGATCACTTTCTGCAAAACAGATCTGTGAGTTAATCAAGTAAGTAACTAATAATAAAAAAGTAAATTTCATTGGATAAACTATTTATTTCATTTGTTTTTCACAAAGCTTCTTTCCAATAAATGCAGCTTTGTTTAAAGCATTTTGTTTTTCTTCAGGAGTGATGCCAACAGGTTCTTTATAGGCCACTACAGTATAAGCTGCATATACCTTAGCCAACTGAATTTCTTCAGGCGTAATAGCATTATTTTTCTTTTCTAGAGCAATATCAATAAGCTGTTTAATATGTTTACCATTTTGAACTTCTTGCATAACTTCAGTAGTTGTTGCCATATAGTGAGAGCAATCTATATTTGTAGTAGTAGCTTCAACAGCATAAGCATTATGAAAAATAAAAAGGGAAAGTATAGAAAAAATTAGATGTTTCATAGATCATTTACTATTCATAATAATTGTATGAATGATATTTCATAAAAAGCCGATTTGACAAATAAATCTATAATTAATTTAGAATTAGGTGTTGTAAATAGCTATTGAAATTAAGGAGTGAGAAAAATTTTTTGAATTAGTAGTGTGTCAATAATTAAATCTAATTTAACATAATGGCCGTTATACAAAATTTGTTTTTAATATTTTTATTTATCAACCACTTAAATCGATAAATTCAAAAATAAAAAGATCAAAAACACATGACTTAACAACTCGTGTGTTTTTTAGCCGCATCTGTAATGTTCTGTCAATAAAGTTGATCAATAAAAATTCAATTTTATAATTTTTGTGAGTTATTAATTCTTCCGGGACAAAAAGAATGCCCATATTTTATGGATGAAAAAATGTCCGTTTTTGTACGCTTTGGCGCACATCAATTTAAGGATTTTGCGGATGGGCGCAGCCGAGTTTTTTTCCTATGATGAATTCATACAGGAACAGGATGTTCCGGAACATAAAACAACAATCAAACGTTCATATACCAGGATCGTGAAGCAAGACAGGAGTCAAGTCATGCTTAACTAACCCATACGAAAAAGCCCGACAGGATGTCGGGCTTTTTTTATATCATTTTATTAAGCCACTATTACTTTGCTGCCTGTTCTACGGCAGGTGGTGAACTCACAGGCTGTTGACTCGCAGAAGCAGGGCTAATCGTTTTATTGACTGGCCGGTTATCCATCATTGTCCCGATAGGCGATACGCGCCAAATTATATTGCCCACATCATCAGCGACCAATATTGCCCCCGAACGATCAACTGCTACCCCAACAGGCCGTCCAAGTGCCTCACCTTGATCATTTAAAAAACCGCTTAATACATCTTGCGGCTGACCTGAAGGTTGGCCATTTTGAAAGGGCACAAAAATAACCTTATAGCCGCTATGCGGTTTACGGTTCCATGAGCCATGTTGACCAATCAGCGCACCACTGCGATATTGCGGCATTAATTGAGCCGTATAAAATGTCAGGCCTAAGGAAGCCGTATGGTTACCCAGAGCATAATCAGGTTTAATCGCACGTGCGACCAGCTCAGGATTTTGAGGTTTGACCCGCGTGTCTACATGTTGGCCATAATAACTATAGGGCCAGCCATAAAAAGCACCATCCTTGACTGAGGTCAGGTAATCGGGCACCAGATCATTGCCAATTTCATCGCGCTCATTCACGACCGTCCATAACATGCCACTCTGTGGTTGCCAGTCCATACCATTGGGATTGCGCAGCCCTGTGGCAAATGGCCGTGCTTTGCCACTGGCAATATCAAATTCCATAATCAAGGCACGCCCGACTTCTTTATCGAAGCCATTTTCCGCCACGTTACTGTTTGAACCTACGGTAATATAGAGTTTGCTGCCCGCAGAATTGGCAATGACGTTTTTGGTCCAATGATGATTGAGCGGGCCACCGGGTAAATCCAGTACTTTGCTGCCGCTTGCGGTAATTTGAGTTGCACCTTTTTGATAAGGAAAGCGTATTAAGGCATCCGTATTGGCTACGTAAAGCGTATTGCCGACCAGCGCCATGCCAAACGGAGAGTTCAGATTTTGTAGAAATATGGTTTTTTGATCAGCCACACCATCGCCATTACGATCACGCAGCAGGCTAATACGGTTGGCACTCTGATGCGATGATCCGGCACGTTTCATCATCAGCTTCATGATTTTGCCTCTAATGCCCTTGCTGTCATCAGGCTTGAGCGGTGCATCGGTTTCAGCCACCAGCACATCGCCATTTGGCAATACATACAGCCAGCGCGGATGTTGCAGTTCTTTGGCAAAGGCCTGAACTTTCAAACCCGCAGCAGGAGTGGGCATGGTATCGGCAGGCCAGCCTTTGGCCGGTGCGATATTCACTGTAGGAAACAGACTGGATTGGGGTTCAGGCAGATGAGGGTATGGACCATAACTGTCTGAAATTGGAGACCTGGATGGCGACGCACATCCGCTTAATGCCAGTACAATGGCAGCACCCACAAGGGGCAGTAAGAATTGAGCAGACATCTTTATTTCCAGCTTATTTTTGCCGCTATTGCCTTACTTTAAAATTTCGTTCCGGCGGTCACCATGCTGTTCTTGTTTTTTCTGGTTGCCGATTGGTTATTGCGTTCGGTTTGAGCGAAGGCAGCTCTGCTGCATAAGCAAAAAAATCCCTCAAGCCGAGTCTTGAGGGAAGATTGGAGATGCCTTTGATTCTTGTTTTTTAGTTCATCAACTGTCGCTTAATCATTCAGCTTAAGCGGACTTGGCGGTCACAACGGATAGCTGTTGCGCTTCCAGTTCACGAACCAATGGCAATACTTTTTGTCCGAAATATTCCACTTCTTCAATAAAATGCAAGAAACCAGACAGGATCAAGTCCACACCGACTGCTTTCAGTTCAACAATACGTTCTGCAATTTGCTGCGGCGTGCCAACCAAATTGGTTTTAAAGCCATCGTTGTACTGCACCAAATCTTCAAAGGTCGATTTTGCCCAGTTACCTTCACCCTCTGCTGTTGCAGCACCCGCTTCACGGGTGGCATCTCCAAAAGATTTCACTGCCTGGACATTGGCTTTGGCCACAATTTCCTGAAGAACAGCTTGGGCTTCTTGTTCAGTATCACGGGCAATAATGAAAGCATTAACCCCAATTTTCACGGCATGGTTATTGGCTTTGGCTTTTTCACGGATATCGTCGATCTGCTTTTTCAGCTCTTCCGGTGTATTGCCATTGGTAAAGTACCAGTCCGATACACGCGAAGCCATATCTCGTGCTGCACGTGAGCTACCGCCCTGAAAGATTTCAATATGCGGTTTTTGTAGCGGTTTTGGACTGAGGGTGTAATCTTTGAATTGATAGTATTGGCCATCAAAACTGAAATGATCCTGCGTCCAGATACCTTTAAGACTACGGATAAATTCTTCTGAACGTGCATAACGCTGGTCATGTTCAGGCCATTCTTCGCCAATGGCATCAAATTCACCGCGGAACCAGCCACTGACCACGTTAATGGCAATACGCCCATTGGTCAGGTGGTCAATGGTCGCCAATTGCTTTGCAGCAAGCGCAGGCTTCCATGGACCTGGCAAAATTGCAGCGATCACTTTGAGTTTTTCAGTTTTGGCCAGGATGCCATGGCTGAAGCTAACCGATTCATGCTGGTTTTCTGCGTTATAACCGGCAGTAAAACGGATTTGGGTTAAGGCATAGTCAAAGCCGCTTTTTTCCGCAGCTTGAGCCAGACGGACGTTATAGTCATAACTCCAGTCCGTACGCTGTTCAATATCGCTGACCACCAAACCACCACTGACGTTTGGCACCCAATAAGCAAATGTAATGTTTTTATCTTGTACTGACATTCTGTCTACCCTCAGGATGTAATTTTTTAGCGCTCTTAAGCGACTTGTGACTTCGGTGCTTTTTTGCTGTGCAGGCGCGCTTCGGCAGCATCAAGGCTTGGCACTGCAGCAGAAGGAAGGACTTCTTCTTGTTCAATTTGCTTGTTGATACCCAGGTTCTGGTTGGCTAGCTGAGATTTCTCTTTGACCACTTCAGCACGCTGGCCTTTGGCAGGTGCCCATTCAAGAATTGGCAATGCACGTGCTACTGCGAGGGTAATGCGGTCACGCAGCAGTTCACTGTGAATGGTATATTCAGGGGTAAAGTCACGGTCTGTTGCATAGACACCAATCGGTAAGGTTTGTGCCTGGAAAAAGCTGAACAATGGACGCAACTGATGTTCAAGCACCAAGGCATGACGTTCGCTACCTCCTGAAGCTGCCAGCAATACTGGTACATCGACCAGTGCCGTCTGTTCTACAAAGTCAAAGAAGTGCTTGAAAAGTCCGGTGAATGAAGCACGGTAAACTGGTGTGCCGACAATCAGGGCATCTGCTGCTTCAACTGCGGCCAGATCATCCTGTACACGTTGTGGCAACTGGTTACGGTAAATTGCACCGCCCAGTAAAGAACCGATTTCGCTAAATTTAATAAAATGAACATGAATGGGGGTTGCTTCACCGAGTTCATCAATAATGGCTTGTACCAGTGCCTCGGTTTTAGAAGGATTGTTTAAGCCGCCTGATACAGCAACAATATTCAACGGTTTTTGCGCATTTAAAATAGACATTTGGGGATAACCTAAAATATAAAATATCGGAATAGCTTTATTAATCAACAGCAGGCATATTCTGTAAAATAAGCAAATCAAGAAAAGTTATCTTATTTTGAGATATAAAGGAAAAAGTCACCAAAATGTGCTTTTATATGATTTAGTACGTTGATTTATATATTTATCTTGCTTACTGATAAGTATTTTAAATTGGCCGATAAAATTTATATCAAAATATGATTAGGTTTGATGATTTTGCGAAAAACCTTGAAAAAAGGGGATTTTTGAGAAAATAATCTCATATCAGATGAAAAAAGTTATTCATTGCATATCCTTAATAGCACTAGTGTGGTTAGAATAGCTCTTAATGTGCACAAGATCTTTCATGCTGCTTATGAATATTTTAATCGTTGATGATCATCCACTGTTTCGTCATGCCTTGATTCAAGCCGTTCGTTATAGCTTGCCGCAAGCGCAAATTCAGGAAACAGCTGCAGTAAATGAGTTTTATGAACGCTTAGATAATGGGCCGGAACCAGATTTGGTTTTACTGGATCTCAATTTGCCGGGAGCTTCGGGCTTTTCGGCTTTGGTGCATGTTCGTGCACAATACCCGTCCATTCCGATTATTGTGGTGTCTGCACATGAAGAAGTGTCAATTATTCAACGTGCCATAGCCCATGGTGCAATGGGTTATATTCCGAAATCTGCGCATCCAAGCCATATTGGTGAAGCGATCCGTCAGGTACTGGAAGGAGAAATCTGGTTACCGCCAAATTTACCGGCCAACATGAATTTTGACCCGCGTGCAGCGGATGAAACTGCACTGGCAGAACGTATTCAGTCACTTACACCGCAACAATTCCGTGTATTGATGATGGTGGCGGAAGGTTTGCTGAATAAACAGATTGCTTATGAGCTGGATGTTTCCGAAGCGACCATCAAGGCTCATGTCACGGCTATTTTCCGCAAACTGAATGTGCAAAACCGTACTCAGGCAGTATTGGCCATCAGTGCCCTGAATATTGAAGAAAAGAAAATGTAATCTGCTGAATACAGCATTCAACGAAAAAGGCACTTGATCAAGTGCCTTTTTTTGTAATCAGTGCTTTAGATCAGGCGACACAGCTTTGTCTGGGAGTACTGTCTGTGCAAAATAAAGGATTCAGTGCACATTGCAGATCATCAATTTGCTCTTGAGAGACATAGGCTTTCTCTTTCAGATATTCAGCCACACTGTCATCGCGCAAACTTAAAAATGCGGCATCATAAACGCCCAAATCGACAAACAGCGCTGCAGTTTCCAGACTATTAAAGCGGTCTAAATAGACATCACTGCCATACAGCAGGAAAATATGATCTTCATTGGCATGGGGATTGATTCCTAAATGCTTTGCCAATTCCAGTGGTGGGGTTTTAATAAACAGCAAATCAGAGAGTTCATCAAACTGGGTGGTATCGAGCAGATTCTGATCGGTTTTGACTTTACCCAGCCATGCCTTAAACACCAGCACCGCACCACCACGCAATAGCATGCTCCAAATTTGGTGACGTACAGTCTCTGTCAAGTCTTTAGCCTCGGCTGCTAAAGACTGAATCAGCTTGTCTTCCTGTTCAGCGAGGCGATCAAATAAACCCAAACCTTGCGGTTTATAGGCTGCCGGGCTAAAGACATCAAAATTCAACTCATCGAAGACCTGTAAGGCAAGCGGGACAGCACTTTGATACAAGGTATCCAAGGCTTGAATATGAGAGTCCTTTAAGTGGCTGGGTTTAAATAGTTCGGTCCATTGAATTTCGGGTAACAGGGCATTGGCCCCATATTGACGATAAAATTGTTGCGATTGATCTATGCCATAACTTCCGGCTTCAGAAATGTTCATCTTCAACTCCTGTATTTTCTATGATGATCAGTTTCGTGGGCCGTGTTTTGAGGCAGTCTGATAGACAGATTAAACTGACCATTGATTACTCTCATATATGAGCTTGGCTGACTGCAAACGAAATACGACTAAAGTTATGTAATGGATTTTTACTGTAAAAATATTTTTAATAATAACAACTTGAAAAATTGTAACTAATTATACAAATGTATATTTAAATTTTGGTCATCTTTGCCATAGGAAATATGACATTGAATTTTTTGGTCAATAAAGTGGCAGCCAAAATAAAGAAATTGAGCAGTTTTGCCTAAAATTAAAAATAAATTGCCAGTGAGGTTAATAAAGGGTGTTTTTATGTAATTAAAATGCCCATTTCACATACATGAAATGGGCATTTGATCTGCAGTGATTTCTGAATAAAACACTTAAGAACCGGAAATTTTTAAGCCCGACAACCAGGAACGCAGCGATGCCGGTTTTAACGGTTTTTTCAGCAGCACAATATTGAGATCTTTCAAATGTTGTGGCAGTTCAGGATCGGAATCTGCGGTAATCAGTGCCACAGGAACCTGTTCCTGACGGTTGGCCAAAATGAAATCCAGACCAATTTTATTGTTGTTCAGGTGCTGATCGACCAGCCAGACCTGAATATTTTCTTGCTGGATGAGTTCTAGGGCCTGTTCGGGTTCAGTTGCTTTAAAGACCTGATAACCCCATTTGGTCAGTAAGGTCGTCATCCCTTCCAGAATGGTTTCATCATTATCCAGGCATAGAATCTTGTAGGCCTTGCTTTTCAGCGGGGTGGCCTGTACTGGTGCTGCCACGACTTTAGGCGCATCTACGATTGGCACTTCAATCATAAAACATGAGCCCTTGCCATATTCAGAATAGACATGTACCGGATAGTCCAGCAGGCTGGTCATACGCTGCACAATCGCCAGGCCGAGTCCAAGACCCTGCTCGCCCCAAGGCGAAGTATGGCCACAGCGTTCAAATTCCTGAAACAGTTTAATGCGCTGTTCTTCGGCAATCCCGGGGCCGGTATCCCAAACCCCAATCCGGATATGGCGTGGTTTTTCGCTAGAGCGAAGTACCCCCACCACAACTTTGCCTTTAGCGGTATAGCGCAGGGCATTGCTGACAAAGTTCTGAATAATCCGGCGAATCCACTGGGGATCGGTGTCGATCCAGAACTGTGCATCATGCACGCTGAATTTAATGCCACGTTGTGCGGCAATAGATTTAAATTGCAGTTCCAGATCACTTAACAGGTCATGTAAGGGATAAGGCTGACGTTTCGGCTGGATGGTACCACCTTCGAGACGGGCAATGTCCAGCAGGGCAGACAGCATGCTTTCCGCACCATGCAAGGCACGGTCGAGCTGTTGCAGGGTTTTACGGTCTTCATCCGACTGTACGCTTTGTTCTAAAGCGGTACTGAACAGGCGTGCTGCATGCATTGGCTGCAACAGGTCGTGACTGGCCGCTGCAATGAAACGGCTCTTGGACATGTTGGCACGGTCAGCCTGTTCGCGGGCCAGTTGTTGCTCGGAAAGTGCATCGGCCAGCTGTTGGGTGCGGTCTTGTACCCGCGCTTCCAGTACGGCCTCATTTTCACGGAAAGCGGTAATATCGGCAAAGGTGGTGACGAAGCCGCCGCCTTCAATGGGATTACCTCGCATCTGGATGACGCGGCCATCTTTACGGATCCGTTCAAATTCATGCGCGCTGCCCATGGCCATCCAGTGAATCCGTTTGCGCACGTGTTCTTCGACCGAACCAGGCCCGCATTCACCGCGCTCGGCGTTATAACGGATCAGGTCGGCAATCGGACAGCCGACATAGACAATATCTTTAGGATAGTCAAAAAGTTTCAGGTATTGATTGTTCCAGGCCACCAGACACATGTTTTCATCGACTACGCTGACCCCCTGGGTCATATGGTCAATCATGGTCATGATCAGATTCTGGTTAAAGCGTTGCCATTGTGAGGCCTGATCCAGAATATTGGCAACCTGACCGAGTGCCAGACCATTATTCACCATGGCGGTGGTGAGCAGGGTACGCGCCGAAGCAGCACCAATGGTTCCGGCCAGATACTGTTCGGTAAAACGCCACCACATGCCATTGGCATTGCTGTTTTCATTCAGGATCACGTTGTTTTGAGCACAGAATTGCTGAAAGGCATGAGTGGCCGGTCCTTCACCGGTAATCCTTTTGGCCAAGGTAATTAAATCGCCCACTTTCAGGCGGGCAACATCCTGGTGAGAGTAATTGATTTCACTTGAGGCATTGTGGGTCGGCAAAGGTTTGGTTTCATAATAGAAGAAACTTTCCGCCTGAATTTGCTCGGCAATACTGGGACGGAAAATTCGTGACACCCACACATACAGCACGATATTCAGACCCAATGCCCAGGTCACGCCATGGGTGAGGGGAGCAAAAGACTGAAAACCAAACAGTGCTTCGGGGCGTAACCAGTCCATGCCTAAAGGCCCTGCAAGCAAGAACTGCTGGCTAAAATGGCTGTATTCAGCAGGCAGGCTGCGCAGTACGGTAGGCAACAGCAAGGTATAGGCCCACATGACAAAACCGGCAATCAGACCTGCATATACGCCCTGTTTACTGCCACCACGCCAGTACAGACCACCAATCAAGGCTGGAGCAAATTGGGCCACGGCACTGAAGGCCAGCAAGCCAAATACTGAAAGCTGGTCGATGTCATTAAAGAAATGGAAAAACAGGAAACCCAGCAACATGACCGCTAAAATACACACCCGGCGAGTAAATTTCAGCACCAGAGGCAGACGTTTGTCATGACGCGAAAGTATGCCGGTACGCCATAAGGCAGGCATAATCAGGTCATTACTGAGCATAATCGACAAGGCGACTGAAGAGACCAGCAGCATTCCCGTAGAAGCAGAAAACCCCCCCAGGAAAGCCAAAAGTGTCAACCACTCCTGATCATAACTGAGCGGCAAGGACAGTACAGCGACATCAGGAATCGCAAGAAAATGCGGTGCAGCATGCAAGGCCCAGCTGGCAATTGGAATAATCGCCAGTGTGGTCAGAATCAGATAAGTGGCAAACCAGCGACGTGCACCGCGAATATGTTTTTCATCCCGCAGTTCAACCACCGCGACATGGAACTGTCGTGGTAAGCAGATAATCGCCAAGGCTGCGAGTAAGGTTTGCACCCAGAACGTTTCGGGAACACCAAACAGCTGAACCTGTTTAAAGGTTTCTGCGACATCCGTGGAAATTTGCCCCAGGTTTTCGGGGGCATCAAATACAAAGAACAGGGCCACACACAGCAGGGCAAACAGTTTGACAAAAGACTCAAATGCCACGGCTAGCATTAAACCGCCATGCTGTTCGGTATTGGCAATTTGTCGGGTACCGAACAGCATGGCCAGAATGGCTAAAATTCCAGTCAAAAACAGCACACTATTGGTGGTGCTTTGTATGCCGGTATTCTGTTGCAACACTACAGCAGCACTCAAGGCAATGGCTCTGAGCTGCAAGGCTAAATAGGGAATAATTGCGATGACTGCCAGAATGGTGACCAAGGATGCCAGAGGGCCGCTTTTGCCATAACGTGCAGCCACAAAATCTGCAATGGAAGAAATGGCATGATGCTGGCGAACACGTCCTAAACGGCGCCAGATATCATAACCCACACCGACAAAAATCAGGGGACCAAGGTAAATGGGCAGGAAGATAATGCCTTCACGCACCGCAGCCCCGGTTGCACCGTAAAATGTCCAGGATGAGCAATATACCCCTAAGGTTAGACTAAAGAGAAACATGCGACCGCGGGTACTTAGGCGACTGGCGTGTTTTTCACCAAAAAATGCACAGATAAAGAGTAACGCGATATAAAGGGCGAGCACGCCGATAATGAGCCAACTATTCATATTGCCTACAGCATAAATTTATGTCGTAATAATAACCTATCTAGTAATCTTGCCGCTTTAATTGATCAAAATTTAACACCAAAGTAGTAATTACAAGAACCTAATAAGATTGTTAAGTTAGATAACGAAATAATTCGAATTAAAAAAATCACCTATGGCTGGGTGCACACAGGAGCATGATTATGGATGAGGCACATGTAGAACGTATTCTACAGAATCCCAAATTTAAAGAAATGGTCAGCAGAAAAAGCAGATTAAGTTGGACATTAACAATCATCATGTTGATTGTGTATGTCGGCTTTATGCTTTTAGTTGGTTATAACAAAGAATTCTTAATGAGTTCGGTTGGCGGCGGCGTTACCACTTTGGGTATGCCGCTCGGCTTGAGCATTATTGTATTGTCTTTCATTTTATGTGGTGTTTATTCGTATATTGCAAACAATAAACTGGATGCATTAAATGAAGAAGCGATGCGAGAAGTTGCAGCAATTGCGAATGAGAAAGGACAGTAATTAGATGAAATGGAATTCATTGAAAGCGAAAGCAGTTGCTGCTTCTACGCTACTGATGTCAGGTATGGCAATGGCTAGTCCAGATTTGGGTGCTGCTGAACAGCAAGCAACCAACTGGCATGCAATTATTATGTTCGCGATTTTCGTGGGCTTCACCTTGCTGATTACCAAATGGGCAGCAAGACAAACCACCAGTACTGCAGATTTCTATACTGCGGGTGGCGGTATCTCAGGTTTCCAGAATGGTCTGGCGATTGCCGGTGACTATATGTCAGCAGCATCATTCCTGGGTATTTCCGCAATGGTATTCAGCTCAGGCTTTGACGGTTTGCTTTACTCACTAGGTTTCATGGTGGGCTGGCCAATCGTATTGTTCCTGGTCGCAGAGCGTTTACGTAACCTGGGTAAATTCAACTTGTCTGACGTGGTTTCATTCCGTCTGGAAGAAAAACCGGTACGTACTTTGGCAGCTCTTAGCTCTTTGGTTGTTGTTGCCTTTTATCTGATTGCTCAGATGGTAGGTGCAGGTCAGCTGATCAAATTATTATTTGGTCTGAACTACAACATTGCTGTCGTGATTGTGGGCCTTTTGATGATGGCTTACGTAATCTTCGGTGGTATGCTGGCAACCACTTGGGTACAGATCATCAAAGCGGTGATGTTACTTTCAGGTGCAACTTTCATGGCTTTCATGGTAATGAAAGGCGTGGGCTTCAGCTTCACCAACATGTTTGAACAATCGATTCAGGTATTCTCTAAAGTACATGAAATCAGCCTTGCAGAAGCAGGCAATATCATGGGCCCAGGTAAACTGGCAGCGAACCCGATTGATGCGATTTCTTTGGGTCTGGCATTGATGTTTGGTACTGCTGGTCTTCCACATATCCTGATGCGTTTCTTTACCGTAAAAGATGCTAAAGAAGCACGTAAATCAGTGGTTGTGGCTACAGGTTTCATCGGTTACTTCTATCTTTTAACTTTCATCATTGGTTTCGGTGCGATCCTTTACGTATCAAACAACCCGCAATTCATTGATGTGGCGAAAATGGCTGTAACTGGCAAGCTAGAACTTGTTGGTGGTAACAACATGGCTGCGGTTCACTTGGCTGATGCTGTTGGCGGTGACTTGTTCATGGGCTTCATTTCAGCAGTAGCATTCGCAACGATTCTTGCGGTGGTCGCTGGTTTGACATTGTCTGGTGCTTCAGCAATTTCACACGACTTGTATGCAAACGTATTCAAGAAAGGCCAAACTACACCTGAATCTGAACTACGTATGTCTAAAATTGCAACTCTAGGTCTTGCGATCTTTGCGATGATTTTAGGTATCCTGTTCGAGAAACAAAACGTTGCCTTCATGGTAGGTCTCGCATTCTCGGTTGCTGCATGTGCGAACTTCCCGGTACTGGTACTGTCAATGTTCTGGAAAGGCTTGACCACTCGTGGTGCAGTAGCTGGCGGTGTTGCAGGTCTTGTTGCTGCAGTAACTCTAATTGTACTGTCTAAAGCGGTTTGGGTAGATACTTTGGGTGTTTCTGAGACACCAATCAACCCATTCAATGGTCCAGCAATCTTTGCAATGCCATTATCGTTCCTATGCTGCTGGTTATTCTCTGTGACTGACAGTTCGGCACGTGCGCATGCAGAACGTAAAGCTTTCGATGCACAGTATGTACGTTCACAAACAGGTATTGGTATCTCTGGTGCATCAGATCACTAAGATACAGTTACTTTAAAAAAAGCCCCATCAGGGGCTTTTTTTATGACTTTAGCAAATGGAACACAACGTGATTGCAAGGCTGGGCTTCGGTTCTCAATCCTATTGTTAGCATGGATGAGTCTCTCTTTTATCAAACATAAATCTGGCAAAGAAGAGGGCGACTTTTATCATTTTTCTACAAATGTTTCACTTGCAGCTCCAAGCATTCATGCTAAGTTGATTAAAAGAAACATAAAAAATTCAGGCATAAAAAAGCAATATTTTGGAGCAGTACATGCAGGCGATTATGGATGTGTGGAAGGTATTTCGCGTATTGCCTTCAGCTTGGCTACTTTTATTACAATTTATTATTTTAATTCTGTCGGTTGCCGTCAATTACAGCACGCCTTACCGTACGCTTAGCTGGCTACTGGGGGTGCTGGTTTTACTGGTGATTGCCAAAGTCATTCGGCAAACACCGATGTTTACCATTTTGGGCTTAAGTTTTGTCAGTGGTGCCGTGATTTTTTCTTCCCTGATTATATTAGGTATAAAAAATCCATGGCTACAAGTCATTGCCCATGGTTTTGAAGCCGCAGCTTACTTTAGCGCGGCCTATGGTTTGTTGCGTTATATGTTTGAAGACCGCTATTTAACCCGAGATGAACTGTTTGCTGCAGGTGCGGTATTTACGTTGCTGGCCTGGGCATTTGCTTTTTTATATAACGTTTGCCAGCTGCTGGTACCGGGAAGCTTTCAGAATCCCAATGTTGCAGGTTTACAAAGCTGGCTTGATTTATTGTTTTTGAGTTTTAGTTTGCAGTCTGCAACCGGCTTATCGGATTTAATGCCCATAAGTGCCCCCGCACGGGTACTGGCACTACTGCAAATGTTTTCCGGGGTTATGTATCTGGCCCTCATTGTTTCACGCTTGATTGCCTTGCAATATATTGCCCATTTACCCAAGCATTCTAAAGATAAAGACCAATAAAAAAGGACGCATAAAGCGTCCTTTTTTGAATTCTTTTTCTAATTAAAAATTAGAAACGGAATTTAGCGTTTACGCCAACAGTTTGTGTATCAAGCGCAAGTTGTTCAGCATTCGCATTTACGTAAGAAGCGCCCACTGCAACGGCAGGAGTGATGAAGTAATTTACGTTTGCACCCCAAGCTGAGTCTGGTGTACCAGCAAAGCTAGATTCAGCATAAGAAGCACCAACGCTTAACTTAGGCGTAACGAAAAGAGTTGTACCTAGGTTATAAGCAGTGTCGTCACCGTAAACTAAACCAGATTCAAAACCGATTGCCATGTTGGTTCCGTCAATAGCACCAACATATTTGGTACGTGCAGTAATTGCATCTTGATCTTCACCGATCGTAGCAGTTTCACCAACTGATTTAACAACGCCATTAGCCATAACATTGAATGCATCAAGAGCAGTTTGATCAGCAACGCTTGTATAACCTACTGCAACCAAGAAATTAGGCGCAGCAAATGCACCAAGTTCTAAGGCATAACGGTCGCCTTGATCATCAGTGGCGTTGTTATTTTTGCTGTCTAAAATTGTGTGGCTATAAGAAGCGCTAGCATATACAGGTACAACTTGAGTTGGCACATAAGCTTCAGCTTTAACGCCATAGTTATGAGCGATAACGTCGATATCGTCTGAACCTAACTCGCCGTAATTATAAGCAACAGATACGTTAGATGCTTGGTTTAAGAAAGCTGCTTCAGCCAATGGGCCTTTAGAAGAGTCAACATCTTTAAGGTAATAAGTACCTTGCAAACCACCGGTGAAATCTTTGTCATTTGCTGTGGTGTCGATGTATTCAGACTGACCTTGTACTTCTACTTGATATGCTTGAGCACCGGTCATGGCTAATAATAAAGCAGTGGCTAAACCGAGTTTTTTCATATTAATTTCCAGTTCTATTTTCTATTGCAGGTGAATTAAACTACTTTCATTGTATTGTAACAAAACATTAAGTCAATGAACTAAAAGAACATTATTTTGTTGTTTTTTTGTTATACATAATGTAATTGGTTGAAAAAAGTACAATTAAACTGTGTCAGGTCAACTTGAAAAATTTGTTTTTAGAACAAATGAATATGAACATTTTTAAAACTTATTTTTTCAGAAATATGCAAAAAATAAGGACTTTGTGTAATGTTAAATTGGATTAAATTTAAAAATTAATTGTAAAATCCAATTGAAATATATTTTATTGCATGATCTGTATGGCATTTTAAGGCTATTCATTTGATTCTAATAATAAAATTCACCTAAAATGGGATAGTGTTGGTTGAAAAATGCACAAATTTTAATTTATTTAGTGCAAATATCGTGCTGTTGTGATGAATTTTAAATCTTACCGTTTTGATAGGCTTTACTTTTATAACGGTTTTTACGATAATATATCTATCAATTCATACTACATTGCAATAATGTGATGATGATCTGATTCTCCATAAACAAGTTTTTGTTTTATATGCCCAACTTTCCCCAAGGTTGGGTTTTTTTTTATGTCAGAAAAATATTGCAGTTGGCTGCGAAGTAAGAACAGGCCATAAAAATGGAAGCATAATCATATTAATAGCAAAACTTATTTTTAGTCATTAGAGAGTAAATCCTTGAGTAGAAACCCTAGAATTAACTTTTATTGCACCAATATGGTGCTTAATTTGGAGTGGGGGATTAGATTTTTCTTGAAATTTAAGTATAAAAAACCCCAACTTTCAAAGAAAACTGGGGTTTTTCGCCAAAATCTTCGGAAAAATTAAAAAATCTGCTGAGAATATATTTAATTTGCCCTAATGCAGTGCATTATGCACTTATTTGTGGCATGTGTAAATATTTTCTTATCATGCAAGTAGCAATATTTAGATAAGCAGCTAATTGAAACAATATAAATTGGGGGGCTTCCTAGAAATAGTCCTGCATTATTTTGTCGATATCTTTAAGGGAAACAGGATTTTCTATTTAAGCGGCTTGCTTAACTGCAATTTATAGATATGCAAAATTTTTAATTGCACTCAATGAAAAGCAGGTTGCTACTATCTGAAGGAAAGAATAAAAATTAAGTTGAAACTCTACAGATATGCACTGGATCTTAAAGCTTTATTAAAGAATTTAGATTTTTTTTAACTTTTATTTGAGAAAATATTATAAGTGGTTGATAGAATGCAGATATTTAAAAACATTGATTAATTTTTAACTCTTTTTAGATCAAAATCGTGTAATATATTTATATATAATTTGAGTATGATCACAGGTCATTTGGTGTGTATGGTGAGTAATTAATTTATGTATAAATTACGCTCGGAACATATCAGCCGGCGACTGTTTTGGTCGATGATCATTATCGCACTGTCTCTTTTGTTTTTATCTGTTCCCTTAATTGTCAGTAGTTATCATAGCTATCAGAAAGCAGATCGTGCCTTAACTGAAATTTCTGCGCTTCGTGCTGTAGCTGATTTAGCCAATAAAATTTCCCGTGAACGGGCACCTGCTAATAAGGTGATGTCGAGTAGTGCCGATGAACTCGCAGAAAATATAAAAGAATTAGAAGCTTACCGAAAAGAAGTAGATCTGCAGATTGAGCAGACAAGTGCAATTTTAGCTACGGCAGGTTTTTCTGTTCAGGCTCAAGCCTTATCTTCTCATGTAAAAGGGGCTTTGGCTCAAGGTCGTCATGCGGTCGATGTTTATAGTGCCTTGCCGCGATCTGAACGGAGTGCAAGACAGCTGGATCAGGCGATTCAGCAAATGTTTAAGGCATGGGATAGTTGTAAAGCAATTATAGAAAATGTATTGGTACATTCTGAAGCTAAAGGAACTTCAGTCTCAGACTACTATACGCTGATTTTAATTTTGGCTGATTTACGTGATCAGGCTGGTCGAACTGCCTCTAATATTATGGCAGCAGTGACTTTTAATGAAAAAATCCCCGAAGATAACTTGGCGCGGTCATTGCAGACGCAACATCAGGCCCATTATTTATGGGCTTTAGTGAATACCATACAGCCTGAGCAGGATAAAACCCCAGAATATCTAGCTTTACATCAGCAGGTAAAAGCACAGTTTTTAGATCAAGGTATTCCAATAATTACTCGCCTGATGAATGAAAGTATCCATAATCAGGCCTACTCATTGACCGGTACGCAACTCACAGAAGCAATGGTTGATAAATTCCTGACAGTAGTCAATCTGCAAAGCTATATTCTGGATTACAGTGTTACGGTGGCTCAAACCCAGAAGAAACAAGCCCAGCAAAAACTGATTTTAACCTTACTGGTGGCGCTGATCTGTTTAGTCGCAGTTTCTTTTACCATGATCTATGCGCGTAATCATGTTTTTATACCGTTACTTAAAGCCAGAAATACCATTCTTCGACTGGCCCAGCATCAGGTTATAGAGAGTAAACAGACACCATTATCTGCTAAGCCAATCACCTTATTAGACGCCCTTAAAGAATTAAAGCGGGTACTACAGCAGCGTGATGCACTGGAATTTCAGCTCAGAAATATTGCCAATACGGATAATTTGACTGGTGTATCTAACCGTTTGGCTTTAGAGGAATATATCCGTTATCTGGAGAATAAGCCGAATCAGTTCAAGCACACCGGCTTAATCATTATTGATATCGATGACTTTAAGCATGTGAATGATACTTTTGGGCATATTGTCGGTGATGAAGTCATTAAACTGATTGCAGAAAAATTGCAATTGAATGTAAGAGCTTCGGATTTAATTGTTCGTTATGGTGGTGATGAATTTTTGGTTTTAATTGAGCACATTAATTTTCCGGAGGCTTGGGCTATTGCCAATAAAATTCTTCAGGAGATTGGCAGATCTGAACTGTATATTGCTGAACTAAACCAGAATATTCGTGTTTCTGTTAGTGCTGGAGTAGTGGTAGGGGGAGCATCGTGGATGTCATTACTGGAAAAAGCTGACAAATCATTATTTCAGGCTAAGGCAAAGGGTAAAAATAAAGTAGCGGGGTGATGCTAAGATCACCCTCTATTTAGTTTTCTCAATTAAATAATTAATAAAATTTGTGCAGGCTACTAACATAAATTTTGCGTCGATATAACTGAGATTTGATTCTTGGAGCATGGCATGATGAATACCATCGCTATCAGAAGCGTAACCGTAAAGTTGGCTTAAACTTGCTTTAAGTGCAGGGTGTAAACCAAGTTTATCTTCAATAATTTTTAGGGCTTTTCCTAAAGTTGCTTTTTCATCATTGGTCACTATTTTACAAATAGATTCGACAGCACTAATTGATTCTTTAATTGAGTTTCGATAATCAGGGCTTTGACGATCTGAGAGCAATTTCAAAGCTTGATTGAGATGTTCTTGAGCACTTGAATATGGATTTGTATTTATTAGGGCATCTTCAATGGATTGAATTTCTTGTTCTGATGTTATTGGTGTAATTTCATTGTTGATGATTCGATATGCACTATTTTCTTTTTCTAACAGCCGATTCATTAGAGTAATAAAAACTTCTTCTTTTACACTATATTGTTCTGGGTAGTTTTCTAAAGTTTCTTCAATAAAACTATAAATGGTATGCCATTCACATCGAAAGAAAAAGGATCTTATATGCTTGATTGCATCAATTGTTTTCAAGGGAATGGTGTCAGTAGGTTCTTTAAATAAATTAAACCAATAGGAATATATCAAATTTCTTAAATTTGAATCTCTATAATAATTCCAGCGACCATAGTCATGTTTTTTATTCCAAAAACAATCATTGAAAATACTCCAGATACTATTTCTTAACTCAAGATTTATACTTTCTTTTTGGATAATGTCTCGAACAGGTTTATATCCATATCGTTCTGAAAATCGCATTTTGCCCTCAACAAATTTAAAATTTTCTATAAATATTTTTAATCTCCCCTAACCCTTCTTTACGAAAGAGGGGGAACCATACTCCTTTAAAAATTTAGAGGCACTCCCTCCTTTGAAAAGGAGGGATGGGGAGGATTTAATAGATCACTTCAACAACGGCTTCAAGAACTTAGCTGTATGTGAAACTTTAGATTTCACCACTTCTTCAGGTGTACCTTCAGCAATAATCATCCCGCCACCAGCACCACCTTCAGGACCCAGGTCAATCACCCAGTCAGCAGTCTTAATTACATCCAGATTATGCTCAATCACCACAATGGTATTCCCCTTGTTGCGTAGCTCATGCAGAATGTCGAGCAGCTTGGCAATATCATGGAAATGCAGACCTGTCGTCGGCTCATCCAGTACATACAAGGTTTTACCGGTATCCCGTTTTGCCAGTTCGCGTGCCAGTTTGACCCGCTGCGCTTCACCGCCGGAAAGGGTGGTTGCAGACTGACCCAGACGGATATAACCCAAACCCACCTGATTCAAGGTTTCCAGACGACGGTGAATGACCGGGATAGCCTCAAAGAAATGCATGGCATCTTCAACGGTCATTTCCAGTACGTCGGAAATATTTTTGCCTTTATAGCCGACTTCTAACGTTTCACGATTATAACGCTTGCCATGACAGGCATCACAAGGCACATACATATCCGGTAAGAAATGCATAGCCACTTTAATCATGCCATCACCTTCACAGGCTTCACAGCGCCCGCCTTTCACGTTAAACGAGAAACGTCCTGCTGCATAACCACGGGCTTTGGCTTCTGGCGTTTGTGCAAACAGTTCACGAATCGGGGTAAATAGACCGGTATAAGTCGCCGGGTTAGAACGTGGGGTACGTCCAATCGGGCTTTGGTCAATATCCACGACTTTATCGAGGAATTGTAGTCCATCAATCGAGTCAAACTTTTCCGCGGTTAACGTGGTTGCACCGTTCAGTTGAGTTGCGGCAAGTGGTAACAGGGTACGGTTAATCAAGGTCGATTTACCTGAACCCGATACACCGGTGACACAAGTCATCACGCCTAAAGGAATGGTTAAATCGACATTTTGCAAGTTATGACCGGCCGCGCCCATCAGCTTGATTTGCTGTTCCGGTTTTGGCGGCTGAGTTCGAACTTTCGGAACCTCAATTTTTAACTTGCCGGACAGGTATTGACCCGTTAGCGAATTTTCATTGGCTGCCAATTCTTCATAGGTTCCTTCGGCAATGATATGACCGCCATGCACACCTGCACCCGGACCAATATCAATAATATGGTCGGCGGCACGAATGGCATCTTCATCATGCTCGACCACCAGCACGGTATTACCCAAATCACGCAGGCGCACCAGTGTTTCCAGCAGACGGTCATTATCGCGTTGATGTAAACCAATGGATGGCTCATCCAGGACATACATCACGCCCATCAGGCCGGCACCAATTTGCGATGCCAAACGAATACGCTGTGCTTCACCACCCGATAGGGTTTCGGCAGAACGGGACAGACTGAGATAATTCAAACCCACTGAAACCAGAAAATGCAGACGTTCACGGATTTCCTTGAAAATCTTGTCGGCAATTTCGCCTTTGGCCCCTTCAAGATTTAAATCCTGATAATAGCTTTCGGCATCGCCAATCGACATTTTGGTGATCTGGGCAATGGTCTTGTCTTTGACCCGGACATTGCGGGAAATTTCATTCAGACGTGAACCGCCACAGGCATCACAGGCGGCATTAGACAAATACTGGGCTAAATCATCACGTACATAGTTCGATTCCGTTTCACGGTAACGACGTTCCAGATGCGGCAAAATGCCTTCAAAAGGTTGCACCCGATTATGTTTACGACCGCGCTCATCGATATAACTTAAATCGACTTTTTCTTTGCCAGTCCCGTACAGGAATTTCTTTTGGGTCTCTGCATCCAGCTCATTCCACGGCGTATCCAGCGAAAAGCCAAAATGGGCGGCGACTTTTTCAATCATGCTGTAGTAATAAGGACGTTGTCTGTCCCAGCCACGAATCGCGCCCTGGCTAATCGAAATTTCAGTATTGGGAATCAGTTTCTCTGCACTGAAATGGCTGCGGGTTCCCAGACCATCACAGACCGGGCAGGCACCAAAGGGATTGTTGAACGAGAACAGGCGTGGTTCCAGTTCTGCAACAGCACGGTCGCATTCCGGACAGGAGTGTTTGGCAGAGAATACGCGCTCAGGTTGCTCGCCTTTCATCCAGGCCAAAATGGCAATATCGCCCCCTAGGCGCAGCGCAGTTTCGAAGGATTCGGCAATCCGGTTACCCAAGTCATCACGTACTTTAAAACGGTCAACCACCACTTCAATGGTATGCTTTTTCTTTTTATCCAATTCCGGTGGCGTGTCAATTTCAACAATTTCACCATCCACACGCGCACGGACAAAACCCTGACTTTGCAGCTGTTCAAACAGGTTGCTGTATTCACCTTTACGCTCACGTACCACTGGGGCTAGCAGCATCAAGGCTGTACCTTCTTCCAGACTTTTTACCGCATCGACCATTTCTGATACGGTTTGTGCCACCATCGGCAAGTCATGTTCAGGACAATATGGTGTTCCCACACGGGCATATAGCAGACGTAAATAGTCGTAAATTTCCGTGATTGTTCCCACAGTTGAACGCGGGTTATGGCTGGTCGATTTCTGCTCGATGGCAATGGCCGGACTTAAACCTTCAATCGAGTCGACTTCCGGTTTTTCCATTTGCGAAAGGAACTGGCGTGCATAAGCAGACAGTGATTCCACATAACGGCGCTGACCTTCGGCATATAAGGTATCGAAGGCGAGGGATGACTTACCTGAACCCGAAAGTCCCGTAATCACCACAAACTTGTCGCGTGGAATATCGAGAGACACATTTTTCAGGTTATGGGTACGTGCACCTCGAATACGGATGTGACTTTGGCTCATGCAATGATCCTAGAAAATTCATCAAAAACCTATATATGATAGCGCATGAAAAATGTTCAAGCTGTATTAAAAAGAATTTAAACGACATTTTGTGTCGGACTGGTCAAGGATTGAAACTCAAGGCATGGAAATGGTCTTTCTCTGTACCTGCAAGTCATAGATTTAGATATTGAAATTCAGTATTTCGACTAATTCACCGTTAAAATACAAAATATCGTCTGAAAAATAAAAAACGGAAATCTCATGATTATTACAAAAGTTATGATCGCCCTGATTGCTGGGTTGCATCTCTATATTTTAATTTTGGAAATGTTTTTGTGGGATAAACCTCTGGGCATGAAAGCCTTTGGCAATACTGCGGAAAAGGCAAAACTGACCAAGGTGCTGGCACAAAATCAGGGTCTGTATAATGGTTTTTTAGCCGCAGGCCTGATCTGGTCGCTACTTGCGCCTGTAAGCTATGCACCTGCACTGGCGAATTTCTTTTTGGCTTGTGTGCTGGTGGCAGGCATTTATGGCAGTCTTACTGCAAGTAAAAAAATTATTTATATTCAGGCATTGCCGGCACTACTGACCTTGATTGTGCTGAATTTAGTTTAAATAAGCGATATTTTGCAGCTTAGACTATGCGGCTTAATCAATTGAGCTGTTTGGATGGGTTGGGATGCTGGCTTTATTTTTGAAATGTATTTTAGGGGCAGCGGTTGTACTTATTATTTCCCTTCTGTCCAAGAGTAAAGCGTTTTATATCGCCGGTCTGGTACCACTCTTTCCAACTTTTGCTCTGATTGCCCATGTGATTGTGTCTCAGCAGCAGGGTGCAGAAGCTTTGCAGAAAACAGCCCTGTTTAGTTTGTGGTCTTTAATTCCTTATGCCATTTATCTGCTGATGGTTTATATGCTGGCAAGCAAAATGTTGATGTGGTCCTGTTTAAGCATAGCAACCCTTTGCTGGATTGTGGCTGCGGCAGGGCTGATTTATGGCTGGCAGATGTTTCAGCAGTAATGATTTAATAAACAAAAATTAAAGCATCAAAAATATTTGCTATCGCGGAAGAGCCATTCGCAACTGTTCGAGGCATGAGGTGTATACACCGCAAGATTTAATAAGTAATGTTTCTGCGAAAAATTTTATATTTTTTGGTAATCGACGAGTTTTGCGAATGGCAAATGCCTTTGGTTACTTTGGGCGAAACCAAAGTAACGAATGAGCTGTTTCAATTTATGTTATAGCTGTAAGACTCCGCCGAAAAGAAATAGGTATTTTGGATTAATCATCCACACCTAACCACTGACGTTGATCATAAGCACTATCCCAGAACAGCCATTCTAGTTTGGCGGCTATAGTATAGGCGTGATGCATTTTCTCTAAAGTATCTGCATCACAACGAGCAGCTACGCTATCAACCGTCGCAATTACGTTACGAACTGCCTGATTAAACTCTTCACCGGCATAGGTATCAATCCAGGCCTGATAAGGATTATTGGGAATGGAATGCTGAACAATTGCTTTGCCTACTTCGGCATAAATCCAGAAACAGGGCAGTAAAGAAGCCAGAACCACCGGATAGCTTTCTGACCAGGCTGTGGCGGTTAAAAATGAAGTGTAATGATGACAAGCCAGAGTCAGTGGCGTGGTTCTAAATTCTTCTTGGCTAATGTCAAATTCCTGCATAAAGTCAGCATGCAGGCTGCGTTCTACCACAATGGCAATCTTGGCGGCATCTGAAAACTGCATGACATCCTCGGCTGTAAATGCTTTTGCAGCACAGACAGCCAGTGCACGGCCATAAGCCAGTAAATAATGCGCATCCTGAATTACATAATGACTAAAAATGTCTTTGCTCAAAGTCCCTTGTGCAAGTTCTTGGTTAAATGGCAGGGCTAAAGTTTTTTCGTATAAAGCCAAGTTGCGTTGCCATACATCTTGAGAAAAGCTCATGTCATCATCCTGTCGATGTTAAAAGAAAAATTTACAGAAGGCGGGACTATAACAAGAGTTTTTAGCTCAAGATATGCAGTAGAAAAAATAGTGTATTTGTACTCAAAAAAAATCATACCAAGAACTTTGGATTAAAGTAAAAAAGCCGTCATAATTGAAGCGATCAAATTTCAAGTGCTCTCTTTTAGGTTCTGTCCAATGCACTTGATATAAATTATTTGTCTATAGGTCGATTTATCATAATGAAACATTTTGGTTTCTCCATTATTTTTACCATCGTGTGTCTGGCTATATCTGCATACTGGGGTTTTACCCATGGCCCGGAAGCAGGTTTAAAGACCATGTTCACGGCATTGACCATTACTGCCATTCTCGCAGTCATGGAAGTGTCACTTTCTTTCGATAATGCGGTGGTGAATGCCTCGGTACTGCGTGGCTGGGATCATTTCTGGAAAATGATCTTCTTGACGGTTGGTATCATCATTGCCGTATTTGGTATGCGTTTGGTGTTCCCGATTGTCATTGTGGCCGTGACTGCTGACATGGGTATGTTCGAAGTCGTGAAAATGGCCCTGAATGATCCGATCAGTTATTCCGAAAAGCTGATGGCCCATCATGCCGAAATTGCAGCCTTTGGTGGCTCATTCCTGTTGCTGGTATTCCTGAATTTCTTTCTGGACAGCGAAAAAGATACCCACTGGTTCAAATGGCTGGAAGCACGTTTATCCAATCTGGCGAATGTACCGGCAATGTCAGTTTTTCTGGCTTTAATTGGCTTGCTGATTATGGCAGCCAATGTAGAAGAAGCCACACGTTTAGTGGTGACCATGGCCGGGATTTGGGGGATTGTGATTTACATTGGGGTTCAGGTATTAAGCCACTTGTTAGGCGGTGAACCCGAAATTGATGAAGAGGGCAATGCTGTAGCACATGATGCCAGTGGTGCATCTACAGGCGTTATTAAAGCCGGTTTAGGTGGTTTTATTTACCTGGAA
Source organism: Acinetobacter sp. ANC 4218 (assembly GCF_002135245.1). Taxonomy (NCBI): domain Bacteria; kingdom Pseudomonadati; phylum Pseudomonadota; class Gammaproteobacteria; order Moraxellales; family Moraxellaceae; genus Acinetobacter; species Acinetobacter sp. ANC 4218. Next base: position 36,234 of record NZ_NEGD01000008.1, on the reverse strand, counting down.
GTGCTGGATGCATCGTTCAGTTTTGATGGTGTAATCGGTGCTTTTGCCATTACTTCAGATGTGGTGATCATCATGCTCGGTCTGGCGATTGGTGCCATGTTTGTGCGTTCGATGACCATTTATCTGGTGGAAAAAGGTACTTTGGATGCTTATATCTATCTTGAACACGGCGCACATTATGCTATTGGCGCTTTAGCCTTCATTATGTTGGCCAGTGGTACCGGTGTGCATGTGCCGGAAGTAGTCACCGGTTTAATTGGTGTGGCGTTTATTGTCTGGGCAGTCATTGCTTCCATTCAATATAGCAAACGTCAAGAACGAATCCATTAATGGTTTTTTAAGAAAACCGAGTACAATAGGGACGCATGGAAATGCGTCCTTTTTTATGGGGGTTCATTCCTGAAAAATCAGCATTTATAATATGAATGTTGTAGGATAATCCATCGAAATGAAATTTATAGACCCAAGCCAATTAATATGATGAATGCTTTAGAACGCCGTTCAACCTTTGCCTTAAGCAGTATTTTTGCACTGCGTATGTTGGGCTTGTTCATGATTATTCCTGTGTTTTCGGTGGCAGGGCAGTCATATCAAGGGGCAACCCCTGCACTGATTGGTTTAGCTGTTGGGGTCTATGGTTTAACCCAGGCCATTTTACAAATACCATTTAGTTTGCTGGCCGACCGCTTTAGTCGTAAGCCTTTGATCATTATTGGTCTGTTGCTGTTTGCCCTTGGTGGTGCGGTTGCGGCGATGTCCGAGACCATTTATGGCGTAATCATTGGCCGTGCCATTGCCGGTGGTGGTGCAGTTTCAGCGGTGGTGATGGCACTTTTGGCCGATGTGACCCGTGAAGAACAGCGCAGCAAAGCCATGGCAGTCATGGGTATGAGTATTGGTGTATCCTTTATGGTGGCCTTCAGTCTGGGGCCTTGGCTGACCAGTCTGGTGGGAATTTCTGGCCTGTTCTGGGTGACGACCGTTATGGGTTTGGCTGCCATTTCGATGCTGCTCTTTGTTCCTAAAGTCACCCGTCATCATAAAAATTACCAGCAAGGTTATGCTGCACAGTTGAAACAGGTATTGAAAATGGGCGATTTAAACCGTCTGCATGTTTCAATTTTTGCCTTGCACCTGTTGTTGACTGCGATGTTTGTATATATGCCATCGCAACTGATTCAGTTTGCTGGTATTCCTTTATCCAGTCATGGTCTGGTGTATTTGCCACTGCTCATTATTAGCCTGTTTTTTGCCTTTCCGAGCATTATTCTGGCGGAAAAATATCGCAAAATGCGCGGTATTTTCCTGACGGCAATTGCTGGAATCGTATTGGGCTTACTGGTGCTGATTTTTGGTTATGAATCCAAATATGTTTTATTGGCAGGCTTAGGATTATTCTTTATTGCCTTTAACGTCATGGAAGCCTTATTGCCTTCATGGTTATCCAAATCTGCACCAATCCAGTCCAAAGCGACAGCCATGGGCGTAAATTCCAGCAGCCAGTTTTTAGGGGCATTTTTCGGTGGCATGATTGGCGGTCAACTCTTGTTACTCAATAATACCTCACTGGGCTGGAGCATTCTGGCAGCTATTGCGGTGGTCTGGTTATTGATCAGCTTTGGTTTGGCCCAGCCACGTTATCTTTCTTCATTGGTATTGGCCTTGCCCGAGACAAAACAAACGGATGAGTGGACTTCTCAACTTTTGGCAATTCGTGGTATTGAAGAGGTTGTGGTGATGTCCGACCAGCAATTTGCTTATGTTAAAATTGATAAACAGCTGATAGATGAAGCTGCGCGACAAGATTTAACGCAGTTGTTGGGTAAAGAGGTAGCCATTTAAGCATAACTCTTATAAAGTAAAATATAGAAATGAATAGGAAGTGTACGTCTGATGCGTGGTGTTAATAAAGTTATTTTAGTTGGAACTTTAGGTAAAGATCCTGAAACCAAAACTTTTCCAAATGGTGGTTCTCTGACTCAGTTTTCAATTGCAACCAGCGATTCGTGGACTGATAAAAATACTGGTGAGCGTAAAGAACAAACTGAATGGCATCGTATTGTGTTGCATAACCGCTTAGGTGAAATTGCACAGCAATATCTACGTAAGGGTTCAAAAGTTTATATTGAAGGTTCATTGCGTACGCGTCAGTGGACAGACCAAAGTGGTCAGGAACGCTACACCACAGAAATTCGTGGTGAACAGATGCAAATGCTGGACAGTAACCGTCAGCAAGGTGAACAAGCTGCGAGTGGCGATAACTCGGGTTATAACCAGCCACGTTTCAACAATAATCAAGGCGGCGGTTATAACAACAATAATAACAACCAAGGCGGCTATGGCAATCAGGGTGGTTATAACAACAACCAGAACAATCAGAGCAATAGTTATGGCAACAACAACCCGGGTGGTTTTGCGCCAAAACAACAGCCTGCACCGGCAGCAGCTGCACCGGCAGATTTAGATGATGATCTTCCGTTCTAAATTGTAATTAAAACGGCAAGTCATCTTCAAAACCCTCCTATTGCGGAGGGTTTTTTAATGGACAATTGATGAGTAATTTTTATTTCTTGGCAGAAACCCACATGGTAATGACGGCACGGAATACAACCTCCTGCGCCGTGTCTTTGACTTCAACCTGAACCTGATAATCACTGCCTGCATTCCACTGGAAATTGGCCTGTACCGGTGTAGCTATTGCAACCAAATCGGTATTGGCTTTTTTCAGGTATTCCACCTGCATGCCTTTGGGAATCCAGCGATGAGTAGCCGGTACAGTGGCATCGGTCATGGTTCCCCCGGCAAGCTCTGCCATATTACACATGGCAATGGCATGTACGGTGCCCAGATGATTAAGTACAGCGCGGTGCTTTTTCATTTTGATTGCGCAGTATTCCGGTTCCAGCCTTTCAAATAGGGGAGAGATACTGCTGAAATAAGGCGCTTTTAAGCACAACATTTTTGAAAATGTCCATTTGCCTGCAGGTTTGTTTGCTAAAGCTTTCCATACTTTTAATGCTTGGCTCATCCGAGATGTCCCTGTTTTAGTTTGCAGAGTATTATTCTAATACAGAATATTATTCTGTTATTTGGCACAAATGACTGCTTTTTAATAAAAAATGGTCTATGATTTTGCCTGGTCTCATCATGTATCGAAGCATATGGATATGCAGCAAGCCGATTTACTACACCGCATTTATCCCGGACGCCGTGCCGAACTAAAACGTATTCTGCTGCAACACGCCTTAGAGTGCTTTGCTGAATTCGGTATTGAAGCCACCAGTATTGAAATGATCCGTGAGCGTGCGGATAGCAGTGTAGGGGCGATTTATCATCACTTTAAAAACAAGGAAGGCATCGTAGGCGCACTCTTTAGTGCAGCCTTGCAAGATCAGATGCAGCAGCGCACAGCAGCATTACAGCAAGTCCGAGGTGTGCAACAGGGTGTGACGGTCATCATTGGTCGATATATTGACTGGGTGGTGCAGAATCCCGACTTTGCCCGCTTCCTGTTTATGGCGCGTAGGGCGTTAGGGACAGAGCAGAATGCAGCAGTTGCGGTACAAAACCAGCAACGTAATCAGGCGGTATTTGTCTGGTTACAACTGCAGGCCGATGAAGAGATTGCGCAACTTGCAAAGATTCCAAGAGAATTGCTGTTATCTTTAATGCTGGGTGCAACTGAAAGTTATTGTCGGGCCTGGCTATCACACAAAGTCAGTACTTCTCCAACCCTATATAAACAGGCATTGATTGATGCAGCCTGGCAATCTATCGCGCAGTTTCCCGCTTATCCTTAAATCGATCCAAACGATAAAAAGTAAAGTAGGATAGAATTAATCTAAAAATCCGATAATTTTTATAAAAAAGTACGGTTTTGCCTATTTGAGAATCTTTCGTATTCTAGCTTCACAAGATAAGCAATCCCGAAAACAAGCTAGAGGAATATTTCATGAGTTTAATCAATACTGAAGTGAAGCCATTCAATGCAACAGCGTATAAAAATGGTGAATTCATTCAAGTCTCTGAAAAAGACATAATTGGGAAATGGTCAGTAGTATTTTTCTATCCTGCAGATTTCACTTTCGTTTGTCCAACAGAACTCGGTGATTTGGCAGATAACTATGCTGAATTCCAGAAAATGGGCGTAGAAATTTATTCAGTATCGACAGATACCCATTTCACTCACAAAGCTTGGCACGATTCTTCTGAGGAAATCAAGAAAATCCAGTACACCATGGTGGGTGACCCAACTTGGACCTTGGCGAAAAACTTCGAAGTGTTAATTGAAGCTGAAGGTCTGGCAGACCGTGGGACTTTCGTCATTGATCCGGAAGGCAAAATCCAGATTATCGAAATCAATGCTGGCGGTATTGGCCGTGATGCGCAAGAACTTTTACGTAAGGTCAAGGCTGCACAATATGTCCATGCTCACCCCGGTGAAGTTTGCCCGGCAAAATGGAAAGAAGGCGATGCAACCCTTGCACCTTCAATCGACCTGATCGGTAAAATATAATCTCAAGTTAAAATACTCTCCCAAAAATCCAGGACTTCGATTCTGGATTTTTTTATGTAGGTTCTCGGTAAAAGAGCAAGATAGATCATTCTGACTATATGACAATGATGATATTGATCTAAATGAAATGATTTTTTGTATTAAATTTGAGGGAAAAAATCCATTATTCCATTCTTGGGACGCTGTATATTGCGCTGTGGCTAGGCTGGAATCTTTAAAAAATCTAAGATAAGTGCATATTGTTTCCTAGAGATAGGAGTTTGAAATGAAAAAAATAATTGGCGTTTACCGCAACCAGAACATGCATTGGGTCGGTGACGGTTTTCCAGTAAAAAACCTGTTTTCCTATGATCGCCTAGGGCAGGCAATCAGTCCATTTTTACTTTTGGATTATGCAGCACCCTACCATTTTAGCCAAACGACGCAGCAGCATGGGGTCGGCTCGCATCCACATCGCGGCTTTGAAACCGTGACCATCGTCTATCAGGGTGAAGTGACGCATAAAGACTCGGCGGGTGGTGGTGGAACCATTCAAAGCGGTGATGTGCAATGGATGACGGCAGGAGCAGGTCTGGTACATGAAGAATTTCATTCAGCCGAATTTGCCCAAAAGGGTGGCCTGTTTGAAATGGTGCAGCTTTGGGTCAACCTGCCTGCAGCAGACAAAATGACCGCACCGAAATATCAGGCCATTATAGCAAAAGATATTCCAGTCATTAATTTTGAACAGGATGCCGGGTATATCCGGGTGATCGCCGGGAACTATGCCGGGCATACAGGTCCTGCTTCAACCCATAGTCCGGTCAATGTCTGGGATGGTGAATTAAAAGCCGAGCAGATTCAGCATCTGCATGTGCCTGTCGATCACAATGTACTACTGGTGTTGCTGTCGGGTGAAATACAGCTGAATGGAACGCAGCAGGTACAGGACAGCTCGATTGTGATGTTTGCTCAAGATGGCGAAATTGATATTCGAGTTGAAGCACTGCAAGACAGCAAATTTTTGCTGCTGACCGGTCAACCGTTAAATGAGCCAATTCAAGGCTATGGACCCTTTGTGATGAATAGCAAAGATGAAATCATTCAAGCATTTAATGATTTTAATAGCGGTAAGTTTGGTGAAATCCCGGTTACAGCTTAAGTCGGTATTCACTGGATTGATTCAAAAAGAAACAGCCCCTAAAAATTGAGGGGCTTTTTTGCGAACTGAATTTTTTGTTGTCGGTATATTTGTATAGTTGTGGCTGATGAAAACGTGATGGAGTTATCAGGTTTTAACTTTTTCTATCATAATAATATTGGAGGGTTTTGTAAAACGTTAGTTAAAAAAATGGTTAATATATATTACTTTTTTTAAAGGTTTTTTGTTTTTTATGCTTTAAAAATAAAATAATTTATTAAATTTATTTCAAGGTTTTTTCTATATAAATAAATGTAATTTTTGACTTTATATGCATCATGATGAGTTTTGTTAAAAACATACATTCTGGAATATTTTAATACCGCCTTTTAAGCCGGCTTGGTTCATAATTTCAATAATCTTATGTGTAACTGACGGATAATAATTTTGGATATTGCAGTTATTGGCAGTGGCATGGCTGGGCTAGCTACCGCAAGAATTCTTAAAGATGCAGGACATAGCGTTACTATTTTTGAAGCCTTGGCAGGTCGTGGTATGGATAGCCATAGCATTGAATTCGAGGGCGGCCTGATTGATGCCCCTCTGCGTGTCATGAACCCGCATTTGTGGAAAAACACCCTTAGTCTGGCGGCCTATCTGGGTATCCAGACCTTTCCTGTGCGTACCTATATGGCATGCAGCTGGTTATTTGAAGACCGTACCGAAACCTGGCTGACCACCTCACGCAGCCGTATTGGTAATTTTCCGATTATTAATAACCGTAAAGGCATTCAGCAATATGGCTGGCGCATGGTGAAAGGCATGCTGCAGTTGAAGACGGCGATTGCGAAATTCTTCAGATCGAAGCATCAGGACATCACCCTGGCTGAATTCATTAATCATAATGATATCGAAGAAGTGTTCTGGCATGGTGCCGTAATGCCGGTGCTGTATACCATTTGTACTTGTAACCCGAAAACCATTGGCGACTGGCCTGCCAAACCCTTGCTGGTTTTCTTGCGTCAATTGACCGATGGCGATGCCTTGCTGCGTCTGCAGGGCGGTACACCGGCCCTGGTCGACAAGCTGATTGAAGGCATTGAAATTCGTGGTGGTTCTGCCATTACCCATATTCAACAGCAGCAAGAAAGGGTATTGATTGAAAATGAACAAGGCGAACAGCAGCTGTTTGATCGTGTGATTGTCGCCACACCGACCAATAAAATTGAAACATTCCTGGATAACCAACAATTTGCTGATGATATTGCGCTGTTAAAGAAATTTAAATTTGAGCAGGGCCAGCTGGTGATTCATACTGATCAATCGGTAATGCCACCAAAACGCAAAGATTGGGCCGTACTCAGCTACATGATGGACCGTAAATTTACCCGTCAGCAATTTACCGTCTGGCTGAATTCGGTTGAGCCAACCTTGGTCGGTAAATCGCCAGTATTCCAAACTTGGCAGCCGGTGACAGAGATTGATCCGAAAAAAATCATCTCCTCAGTGACTTTAACCCGTGCTGTAGTGGATTCACAAACAGTGGCATTAAATAAAGAGCTGCAAGTCCGCCATAAAGATTTAAACCGCAAAGTGTTCTATTGCGGTTCATGGTCTTGTGATGGATTGCCTGTACTGGAATCTGCCGTGACTTCAGCCATGCATATTGCAGAGATTTTAGGTGCACCATTGCCGTTTGCCGGATTAAAACCTAAAGTTGAGGTTGCTCCACAACTCGGCTACTAAAATATGAAATGGCTTCAAGCGATTCGGCAGAAACTTCCTCAACATAAATACGCAATCAATGCGAAACAGTTAGGAGATGATGCCGCACTCGCCTGGAGCAATCTGGGCTATTGGGATGATGCAACGTCATCCTATCCAGAAGCTTGCCGTCAGTTGGCAGATCAATTGGCGCAAGCTGTATCTTTAAATGCCAAAGACCGACTGCTGGACCTAGGCTGCGGGCAGGGGGCAAGTTTACTGTACTGGCAACAGCACTATCGGCTTCGGCATATTGAAGCCGTGGAACTGCAAGCCAGTTGTGTCATGCAAATTCAAAAACATTTTCCGCACATTACGGCCATTTACTCACAATCCTTTTTAAATTTAAAACAGATTCCTTTTCAACAGCGCTTTGATGTGGTGCTGTGCATTGATGCTGCTTACCATTCCAATTTAAATTCATTTCTCGATTCAGTAGACAGTGTTTTAAATTCAAAAGGCCGACTGGGTTTCCATTATTTAATCTTGTCCGAGCAATGGCTGAATTTAAATGCACTACAAAAGCAAAAATATAAGTGGCTGCTCAAGGCTGCAGATGTGAATCTGGAGCATTTGATGACGGCATCTGGATTAGAACAGACCTTGCAGCAACATGATTTTAGCAATATTGAAACTCTAGATTTATCCAAAGCCGTTTTATACGGATTTGCAAACTACTTTCAACATTTGCGGCAATCGCCAAAGCAGGGCACAGGTGTGGATGCCTTTAAAATTCGCATGACCGCAAAGCTTTGTCAGCAGCTGTATCAGGATGGGTTGGTCAATTATGTACAGATTAGTGCAACAAAGAATGCCTGAGCATGGTGCAATTTTTAATTTTTAAAAGCACAGTGCAAAAACAACAAAGCCTCACTAAAAAGCGAGGCTAAGTATAAAATGGTGCCGGCACACGGATTCGAACTGTGGACCTACTGATTACAAGTCAGTTGCTCTACCAACTGAGCTATGCCGGCAACGTGCAGAGAATAATAGCGAATTTTGTTGAAAACGCAAGCCAAAAAATGAGCGGTTGAAAGAGATGACTTGGTCTTGATCGGTTCAATTTTTCCCGGTCATCTCGTCAATTGAATAATTGGTTCTCAATTTAAAAGACTATTTACTCCTTAAAATCTGGTCCAGGTCTTGAGCACATTCTTCCAGGGTTAAAGCCATATCGATTTGCATTTGTGGTTTAAGTTCGCTGGCCAGTTTGCGCCATTGTTCGATCAGTCGGAGGGCTTTTTGAATTTTATGTTTATTCATATCCTTGGCAATCGTTGGAGTATAACCACCACGTTTAGCATTCTTGATTTGTTTGACATAATTATTGCTGGTATTCATATCTACTCCCGAATAGCAGTTTTTCTATGTGTTCAATGTGCTGTTACAGGTCGACTTAAGGCTCTGTTATATGATTGTTATCATGGAAATATTGCATTTATATGATCATATCTCGACTGTTTTTTTTACCTTGTGAGCTTGAAATAATGAGATGCAGTAATTGTGCCATTTAGGTGACATGTTAATTAAAGATCGGACTTTGAAGGCTTTTGGTAATCAATGTGAAGCTGATTTCATCGCGTTTGTTGCAGATCAATCATCTAGAGATATTACATTTACAATGATGGAAATTGAAACATGGCTGGAGTTGGAAGATTAAATTTAAGGCGTAGATTAATGCTGATGTAGCGCAACTGATTAATGGCAATGCACAGGATAGATAAACATGACTGAACAAGATAATTCACAACCAGATCAGCAAAAACACCCTAATCCACCCAACCCACAACCGGACCAACCCGACCAGCATATCGGGACAGCCAATCCGCAAAAAAATCCGGACGAACAGCCTGAAAATCCAATCAGACAACAAAAATAAAGGATTTTCTGTAGGTCTTGAATGAGGCATTTCGTTCTTATCATTTCATCGGTAGGGATAAGTGACTGTTTTCTGGCAAAGTGCTTGGATGAGGGTTATTTATCAATAGGCTCAAGGAGAATATATAAGATGACAAAACGGACCAAAATGATCAGTACTGTCGTGGTACTTATGTTTATCGCCATTGCTGCATTGCTGTATTTTCAGTCCAATAAAGAACAGGAATCTGGTGGCTTTGAGGAGGGGACAGAGCAATACTATGGCTATCGCTATGCACAAGACAATCTTAACTCTATAGATCAATGCGATGATGATAAAGATGATCCATCCATGAATTTCAACGAGGAATTTTTTCAGGGATGCCAGAAATATTTTGAAGATAAATAATGTTTCAAAAGCAGAGAATATAAAAACCTCAATTTTGACGATTTTTCCCAGTTTATTTTCACAGTTTTAGAACTGCTGGGTATTTTTGCTGAATAGTATGCGATAAAAAAAGGCTTAAACTATTAGAGTTTAAGCCTTTCATCACTGCTTTGGATTGCAGTTCTTTCGAATTTGGCGAAAGAGGGAGTCGCATTTAAAGTATAAGTTATTGATAATATTTAAATAAAATTTTATTAATGTTATTTAATCCCCCAATTATCCCCCAAAAATTTAATTTAAAAACTTTTTCTTTGAAAAAGAAGTGTCAATTACTTTAAACTATGGATATAAAAAATATTTTGATAATATTAGTTGATGAATACTTTAAGTTTTAGAACCGACACTCTTGAATGGGCTGCAGGCAATATTGGTTTGCGGTTAAGTGATGTCGTGTCTAAAATTTCTAATTCTACTAGAACACAAGAGAAGCTTTTGACAGGTCAATTTTCTGTACCTCAAGCTGAAAGATTGGCTGAAATAACAAAAGTTCCTTTTGGTACTCTTTTTTTAGATAAACCTCCAACTTTATATAAGCCTGAAATTCCTGATTTACGTCAAAAGCAAAATGCAGAACCTTTAAGTGAAATTTTCTATGAGGTTTTAGCTGATATTCAAGAAAAACAAGATTGGTATGTGGATTTTCTGAAAGATCATGGTGCAGAAAAATTAAATTTTGTCGGAAAATTTAAAAATGATATCAATGTAAAAGCAAATGTGGTGGCAGAGGATATCCGCTATACACTAAAGTTATCTAACATTAAAAAGAATAGCACTAGCCGAGATAACTATTTAAAGCTAATGATTGATAAATGCGAGGAAGTTGGAATTCTTGTATTTAAAAATGGTGTTGTCAAAAATGCATCTAAAAAAACATTAGATCCAAATGAATTTAGGGGATTTGTGTTAATTAATGATTTTGCACCAGTAGTTTTTCTGAACGGAAGAGATGCTCCTTCTGCATTAGTATTTACGTTAGCACATGAGTTGGCTCATATTTGGTTAGGATCTTCTGGTGTAGATGATTTAGATATTTATGGAAATGATCCAACAGAAGTATTGTGTAATCAAATTGCCGCTGATGTGCTGGTACCTAAAAATGATTTTCTACAATACTGGGAAATCTTTGAAGGTAATTTTTCTAAAATTGCTGATCATTTTTTTGTTAGTAAATTGATGATTTCTAGAGTAGCTTTGGCGAATAAAAAAATCAGTAAGCAAGAATATCAAGAACATTATGATTATGAATATGAATGCTTTAAAAAATTAAGAAATGATCAGTCTGGCGGGGGAGGTAATTTTATTAATATGGTGCCTGGAAGAAATAGTCAGCTGTTAACAAAAACAATCGTTAATCACGCTCTCTCTGGAAATATGCTTCTTAGAGATGCAGGTAAATTATTGAATGTAAGCCCGCAAAATATTTTAAAATTAGGTGGTGTTTAATAAAATGTCTAATAAATATTTATTTGATACCAATATTTTTATTCAATCTCATAATTTAAATTATCATCCATCTTTTTGTACAAGTTTTTGGGATTGGATTATCGCTGGGTACAATGCCGATAAATTTTATAGTATTGATAAAGTTAGTAAAGAAATTATTCGCCCTCCTGAATCAACAGATGAACTTTCAAAAATGCTTAGGGATTCTGTTATTCCAAAAGAATTTTTTGTACAAAGTATTACCGATGCAAATATTGCACAATCATATGGAAAATTAATAGGATGGGCTTATTCTAGTAATCATTTTTTACCGAAAGCTAAAGATGAGTTCGCTAAAGCTGATTCTGCTGATGCACAGTTAATTGCCACGGCTATGACTTATAATTATGTTATTGTGACCGAGGAACGTTCAGATCCGAATTGTAAGAAAAGAATTTTAATTCCAGATGCTGCAGCCCAATTTGGTGTTCAATGTATTACATTGCCAACATTATTGCGGAGACATGCCGAGAATAATTTTCAGTTGGTTTAAGTTTTTTATATGCATGAAATATAAGGATATTGAAAAAAATCATAATTTTTATGAATGCTGTCCATAGACTATTTTACTGATTTCATAAGACTTCGATCATTCGCTCTGAAAGTGTTAAATTTGGATTAAGCAAATGTTAAGTTTGATCATATGTATAACTTGAATATAGAGTATATAAGTTATTAGGCAGATCAAACTAATGATTTAACTCGTAAGCCTTATGGGCTAAAGCTTACGGTAGAATCCTTGTGGTTAGCCACTGATAGCAAAATTGCGAAGATGATTATGAACGGCATTGGAAATGAGGCGGTTCAAATCAGCATTTTTTTCGATATGTTCCTGTAATGTTCGCTTATGACGAGATTTGTCATAGTAGATTTCTTGCTCCATCCCAAAAGGTTGAATCGATTCTTTATAAGTGTCTTTCACAGATTGGGGGGCATTATTAACTAATTGAGTAAAGCTTAGCCCTTTAAACCCATTGAACAAAAGTGCCTTTAAATTAGTCAGCCGATTATCCATTTTATTTAACACATTAAGCTTGATGTTCTTTTCGGCACGGATGCGCCATTTGCATTCAGGTAAAGGCTGCTTGTTTTGATCCGTTGTTTTGACATAAAGATGCCAGTATTCATCTGCTTTTTTATGATTGATTCCAATGTTATATCCACTTTCTAGTTTTTTCATCATTGCGAGAGGGGTTAATGGAATGGGAGTAAATACGCCTAATTGGTTCTTAAAAACACGGATGTTTTCAGCTGTACTAGGAAGACAAATAGATTTAAAAAGGGCTGTAACAAGCGCTTTGTGCTTAAAACGATAGAAATCAATTGCCAGTTCAAGTTCCATGATTCGAAAGCTGTCTTTATTGCATTGATAATGATCTAAATGCTGGATACGGCGCCGTAATTCGTGCAAAGAATTCATATCATGCAGACGAATAATGAAGCCTTTTCTGTGTTCTGAAATGTAGTGAGCAATCCCTGTTTTTTCGGTTAAGTATTTTTTAATGTCATGCCGTGTAGAAGATTTCTCAATTTCAAAATATAAATCTAAAAAATCAACTTGAGCTTTAATCATGATACTCATAGCTTTGAAATCATAATTATTGATGTTTGAGTAAATAACCGTTTCCCAATCATCTGCTGATTGTGCATTTTTGGCATACATTTGGGTTAATGAATCCATAATGGTGATCATTTCTTCATACGGTGTGAAAATGGATACGCTGAAAACTTGGGGGATAGTCGATGGTAGAAGTAGCGGTCGCTCTGATTTTGCTTTGAGAAATGAGAGCTGAAAATTGATAGCTTGCATTTCTGCATAATAATCCTCGTGAAATGGATCAATTAAATCTAAATGATCAATGTCATTCATAAGTTTTTTGTATTCTGGACTCAGTTGAATATCATTCATGGCTTCTAAATTCCTGTAGATTTATTTGCAATAAAAAACGGCTCTAAGAGCCGTTTTTACTTAGGGTGAAATTTATTAGGAACAAATTTCAGTTTGCTTAAGCTCTTCAATTGCTTGATCAATTTTTTCATTAAGTTCATCAATCAATTGATTTAATGGTGTTTGATCGATGTCTAACTTTTTGATCATTTCATCAAGGTCATAATTAGGAATAATTTTTTCAACTTCTTTCCAATCAGTTTCACTACCGATCAGATCATCCCATTTTTTACAAGATTTGATCTTATCGAAAGCTTTTAAAGCAATTTCAGTAGCTACTTTAGTTTTAACGTCCATGTTGAACTCCTTGGTTCATTTGGTTGCAGGGTGTTGATGATGACTTTATAAAGGCAAGTAAAGTGTTTTCTGAGTAACAGATTTGCCTTCCAATTTCTTTAAACGCCAATTTGTAGACATGTTTGGATTGCCGAATGTTTCTCACAAGCCAGTGATGCCATTGATCCGCAGTCTTATGATGCAAATGGCTTGCTAGAAATTCAGCTGTCTGCTTACGGTTGTAAAATTTGGATTCTGTCATTTTTTAGCCCTGTGCCTTCATCCATGCCTGAACCTCAGACATTCGGAATACAGAAATATTCGAGCCAATTTTTACGGGAGAGGGGAAGCGATTCTGCTGAATCCAACGCCAAAGAGTTTGCGAAGATACACCGATTAACCCCTTGCTATCGGGGCGATTGGCGAGATCTTTCATTCTCAAGAATTCTTCTTGAAACATTTTTTGCACCTATCAATGTAAGTTATTGGAATTCCATGTAATTAGTTGTTACTGCATGGGATAGGTGTATTTTAGGAAGAAGGTATGGGGGATAGTTCCAATTGGAATTCAATTGGAATTTTTACTGGTTAACTTCTTTTGGTTTTAATCTGGGAATATTGAATTGCATATTCCAAATACTTAGCTAGAGTTTTTGGATCCATTGTTTTTCCATCAGGATCCAAACTATCAATCATTGGTAAGAGTTTTTCTTTATGTTCATTTGAGTTTGGTGTGCTGATATCAATTTTTGCAAATTCTGCAAATGCAGCAATTATCAGACCTATACTCTTCTTTTCTTTGATGTGCAAAGGTTTATCTTTATTTGAAGATTCTGGGGTTGATTCATTTAGATTTAGACCAATTTTGGATAGTTGATCTCTACTGAAAAATAAATTACTTAAGTTGATATCTAAATTTAACCTTTTATGCTCCTCTTTTTTATTAAATTGGAAAATATCAATTTCTTCGATTGAATTGTAGTGATTGTAATCTATGTCTTTGTTAAATAAAGATGCATTAATAGAGCGTGTGGTAATTTTTTTTGAATTATATAAACCAGTAATTTCATTAATTGAAATAGAAGCAATATCCACATTTAAAAGGCTAAAAACATGTTCATTTATTTTTATTCTTGCATAGCCTGAATGCGGATAAATACGATGAATGGAACAGTCATCATCATTAAATCCATTTTGCGAAAATTCACAAATGCTGACGCCTTTAATTTGGATAAATAAATCTATTTCATTACCAAATAAGAAATCATTATAAATATCTTGGGAACAGTAATTGTTGCCAAATTTTTTCTTGAAAGAAGGAAGAGCTTTATTGAATGGAATGACACCAGCCATAAAAATTTCTAAGCCATTTTATATTTACGAAAAGGAATTACATTATTCCGTAAACTATCAATGAAATCAGACCATTCTTGCATCATCTTGATTCGATAGTCCATATGTTGAGCATGGTTGTAAGCTTGTGATACGGCATTACCTACTTTATGGGCTAACTGGACTTCGATTGCGTCATGCATATAGCCTTGCTCATGCAGTGTGGTTGAAGCTAATCCGCGAAAGCCGTGACCTGTCATTTTACCGTTATAGCCCATAGTGCGGATTGCACATAAAAGAGCATTACTGCTTATAGGTTTAGCCGTACTGTAATTATAGAACACGTATTGCTTCATTCCAGTGATTGGTTGAATCACTTCCAGTATGTCTAAAGCTTGTTTTGAAAGCGGCACAATATGTGGTAAAGCCATTTTCATTTTATCGGCAGGGATACGCCATAATTTGTTTTCAAAATCAATTTCATCCCATTCCATTAAACGAAGCTCCGCCGTTCTTACAAAAGTAAGCGTCATAAGCTGTAAAGCAGATTTGATAATAAGATTACCGTGATAGCGATCCATACGTTCCAGAAAAGCAGGAAATTCAGTTATATCTAAACGTGCCATATGCTTAACTTTACGGGGCTTTAGAGCTTCTTGCAGGTTAGGGGTAGGATCATGCTCGATTATACCTTTACGTATCGCAAAACGGAAAATACGGCCTGCTAGGGGGATAGAGCGCTTAGCCATCTCCTGTGCGCCACGTTCCTCAATTTTTTTGGCGCAGGCGAGCACATCTTTACCTTTGATTTGATCAATAGGAAGATTACCTAAAGATGGAAATAAATCTTTTTCAAAAACAGAAAGGTCACGTAAATAAGTGGCTTCTTTGATGACTGCTTTACGGTCTTCCATCCATTCCATTGCAAGTGATTTAAACAGCATGCTTTCATCAATTTGCTGTAAGCGTTGATTCTTTAACGCATTGGGGTCAATGTTCTGATACAGCTGGATACGTGCTTCATCACGAGCACGGCGGGCTTGGGCAAGTGTGATTTCAGGATAGCTTCCGATGGTTAACGTGCTTTCACGACCATTAAAACGATATTTTAAGCGCCAAAACTTACCGCTTGCAGGAGTAACTTCTAAATACAACCCTTTTTCATCTGAATAGCGTTTCTTTTTCTCAAGTGGTTTGATCTTTCTAATTTGAGCATCTGTGAGCATTTTGAGGCGCTTCCATACAATTTGGGGGACAAAAATCCGCCGAGATAATTTATCCCCCAATTATCCCCCTCGTTATGGGGGATTGCAACGGATGTCATGAGATTGCATGAGACAACAAAAAAGGCTTAAACCCTTTAGATTTAAGCCTTCTAAGACATCATGTGGCTACATGATAATGAATCTTGGCGGTGAAAGAGGAAGTCGTAAACATAATATAAGATACTGAAATACATAATAATAAATTTAGATAATTTCAAATATACCGACAAATATACCGACAAGTGAAAAAAGTTATGATGTCGGTACACGTATCGTCAATTTGATTCCTTACCTCTCGATTCTTGTATTTTTGAATATAGAACTGACTTTTTAGCTTAAAAAAATATAAAGATGAGCATGTGAGTTGCTGCTCCATTTATTGGACCGGGTAGGGCCAGATTTAGAATCTAATCCTCTATCTTCTCCCTTGCGCGTAGTTGTTGCGAAACTCATTGCTCCAGTTGATATGGATACCCATATTTTGGGTATCGGTATAGTTTCAGATACCCCAAAACTTTGGGAGATTGAACTAAATATCTTTAAGCTAGTCACTTGGTCGCGTTTCAAATGTGAGCAAGTTCCCCAGTGGGGTGAATATTCCTGATCCGCTACTACACTTTAAAGGCAGTTAAGAGATGCACTCAGATTTGAGCGTATCTTTGAGCTACTCACAAAGTTCATCTTTCATCACTGGTGAAAGTTAAGAGATGCCAATATTTTGGGTTACGGGAATCTCTGAAAGCCATACGGTGAAAAATAATTTGCAGCGTATCTTTGTGCGTGAACAATATTCACATGCAAAAATCTTTGCAGTTGCTCATAAAAACTCATATTCGAGGTCTGTCTAGATTTGGACATACCCGACAATATCGGGGGTGTATCCAGTTTTGGATATGCCCATACTCACTTTGAGGATGGCTTTTAAAACACAGGTTTAGCCACCGCAATTTTGCACAGGCTTCGATCCGGAACTTTTCGGAACGCACTTGCACCGGTCCACTACGAAACTTTCGTAGTTCATCACTACTATAGAAAACTTCAGTTTAACGAACGCAATTTTTCGCTGGTTGCTACCAGGGGGAAAGCTAGAGTTTAGAGAGCGCAATTTTGCGCCGTCATGATATTGGACCTAATAAAACTTAATATTCAAAGATGCCCGGGTGTTGACATTTGTTGACATTCAAACGCTTTGAGCTTGTTAAAACTTGTTATTCAGGATAGCTAAAAATAACTATGGATAGCTAAAGGCTAGAACCTGACAAAACCTGACATTTTGTTTTACGTAGTTATACAGAATAGGTTTTCAATAAAAACGGCGTAAACCTTGCTGTACTTAGCTTTGAACATGGTTTTGATGGTCAATTTGATGTGGTGCTGTAAAACAATAAACCTCACAAAACTAGACATTCAAAACGCTGTGCCTGTTATCAATTGTTATGGTTTGGACTTATCAAAACTTAACATTTGAACCTGAAGAAACCTGAGATTCAAAACAGTATGATTGTTAAGAAATGATAAGGTTTGAACTTAGTAAAACTTAGTATTGCAGACGGCGTAAATCCTAAGTAATCCTAAGGTCACAATCTGACATTCACCTAATGCCCATCCGATTTAAATAGACAATAAACATTTGCAGCCGTTCCTGTTCTCTTTTTTCCAGTTCCCTTACGAGTGCAGCAAATGTTCTACAGTGCATGTTTTTAGGCTTTTGATGTACTGACCACTCTCTAAGGTCTTGTGACCATTGCAAGCGACTCCTTAGCCGCCTGACGCGTAGTAGCGGTATATCTGACTTATTCCATTGTTGTGACATATAGTTGAGTTGCTGGCATTGTCTGCAAGCGTATGTTCTGCATTTAAAATATAGTTTGGTGCAGCGTTTACCACATGAGCATACGAACCAGAAACGGACACCGCCATAATTGCATAGTGTATGGGATAGGTTCACTACAAAGGTGCCGTAGTTGTTGCTTATAGTGGCGCTTACTTCCTTTCTGTGTTGCAAGTAATCTGGACTGAATAGCTTTGTTGGATTTAGCTGTTTGATGCTTATAAAACCATAATTTTCTACACTACCTTTCGACATAAAACACCATGTATTTGCTTAATTATTTAGGCGATCAAATTAAATCTAACATTATACTCTGCCAATTTCCCACCCTATAAAAAGAGTGATATAGCTACTAGTTATAGCTAGCTTATGACTATGGATAGCTAAAAATGACTATTGAAAACTAAGGCTGGAACCTGTCAAAACTTGTTATTCCAGACGGCTTACATGCTAAGAAATGCTAAGGTAAAAACCTAACAAAACCTAACATTCACAACGGCGATGTACCTGTTAACAATTGTTAAGGTCAGAACTACTGGGGAGAATCAAGGCTTCCAATACCAGGACTACTCATAAAGCCTTATGCCATGTTTCAGTACCTTCTAGCATGGTTTAAATTGAGCCGATACAGTCGCAAGAGTTGTTGAAGAATAGTGGGTCTTTTTAATGCCTGCCATTTAGACAAAAAAACGTTCACGTTTTGATGTGGTAACAAAAAAAGGTATATACAGGTTTTGATGTGGTAACAGTAAAATTTTGATGTAGTAACATAGTCCACGTATAAAAAATGATCAAAAGTACGGACATTCAGCACATACCCATAATTTTATGATTCATCTCTAAAACCTATAATAAAACCACCCCATAAAAACCTCTTAATTCTCCATCATTTTGACCAGAAAACACCCCCTAAAAATACAGCTATTTTGCATGTAATATCTTACATAAATTATTGAAAAATATAATTAAACATATTGATTGTCATGGTAAAATAATAAGCAATTTATAAGGTTTTTATTTAGTTTTTTTATATCTAATTAGGGTGAAGATTTGGGATTTTTCTAGGCATTATTAGGCCATCCCTATAGCCCTATAAACAAAGAAAGAGGTTATATATGGCTATACTCGACCACACACTACCACTACAAGTTAAATCCATTGACATGATGGGTATGCTTGACCAAGGCTCACAACTTGCGCAGTTTTGGCAAACTCAAAAAACTGACGGTGAATTAAATCGTCTGTACAAAGAAACCAATGGCGACCTTAACAAGATGATGGAGATTGGCAAAACCTCTCCAATGGCTCGCTTTGTTATGCCTCAATTACAAGCTCAACAGGCAGCACAGCAAAAAGCTGCTTTAGATCAGCAAAAAATTGAAGCGGATATTGGGAAAACCAAATCAGAAATTGGAAAAATAGAATCAGAAACCGGGAAGATTGGTGTAGAAACTGGGACTATTAAAATTGATAACTCTGTAAAGCTCCTTGAGAACGCTAACCAGGCACTTAAGGTAGCAGCCCAGACTGGTGATGCGAATGCTGCAAGACTGGCACTCAATAACGCCCACAAAGCAGGCACAATTACACCAGAATTGTATGAACAGTACAGTCAGCAAATTACCTCCATGAGCACCAAGCCTAAAGAGTTAATGCAGTTTGCACAAAGCATCATTCTTTCTGGTGAAAAAGATGCAATGAAGTACATTCAGCCTGATCAGAATACAATTTTGAACAATAAGACATCCCGAGAGAATAACAAGAATACTGTTGCTGCTCAGATTTATGGCATTAAACAAACAGCTGCCACAGCTGATAAAAACCGCGGAGTGCAACTACAGCGCCTTGAGTTTGACAAGATCGTACAGGCGCAAAAAGAAGCGCGTGATAATGGTGAGTTCGAAACAGCTCAAGGGAATGACGGCGTTACTTATGCGGTATACAAGTCCGGTCCGAATGCTGGAAAGGTTGAGCCACTATTGTTAGGAAGTGGTCAGCCCCTCAAATCACAGGCTAAAGGTGGCTCTAACGGAATGACCGAGCAGCAAAGCAAGGATGCTTTGTTTGGTGCCCGAATGCAGGAAGCTAATAAAATCCTGACTGCACTGGAAGCTAAAGATATTAAAGCACCTGTAATGAATAGCCTTCCATATGGAGATAAATTCTCGAATGCTTTACCTAGTATTTTAGGTGGAGCAAGCGCTGAGCAGCAACAATACACTCAAGCGCAACGAGATTTTATTAACGCCGTACTGCGTAAAGAGTCCGGTGCTGTAATCGCGGATTCAGAGTTTGCGAATGCACAAAAGCAATACTTCCCACAAATAGGTGACTCTAAAGACGTTATTGCTCAAAAGGCCAGAAACCGCAAATTAGCAATGAATATGATTATTAGCGGATCAGGTGCTCAAGGAAAAGAGCAGATTGCTAAAGCTACTACCAATAGTGGTGTGAAGGGTGCCACTGTGACGTTAAATGAAGTTAAGCAGGCCGCCAAACAAGCCAATATCAGCACTGAAGAGATGGTCAGAATCCTGAGAACGCAAGGGGTTCAAATCAAGTAAGTGATAGATCAGACCGTCTGCTATGCACTGAATGTGTGGCGGACACTGATTCCAAATTTGCGCCGTCATTCAAGAATAAAAAGTGCTATGAAGCGCCCCCATCTCCCAAGGAGAGAATATGAACTTAGCTCAATTACAAAGGTATGCTTCAGACCCCAATGTTAGAAAAATGTTTGATTTGGTTGCATACACTGAAGGTGTGAAGCATGGCTATAACACCATGTTTGGCAATCAGCGCATTGATAACCTATCAGCCCATCCAAACATCAGAAAGCAATTTAAACAGACTGATGGAAAAATGAATGTCACCACTGCAGCAGGGCGCTATCAGTTCCTGAAACCAACATGGGACGGTCTATCACGCCAGTATGGATTAAAGGACTTTTCTCCACAGTCGCAAGACATCGCTGCAGTTGCTCTTTTAGCTCAAAACGGCGCTCTGCCTTATGTTTTAAAAGGTGACTTTGCTACTGCAATTCAGAAGTCCGGCGGAACATGGGCATCACTTCCAAGCTCCCAATACAAGCAAGGAAAACGCTCCTGGAATGATATAAGTAAGTTTCTTGGTGGGAACCTCAAGCAACCGGATCAGGCATCACAAGAACCAAGTCGATTCTTGTCACCAGATCGGATTGCCAAAGTTCTACCTCAACTCACTAAGGGGCAGGAGTCACAGCAAAGGTTTTTATCACCGGACCGGGTTGCCAAGGTGCTTCCTCAACTCAACCAGCAGCCAGATCGGTTTTTATCCCCAGATAAAGTGACTGAAGTACTCCCTCAAATTAACCAACAGCCAAGCCGTTTTTTAAATGAAGATCAAATAGCCAAAGTTTTACCTCAACTGGCTAAAGGGTAGATAAGACATGACAAGCCAATTAACAATAGATCAAATGGTCCAGCTTGCCAAAAAAGCTAAAAATCAGCCAGTTAATACAAATATACCTAAAAAATTAACTGTAAATGAGATGGTTGCATTAGCAAAATCATCTAAGTCTAAAAGTAATTATCAGCCTTTTGACAACACCAAAGAAGCGCGCCAAAAACGTGAACAGGAAGCACTCAAGAAGCAAGGTCCAACCCAACCATGGGAATCTGTTTTGCTTAGTCTTGCTGATAAGGGCGCCCCGGTGGTTCAAGGCTTCTCATATGCAGGGGACAAAATTAGCAAGGGGATTAATAAGGTTGCAGGAACCAATCTACGCACCGATTCTTATGAGGGTGTCACCAGAGGGCTGAAAACAGCAAATAAAAACCATGAAACTGTACGTAAAGCAAATAACCAAGGTCCTGATTATTGGCGGATCGGAACAGATGTAGCAACAACAATTCCGCTATCCATGGCGAGTGGTGGTGTTGGTGTGCTTAAAGCTGGCACTCCACTTATGTCAAAAGCAGGTGCGGCATTCCTTGGTGAGAATGCAGCGCTTGGTGCTTTGCTTGGTGCAAGTGGTGTTCATGAGAATAATTCCGAACGTCTCAAGAGCATGAGAAATGGTGCTATTGGTGCTGCAGTTGGTGCCGGTGTTGCTAAGAAAGTCGGGGACGGCGTAGCCAAAGCAGTAAACATTAAAAACAATCGCATGGCTCCAGGTGTTAAGGAAGTTAATGATCTAGGGAAAAAGTTCAATGTTAAAACTACGGTGGGAGATGTAAGTAAAAACCAACTGGTGCAGAAAACCGAAGTTGCAATGGAGTCTATCCCTTTGGTTGGTACATCCAAGTTTAGACAAACTCAGCAAGCACAAGTGAAAGACTCAGCCGTTAAGGTGGTTGATGCGCTTAAAACTAAGCTGGATGATGTTGACTACAAGGCTATTCCAAAGATTCAAGCAGCAGCCAATGCGGGCGATAAGAATGCAATTCGCATCCTTGGCGTTGTAAATGGGGCTGGTGATGACACTGGTAAAATTTTGCAGGCAGCCGCAGAGATTAAAAACTGGCGTGGTCAGCGTATATCGTCACAAATGTATGACCGGGTGCAGAAACTAGCTGGTGACGGCGCTATTGCACCAAATAAGACGGTTCAAGCGATTGATAACATCATTGCTAATGATTCTAAAGTTATCCCTAATAATGAGCTACAAGGGGAATTGCTCAGCATTCGCAAAACGCTTGCTGATATGAATATCAAGAAAGACTTTAAGGAGATGCGCGCCGTACAATCCAGACTCGGTGAACTGGTCGATGAGTGGGGACGTCAAGGGAAAAGCACAACCGGGTTTACCAAAATTAGAACGGCCATTGATGATGACCTTTTAGATTTTGCGCAAAGCTCTGGAAATACAAAGCTATTCGGTGAGCTGAAGCAGGCCAATGCACTGTATAAGCAGTTGCAGGAAGGAAAGGATAAGGCATTTGCAAATGCACTACGCAGCGCTGAGCCCGATCAAATTTTCAATCAGTTCATGAAAGTTGGGAAAGGGGATAAAGCAGCGAATTTCTATCAGAATTTAGATCCAAAGGGTCAAGCAGCCTTGCGCTATCAGATGGCTGAAAACGCCTTTGAGAAAGCATGGGACCCAAACAAAGAGGTATTCAGCCCTGCTAAGTTTGCTCAAGAATTTGAGAGAATGAGAGTTCCTTATAGCAATATCTTCAAGGGTGGTGACAAAGCCCAGATGGATGGATTTGTTAAGTTAATGCGCCATGTTGAGAGAGCAGGCCAATATGCTGAAAATCCACCAACAGGAAACAGAGTAGTGAACATAGCCTTTGGTTTAGGTGCTGGCATGAATCCGGCACTTGCTGCCAAGGGTGCTGGAATTTCGGCTGTCGCAAAAGCATTGCTCACCACTGAACCAGGGAAACGAATTTTACTTGCTGCTAAGGACGTTCCGCCAAATTCTCCCCAGATGGCTAATCTGCTTATGCAGGCTCAAAAACTTGGGGCGGTTAGTGGTGCTACCGTTGGTGCAAAAACAGCAAAAGATTAATATTTATGCTATATATTCCCTTGCTTGGGCAGGGGAATATTATGAATAATTTAAAATTACACATCAAATTAAGTAAAGCTAACATAGTACAAGGCGCGTATCTTGATCCAGCTAAATACCACAATAAAGAAGGTCTGGAGCACATTCCCCCAAAGAGAAGGTTTCAGCTAAGCATCAAGGGGAGTGTTAAAAACTTACTGGCAGACAAAGATCTGATTATTTTTGATAATAATAAAGACGCTTTTACGAATATTCACCAGGAGAACACAGCAGATAGCATCATTGTAAACATTAACGTATTTGATAAAGACGATAATAATTTACTCGCAGATCCGTATGTAGATATTCACGATAAATCCCTATACATCGGTGACCTTAATTTTAGTTTTGAGCAGTTTGAATTTATTAAAAACATGGTCGATGACCAGTTTACCACCCTTGTCATTGAGCTGGTGAAGCATGTCACTGGTGATGAAATTCTTGAAAGTCGAGAGAGAAATAAGGGGCACGTCATAAGTCTTGACTATGATTTAGATAATTTGAACTACTCAACTGAGCGAAAAGAAGTAGATGGGGAAGATTTAAGGGTACTTCTCATTAAGCATGATCTGAATAGCGTAAAGGTTGGCTGTTTTTCTACCTCATCCTCAAAGCCCAAGTATGTGAAAAAAGGGGACTGGGTTGATGATGTGTGGTCCCTAGAAGACAGGCTTGAGCGAGAAGAGCCAAATAACGAAGTTACACTTCTTGATGAAATCGATAAAGAGAGAAATAATTTCCCAAAACACATATTTAATGAATTGAAAAAAATTAACTCATTGAACTATGTGCTGATTTTTTTGCTAATCATAGTAATCTTTAAGATATAAGCCATCGATCAAAGCACCTAATCCGCTACTAATTTCCAGTCCTATAAAAAGACGGATTTGTCTAATTAGACTGTGCCGATCTAATCATATCTAAAGCATCGACACGTTATCTATGTCATGTCGATGTTCTGCTACTTTATCGACACGTTACGCCTATCATGTCGATTTAATTTTCGGAGTCCATAAAAAAGGATTAAACCTGCATGGTGATAATGACCATACAGCCAATAAAAAGCTCCCCATATTTAGGGAGCTTCGATTAAAGCAATTGCAGCTCATCGGCTCGAATCTCGGTTATTTCCCGATCCGTTCCTTTACTGTCTTTCCACTTCCTTGTACGCAATGAGCCTTCGATATAAACCTTTCCGCCTTTCTTGAGGTACTTACTTGCAATCTCGGCTAATCGGTTGCTGGTGGCGATTCTGTGCCATTCTGTAGCCTCTTTGCGCTCTCCAGTGGTCTTGTCTTTCCAAAACTCGGTAGTTGCAACGCTGAATGTTGTAATGCTGCCACCGTTGGGAAACTGTTTAGTTTCAGGGTCGCGACCTAGAACACCCATCACTACCACTTTGTTTAAGTTCGCCATTCTTCACACCTATTATTTCTATTTCTCTGTAATTTATCTGCGATTTTGCGTTTTTCCCTTGTATGCCTTTCTCTGTGTGGCTTTCCGCATCGCATCACCCTTGCGATTCATATGCGATGTATGCGACATGAACAAGTAAAAATCGCACGTTCCGCATACGAATCGCATACCATTTGCGACATGGAGAACCCTACACCACAAGGGTTTCAGCCAAAAAACGCAAAATCGCAACTATTTCAGCAATGCCGGATTCAATTCAATGTAAGCGGATCGGTTAATGGTCACCAGTCGAACATAATTGAACTCGATTAACTCGTTTAAACAAGGGTCGAACTCCTTCGCTTTTCTTATTTGAAGTGGTGCGCCTTTCATTGCTATCGTTCTTTGCAACAGGTTGGTTTTTTCCTTTTTGCATTTGGTTAAGAGGTACTTAATCAGCTTCTCAGAATCACTCTCATCAGCAACCTCAATGTCCGAATACCTGAACCACTCAGACAATGAATGTCGAATGACGGCGCAAGCTGCCCGCATGGTTTCTAAATCAATTTCAGACCTGTTTTCAAAGTAAGCTAAGACCGCTCCTAAACGTCTGGCAAGTTCATTTGCACGACTGGCAAAAGGCTGCATAAATTCAAATTGTTTTCCGCTACCTTGTAAAATCTCACACTCATTGTAGAACTCAAGTTCCAGTAGCTCTGCTTCATTTGATAGCTGCATCACTGGAAAGTATGGAACTTCTCCAGAATCATTTAAAAGGACAGGTAGCTCGTCTTTTAAAATATCTCTACAGCGATTCCAAAATTTAGTTAATCGGGGGTCATTGTGTGAGTTTTTCAGCTTTTTTCTAAACTCAATCGTATGCGTCCTTTGTCCAGCAATACTCTCTGGAGCAGTTAAAATAAATCGAGGTAAAAAGCCCTGTCCTCTTAATGTCTGATCGTTTAAAGCCCCAGCCAATACCGCACGTTGTCCAAGTAAATTAAAGGTCAGGCGAACATCATAAGCCGTTCCATTGTCATCGGATGAAGCGCGGTTTCTCTGGCAATACCCATCGTCAAATAATTTAGTGAATGCACCTAATGCACTTTTAGCCGTGTCGCCCTTCATTGTGTGACCATCAAAGAATTGCCCAGCCTCATCACTACTTAACGAAGCATTTTTCACAATTCCTTTAATATAAAACTTGGTCAAGGTTTCGATGGTAATGTCGGAAAAAATACTGGTCGGATCGGTTGGTCTTGGATTATCTAAAGCCCATTGAGCAAACTCTTTTGATTCAATTGTTTTTGACTTTGTGTTCCAATCCTCCAGTGCCTTTTTGTACTCGTCATTTTTCTGGCGCTCATGTTCCCGGATAGGTATCTCAACTAACTTTTGACATGATGACTTGCGCCCACCGCTACCACCTTCAGTTAAGAAAAATAGAGAGGAAGGCATTCCTTCCTTGTTGGTTTCTCTAGGCGCATTCACCTTACTTTGTGCTAAAAATGAAATACTGGCTAACACGCATTGAGCTGCCATTGCTAAGGGAGCTTGAACATATTCAGCGGTGGCTAAAATTGCCTCTCTGACAACTTCAGGAAGTTCATTAATAGGGTAAGGTTTTGATTGAATTAAAGTGTCATTTCTCAGGCTTACTGGAGCTTGCCAGCTTCCAGAAGTATCTGCTTTCTTATCTGCAGGCATCTCCTCAACTTGAGGTTGTACAAATGAATCAGATTCAATTGATTTTATGATTTGCTGCTTTTTTTCAGTAAAAAACTGCTTAACCTGATTGGTTGAAAGTGTCTTAAAACTCTCATTTACCTGAACAAATAAATCCTGATTATGTTTGGATGGATTAAAGCCCACCATCATTCTAAGTATTGATTCCGGCATACCGTTGTTTATAATCTGATACGCTGCATCAATATCCTTATGAAGCACAATGGCCTCTCCAGCCTTCGCAAGTTGCACAAATAAATCTATATTGTCAGTACCCAATACATACGGCGTATATTTATTATTTGTGTTGCTTGCAAATACTCCATTTTTACCAATCGAAAAAGATACTTTTTTAGAGTCAATCTCTTTATAAGGTGTCCGAGTGGTGTCGTATTTTTTGGCAATACCTCTGATTCCATACCCGATGACTTCAGTCAATTGCTGAGGATTGACCAGGGGGAGCGCTTCACATTCTTCGCAGTTATATTCTGGCAATTCAGAAAAAATATAGCTCTCCGGCTTCACTTTAAAATTCTGCTCATCAATACAGCTTTGAGCAAAGTCTTTAAGAGAATGATATTCGGTTCGGGTGCCTGTCACTGGATCGGTGCTGACTGCAAAAGCAATTGCAGTTTTATCACAAGGGAGTTTTGCATTCATGCTGCACCCCCTTCCATAACAGCATAAACCGCAGTTTCTAATGATTCTTTTAATTGTCCAGCCACTAAGAACAGGCCGTGTATAGCTGCTGCTGTGTGGCCTTTAGCTAGATTAAAATCTGATAACTCATCAATAGTGACTACAATGCCATTCGCTAAGTCGATATAAGCGGAAATATATAATTTAGTTTTTACACTGGCACTTTCAATATCTTCTAAAGCACCATTCGCCAGCACTTCACACACACTGAGCATGGCCTTTGCTTTATCATCTGAAAGGTCGCACTGGTCGTAGCTAGTGTACAAGCGAAGCAATACGCTCTCTAGTGATTCAAGATAGACTTGAGCATCTTCTAAATGATTTGCTGCTGTTTTATTGATTTGATTAGGCATGATTAATGCGCTCCTGAGTTTGTAGGAGCCTTGCCAATTACGACCAAGTAATTTAGGTGGCAAAGCTGAAAGGGGTTGGTCGACCAGTAACTCAGGTGACTGGCAAGCGCGAACGCTTCCCCCTCCAGCTCCGCCATAACATGCGAACGCATAGAGATATTACGCATACAAAAAAAGCCCATTAAGCGGACTGTATGCGCTGAGTATTCATAGCCGACCAAAGCTAATTCATCATGTGGATGAACGCTATTAGCATAAGCGGAACGTCCATAGCTTGCAACAAGAAAAACAGCTATTGCCCAGGCTAAAAACAGTTTTAATATGTTTAGGGGTAGGTCTTTCATACTTCAAACTCCCCCCAATAAAGGCAATTTCAACTGAATCTTATCCATTAATTCCTGAATCTTCCTTCGAAGCTCGGGCTTAACTTTTTTCCCAAAGTACTGGAGGTCACGCCCAGCGTTACTCGCTCCATCTTCAGCGTACATATACTGCAAAGTGAATTGGTTTAACTGGTAATGAAGTGATTCTTCTTCATGGCTTAATTGCTGGGCCATTTCTTCATAAGCATTGATATACATCTCAATATATTGGTCATTTACACGACCTGAAGTTCGAGAAATAAGGAAGGTAAAGCCCTGTTGAGTGATTTCATACATCGGGCGTTTTTCACCTTTAGCATCGGTGTATTCAACCAGCTCAAAGTTGCGCTCGTTAAATTCTTTAGAGCATTTGAAGCCACGAATAGTACGAAGTACATTTTTATGATGTAAGCCAAAATCTTTAGAAAACTTTAAACTGGAGATAGTGAGTTTTTTATTCATGCTTGCCACTCCTTCAGTTCATATCGTGCATGAGTGCCAGTACCTGAACTGTTACGCTCGTTATGCGTTGTAATGTCATAGCCTTTAGTTTTTAAGCGGTAAATGGCTGCACTCAATCGAAAACATCCGTACTGCTCTAATGCTTCGATTGGTGAAATGGTTTTGCCTTGTTTAAGGTGGTTTAGAATTTGCTGTTCTTGGGTGTTATTCATGCTCAAGCCTCCAATCCTTTTGAAGCCATCCATGCTTCAACATCTTCAATGCGCCATGCGGTGATGCGCTCGGTTAGCTTGATCGGGGCAGGGAACTCGCCAGCACGCACCTTGTCCCATATGGTTGTTTCACCCATTGGAAGTAAGCCTTGACGCTCAGGACGTGCCTTGATGGTTCGAGTTGTTCCATCTTTGGTGGTGTACTTGCGTTCCTTGCGTGCAGCAGTAGTCGCAAGGCGCGACATGCGGTAAAAACCTTTTGGAGCAGTAGCTTGTTGTTGAGCAGACATAAAAAAACCTCTAACTGTGTGCCGTAGTGCAACGGCGTTAGAGGTAGTTTGTGGTTTGCAATAGCAGTTAGAAACTCGTGAGCTAGCACAATGGGTATCGCGCTAGCACAATGGGTATTTTGCTAGCACGATGGGTAATTATGTTTTGGTCTTATTTTTGGTTGGGCTATATTTATTCGATAGCCACTTTTCTATTGTTTTAGTTGATAAATTGAATTCATTAGCAAATTGCCTTGCACATGCCGCATAAGAGTGGAACAAGCCTTTCTCCCAGGCTTCATAAACAGCAATTCTTGGTTTATCATATTTTTCCGCTCGTGTTTGCCCCCCTTTACTCTGTCCTTGAGTGGCTTCCATTGCGGCTTCCTTTTTAGCTTTCTCTACTGCTTTGTCTATAAAGTGCTTAACTATTTTATTGGTGAGATGCGTTGCTGAAATTTTTTCTAGGTCTGATAAATAGTCGATTACATCAACAAGATAGTTATGATTATCTGGGCCAAAAACTAATCTGTGTAATGAGTTATTGCCCTTAGCAGCATCTTCTTGGCAGCAGTACTTATAAGCAGCATCTAAAGTATTTAGAGCGTAGAAGTGAACCAAAAAATCCGCAGATTGATTCTCTAGTGACCAATACTTAACATTATTTATAAAGTCTTTGATATAGCTATCAGCATGAGGCACACACTCCAGTTTTAAAATCTTTTCAAATACGTGCCTAGTTGTTTCACCGTCTTTAGCTTGTCTGGTAGAAAGGGTGCACACCCTATCAAATATTTTTCTAAAGAAATCGTAATGTTTCCCTTCCAGGGTTAGTGCTTCGCCTATCGATACGGTAGGAACCTTGAATAATTCACTCATGTTTTGTGCCTCCCACAGCACTCCCAAAAGCAGCCAGGTAAACAAGTTGGGTGCTTGCTTGTCGGATGCCTCCTATACCTGGCGATTCAATAATACTGAAAATTATGCGGTTTTAGTGTTCTGTTTGAATTGAATCAGATTTTCACCGACATCATTTGGCTTAAACTTCGATACGTCCCCACCTTGACGAAGGGTATCCAGATAATCTGACCATAGCTGCATCATTTCACGTCTACGGCGTAAAAACTTGGTTCGGTTATAAGCTGTACCATTCGGGTCTCTGACCTTGTGAGCAAGCTGATGTTCTACAATGTCTGTTCTGTATTCGATTTGTTCATCTAGCAGGGTTCGCGCCGTTGCACGGAATCCATGAGCTGTATGTTTCCCTTTAAAGCCTAATCGTTTTAATACTTGGGTAAGGGTATCTGTACTCATGCACTCAGATGAGGTTTTGACACTTGGGAAGACGTATTTTGAAGTGGTCCGCATGTCCTCAAGCTCTTTGAGAATGTCGTAAGCCTGAATTGATAATGGCACGATATGGTCTTGATTGGTTTTACTTGCTGCAAATGATAGGCATCTATTTTCAAAGTCTACCGATTCCCATAGTAAGGTTCTGATTTCTCCTGGGCGCTGATAAATATACGCTGATAGCTTTATTGCTAACTCAGTTCGGATCCGTGTACGTGGGAAGTCTTTGGTTAAGCGCCACGTTTTACGGAGTAGCTCAGCTAACTCTCTCTCATCCGTCACAGCATTGTGATTGCCCTTGATTGGTTGAGGTAGGCTAATGTCTGGAGCAGGATTGTAGGTGATGATTCGGCGCTTTAATGGAAGTTTAAGCACCATATTTATAATTGACTTCACACGTCTAGCAGATTCAAGCGCACCACGTTCTACAAGAGCATCGGTCACATCACGCTCCAGTTGCTCAGTGGTCAGTTGTGCTACTGGTAACTTGCCAATAAAGGGGAGGATATCTTTATCAAGTTTGCGTATTGTTTCACTGTCGACCTTTCCTTCACGTCTGCGCAGTTCTAACCATTCGTTAGCAAATTTACTAAAAGTATTCTCTATAGCTTCTAGCTGCTCACGTTTCTTATTATTGCGTTGCTCGGCTGGATCGATACCATCTGACAGCATCTTCTTAAATTCATCACGCTTGGACCTTGCCTGCTCAAGGCTGACCGTTGGGTAGGTGCCAATTGCCAAAGTGTTATATTTTTGTGTTATGGGTCTGCGGTAATCCATGCGCCAATACTTGGCTTCAGTTTCATCAATCAGTAAATACAGTCCACCGCCGTCAGGGTGTCTTTGCTTCTTTGCCCCATTTATATCAAAGCTAAGATTTTTGACCTCTTTAGCAGTCAGCTTATTAGACTGTTTTGCCATTTCGATTTCTCCTGGTTGTCGGTACAAAATCAGCGCTTTTGAAGAATAGTGGCCAAAATTTAGCTGATTTGAACTTATACCGACAAATATACCGACAAAGTTGTCGGTATACTACCGTTATTCATCGTGGTGCATCGGGCATAAAAAAAGACTCAATCCCTTTAGAATCAAGTCTTTTGCACTACGGTGAACTACCGTAAATATCGAATTTGGCGGTGAAAGAGGGATTCGAACCCTCGATACGCTATTAACGTATACACACTTTCCAGGCGTGCTCCTTCAGCCACTCGGACACTTCACCATTGCGCCGCGATGATAGCGAAAAAAAGCCCTTCTGCCAAGTTGAAACAATTGATTTAGAGCAAAAGTTTTTGCTCAATGATATGATTGCGAAAAAATAGTGTTCAAAACGAAGACGAAATATGCAAAGTACTGCACAAAAAGCCGCATTGCCCGCGATTACTCTGGCAGCATTAGGGGTTGTGTTTGGAGATATTGGAACCAGTCCACTCTATGCGCTGAAAGAATCATTCCATACAGTACATGGCTTGGGGATTAACCCTGAAAATGTATTGGGTATTTTGTCGATTATTTTTTGGACCATGACACTGGTCATTACCATTAAATATGTCGCCATTGTTATGCGTGCAGATAACAATGGTGAAGGCGGAATTATGGCGCTGTTGGCCCTAAATTTGCGTAATACAAATTTTAGTGATCAAAAAAAGTTACTGTTAATTGCGATTGGCTTTATTGGTGCTTCCCTGTTTTTTGGGGATGGCATCATTACCCCCGCAATTTCAGTGTTATCTGCAGTTGAAGGGCTTTCTATCGCTACAAATGTTTTAGACCCTTATATTATACCAATCGCCATTACGATTGTGACCATATTGTTCATCATGCAAAAGTATGGAACAGCCTTTGTGGGGAAGTTTTTTGGTCCAATAACTTTATTATGGTTTTTAGCACTGGGATTCTTGGGAATCTCTAGCATTATTCAGACTCCTGTAGTTTTGGGGATGTTTAGTCCACATTGGGCTTTCCAGTTTATTGTCACTCATCCCTTAATGACCTTCTTTATTATGGGCGCGGTCGTACTGACCGTGACAGGCGGGGAAGCCTTGTATGCCGATATGGGCCATTTTGGTCCTGTTCCTATTCGTTTGGCCTGGTTTTTTGTGGTGTTACCTTGTTTGTTAATTAACTATGCAGGTCAGGGGGCATTATTACTTCGCGATCCAAGTGCGATTCAAAATCCATTCTATTTATTGGTGCCTGAATGGGCTCTATACCCCATGATTTTCTTGGCAACGATGGCCGCGGTCATTGCCTCTCAAGCTGTTATTTCAGGGGTGTTCTCTTTAGCACGTCAAGCCATTCAATTGGGTTATTTACCACGACTGACCATTAAACACACCTCAGACTCAGAACAGGGACAAATCTATGTGCCTTTACTGAACTGGGTTTTACTGGCCTCTATTATTGTACTGATCTTGATTTTCCAAACCAGTTCACGCTTATCTCATGCTTATGGCCTGGCTGTGACCATGACCATGTTATGTGACACCTTACTGATTGCTGTGTTTATTCGTTACACATGGAAATGGAACCTACCGAAACTGATGCTGCTGATTACTCCATTCTTGGTATTGGACTTGGTATTGGTAAGCGCAACCTCACTCAAAGTATTCTCTGGGGGATGGGTTCCACTGTTGATTGGTGGAATTGCTTTCCTTCTATTAATGACATGGAAAGAAGGGCGTGAACTGACCTTCGCCAAGCTCCAGCAAGATACCTTACCTTTAGATATATTCGTGCAAAGTATCGATGAGCAAGCCAATTGGGTAGAAGGGGAAGCTATATTTCTCACGGGTACTCCCACCGTGGTGCCGCATGCCATGTTGCATAATATGAAGCACAATAAGGTCTTGCATCAGAAAAATATTATTTTGACGGTTAAAATTCAAGATGTTCCTTACGTCGCTGATCAGGATCGCTTCCAAGTAGAAATGATGAATCGGCATTTTTATCGGGTTGAACTGTTTTACGGTTTTAAAGATGAGATGAATATTCCGCAGGCACTCGAAGCAGTCTACCAATCGATTGAACTCGAATATAATTTGATGCAAATCAGCTTCTTTGTTTCGCGTGAACGAATTATTAGTACAGTGGGTGACGGTATGGCTTCTTGGCGTGAAAAGCTGTTTATTTCGATGCAGCGCAATACCAGTCCGGTGAGTGACTTTTATCGGATTCCTCCCAATCGTGTGGTTGAATTAGGTAGTCAAATCGAAATCTAAGTTTCAGATTGTGCAGACAATAAAAAACCAAGGTGGAAAATCCTTGGTTTTTTATTTGGAGGATGAAAGCCTGAAAAAGAGCGTGATTAGTTCTCTGTTACCTCTGTCATTGGTACTTCAGGAGAGACCTTTACCGGAGCATCGCTTACAGCAGCTTCTGGTGCTGCTTGTACTGCATCATCTGGCTGTGTCGCTTCAGGGGTGGCTGCAAAGGCTTCCTGGGTTGCAGTGGTCTCAACATGATTTGCTGGTGTGGCAGCCGCAGATTCATTGCTTAGTTCTGCTTGAGGCATATTTGCTGCATTGACTTGTGCATCAGCAGCAGATTGATTGACCGGCGCAGTTGCAATCTGTTGATCTGAACCTTGTTCCGCCTGTTGCGCAGCTAATTCGCTATTCGGTTGTATCTGATTTACATGGTCAGATACAGCCTGAGCTGTTTGCTCAATAGCGGATTCATTTGCTTGTGCGCTAGATGAATCAACTTGTGCTGCTGTATTTATCTCTGACATCTCTGAGCTTTGTGCCACAGTTGCATCTGAAGCTGAGCTGGCTTGTGCTGCGGTTTCAGAACCCGCTACATTCGACTTGGTAGCAACTTGACCTGCATCTACAATGCGGATTTGACCGCTAGCCACTAATTCTTCAATCGAACCTGCCTGACCATTTACTGCAGTGCTTACTTTGACTTTAGATAGACTTTCTAAGGTATCGCCCGGTTGAATGGCTGGTTCTGCGAATGCCGTTGCACTCATCATTCCTGTAACCAGACTTAAACCTAAAAGCTTAAAATGCATAAAATACTCCGTAGCAATCATTATTCAGATTTTTTGCGTATTTTTACCTTGTCATAAGCAGCATCGGTTTTTCAATCAAACATACGTAAAGCTCTTAAGACTGGTTAGAAAAGCTTTAGAAAATGAGACAGACTGTTACAACAACTGTGCTTTTGTTGAACAGTTTTAGGCTAATTGTTAAGCAAATAAAATTTGCTACATATACTTCATTTTAACTGCTTGTTAAGCTCGTGAAAAATGAGGGTTGGTCTCAAAATGGCAGTCAAGAAAGGTAAAACGGGTCAATCTGTAATGCAAATTTTAAAGCGGAATAGTTTAAAAATTATCTTGGGCGTAGTTGCAACCAGTAGTTTTGCAATTGCCTTTGGACAAGAAAGAATTCAACAGCTGATTTCATTGCCATCAGCCTCCAACTCGGCCTGTCTGGATCAGTTTTACCGCGATATTCCGCCGTATCTGGCCAAAAAAAGCCTGACTAAAAATGCCTTTCCGCTGTGCTTTAATGGCTTTAACGTGATGTATTCGGGGGTGTCGAAAACACCTTTATGGGTGGCAGAAGCCCTGACGCCACAACGCTTGAGCCATAAAATTCCACGTGAAGACAACTTCCATGAAGAAACACGTCTAAAGACAGAATATCGAGCGACCTTGGCAGACTATAAAGC
Source organism: Acinetobacter sp. ANC 4218 (assembly GCF_002135245.1). Taxonomy (NCBI): domain Bacteria; kingdom Pseudomonadati; phylum Pseudomonadota; class Gammaproteobacteria; order Moraxellales; family Moraxellaceae; genus Acinetobacter; species Acinetobacter sp. ANC 4218. The sequence goes on along the minus strand of NZ_NEGD01000008.1, from coordinate 1,349 downwards.
TTCGGGCTATGACCGCGGACACATGGCACCCAATGCCGATATGCCGAATAAAGATGCGCAGTTTGACAGCTTCTCATTGGCCAATATGGTGCCGCAAGCTCCGAAGAATAATCAGCAGGTTTGGCGAGAGCTGGAAGAAGCGACTCGCGCGATCGTGACCAAGCAGAAGCAGGATGTCTATATTGTAACGGGACCGGTGTATTCAGCTAAAAAATTGAAGACAATTGGTAATGGGGTGATTGTTCCAACAGCGACCTATAAAGCCATCTATATCCCAAAAACAGGGGCAGCAGGGGTGTACTATGCCGACAATACCCTGAAAAATACTGCACCCAAAGTGCAGGTGATCAGTATCTGTGCTCTGGAAGATCTGACAGGAATTAATATTTTCCCCCAGTTAACCGAAGACCAGAAGCGCAATACTTACAATTTGCCACTAAAGGCAAGTGCAGTGAAAGCAACTCAGAAAATTGCCTATTCACATTGGGATGCAGAAAGCCAATGTGCCGAAGAAGTCAGTGCAGATGAGCTTAACGCTTTGCAGAAAAAGTTTAAATCTTCCTCTGCAAGTTCAGCAAATTTAATCCCTGCACAAGAGAATAATGGTAGTGCAGCAACGAACGGTCCAAATACTCAAGATGCGATTATTAAACAGTTGATTGAAGGGCTTTTGCAGTACATTTTACAGTTGTTGAAATAAGCCTTTTTTAGGTAGGATGAAAGTCGTCATCCTACCTTTTTAATAACAACAAAGATCAGTGAGAATACAATGTTCAAGCCTTTTGAAAATGGTACCGAATCGCATGCCATTCACGACCTTACCTTAGAAAATCAAGAAGACTGTGTCAGTATTTATGGCAATTTACAGCTGACCAAAGATCAGGCTGGGCTTCAGGCAGCGAAAGCCTTGCAGGCTTTTGTCAATGCTGTGGTCAGTGCTTTGGAAAATGAAGCTCATCTTCCGGAAAAAATTGACCGTCAGGATGAACAGGAAATTGAAAATCCATTTTTATAAGCAGCGCTTATGTTCCATGTGAAACATAAAAAAAGCTCACCGACGTGAGCTTTTTTATTCTTCAGGATGTTTGATATTAATCGTGAATTGCTGGTTGATTAATCATAACATGCTGAATAGATATGACATGCATCTGATGATTTGAAGGCAATTTTATACGTATTGTTGTTGTCGCCTGTTAGAACCCATTCAAAATGTCTATATTCTCACCAATAAAAATGTCTAGTTTATGATGGTTTTTATCACCATGGACTGGATATAAAATATAGATGCTGATCACTATGTCTGACAAAGAAATTCAACGTCTTGCAGTTCTGCAAGACGTTCGAGATCA